>JANYJS010000134.1 GCA_025361765.1 Bacillota bacterium
ACACCAAACACCATCGGGTATATTTCCATCGGCGCACTTGATGATACCGTTAAAGCGATCAAAGTTGAAGGCATCGATGCTACAGAAGCTAATGTGCTATCTGGAGACTATAAAATCTCAAGACCATTCCTGTATCTGTCTAACACAGAGCTTACTCCTGCTGCTCAGGCATTTCTGGATTTCATCCTAAGTGCTGAAGGACAGGCAATCGTAGCGAAGGATTTCATACCGGTTCAATAATATAAAACCTCAAAACAAGATGTCTCAGGCAAGCGCCTAAAGGTTATTTGTAGAATACTAAGATGAGATATCAAAACCTCTTAATATATGCAGGCGGATGCAAATTTGCCTGCAATTTTATTATAGCAGAAGAGCATTTATAGCTTATGACCGTGCAGAAGTTGAAAGATATGAAAGCAGCATTAAATGTTGTATAATATAGATATATTGATTCAAGAAGCGAGACCTATTGTTTGTATGGACAAAAGGAGAAAAGTTATGGACACTAAAAAATATTGCTATAAAGGTGATACGAAATTTAAAATGAAAGACTTCGATACTAGTCAGAGCGGTGAACTTAAAAATAAAGAAGAAGCTGATATTAACCACGAAGCCCAATTGATCCTTATTCAGGACTTGCAGAATAAATTCTATGCAGAGCATAAAGAGGGATTAGTCATCATTTTTCAGGCATTAGACGCTGCCGGAAAAGATGGCGCAATTAATCATGTTATGAGCGGTATTAACCCAGAAGGTATAAACGTTTACAACTTTAAAAAACCATCTATAGAAGAGCTTGACCATGACTATTTATGGCGTGCCATGCGCGTGATGCCTGAAAGAGGTAAAATAGCCATTTTCAACCGATCCTATTATGAGGATGTATTAATTGACAAAGTCCATAAGCTATATAAAGACTCAAACCTTCCGGATAGATGCAAAACAGACCGGATTTTTGAAGAGCGTTACGTGCAGATCAATAACTATGAAAAATATCTTTATCAAAATGGGATTAGAGTGTTGAAGTTTTTTCTCAATATTTCCAAAGAAGAGCAGAAGAAGCAATTCTTGCAGCGCATAGATGATGAAAACAAAAACTGGAAGTTTTCCGATTATGATATGGTTGAAAGAGACTATTGGGCGGAGTACGAGGCTGCTTATAGTGATGCAATCAATACTACCTCAACCCATCACGCGCCATGGTATATCATCCCTTCCGACAAGAAATGGTTTGCAAGGTCAGTTATTACAGAAGTAGTCATTCAAACCCTCGAAGACATCGATCCAAGTTATCCAAAGATATCTCAAGAAAGAAAGAAAAAGCTTTTGGAATTTCGAAGCAAACTGATCAAAGAGTAAAGTGAAAAGTACGAGAAAAGATAAAAAAGTAAACAGTAAATAGCAGAGATAAAAAATCCGAGATTACAGAGTAAAAAGCAAACAGGACCTAGCTTTTTCAATTTAATGAGTTGGAGGCATAAAATGGTCAAAGTTGGCATAATCGATATTGGATCAAACTCAATGCGTATGATTGTTATTCGGGTTCGCCCGGATGGCTCCTTTAAGCTGATTGATGAGGTTAAAGAGAGCGTAAGACTTGGAGAGAATGAGAATAATGAGAGTTCCTTTGCATTGAGCAAAGATAAGATAAACTATGCTCTTGAGACATTAAGTTTTTTCATGGATCTGAGTAAAGCCCTTTCTGTAGATAAAATCATTTGTGTAGCTACCGAGGCAGTGAGAAGGGCACCAAATCGTTCGGTATTGCTTGATAAGGCAAAATCAGAGCTTGGGCTTGAAATCCGCGTCCTTACAGGTAAAGAAGAAGCCTATTATGACTATGTTGGGGCTGTAAACACATTAAATCTTACGGATTGTTTGATTATGGATATTGGCGGAAGCAGCACTGAATTGATTCGCGTTGAGGATAATCTGATATCGCATTCCATCAGTCTGCCTTTCGGAGCCATCACAATTTCTCAAATGTTCAATCTTAAAAACGCCGTGAGTGAGCAAACTAAAAAGAAAATGTATCGCTATCTCAATGAAAAATTCGGCAGCCTTAGTTGGATTTATGGCGCTGGCCCACTCATTGGGATTGGTGGGTCTTTTCGAAATATTGCAAAAATTGATCGTAAGCTAAAGAATTATCCGCTGGATATCGCACATAACTATGCTTTATCGTCGGGGATGCTATTTGACATTCAAAACCAACTTAACAAGGTTTCAGCTGAAGAACGAAAAGAAGTAAAAGGCTTGTCAAAGGATAGGGCGGATATTACGCCTGGGGCACTTGCGGAAATTTCCGTGCTTTTGGAGATGACAGGCACTTCCAGTATTCTGATCAGTGGCGCTGGTCTTCGTGAGGGACTTTTCTTCGACTGGCTCCTTCAGGCTAAGCAACCAGTGAAGGATGTTCTCAGCTTTTCCACTCAAAATATCATGAGCAATTATGAAATTAATCAGAGCCATGCAAGGCATGTATGGGAAATCTCAAATCAACTTTACAATCAGATGATGGTTGACCTCAATATTGACGCCAATTGCCGAAAGGTTTTAAAAACTGCTGCTCTGCTCCATGACGGCGGCATTAATATCAGCTATTATGATCATCACAAACACTCCTTTTATAAAATATTGCATAGCCGGGTTAATGGACTAAGCCAAAAGGAACTGGTTATGGCAGCGTGGGTGGCCTCACTGCATAGAAAGGATGACGTTAAAATAGAAGGACCCTACCGAACAATCCTGAGTAGTGACGAGGTAATTACTGTTCAAAAACTGGGCATTTTACTTCAGTTAGCTGAAAGCTTTGACAGAAGACAAAACAGCAATGTGTTTAAAGTGCAATGCCTAATTGAAAAAAACGCCGTTACGATTAAAGTCTCGGCTAAGGTGAGCCCGGGACTTGAGATCAAGGATGCCCAAAATGCTGCTTCGAAATTTAAAAAAGTGTTTAAACGTCAACTCTATATAGAGATGGCTAATACAGAAAAGTCTGATTTTTGAGAGGGAGTGGTGACACTTGAAAGAAAAAAGATTTATTAATCGGGAGCTTAGCTGGCTCGAATTTAACAAGCGCGTGCTTGAAGAAGTGACGTATCCCCATAACCCCATTTTTGAACGACTCAAATTTGCCTCCATCGTCAGCTCCAATCTTGATGAATTCTTCATGATACGGGTTGCATCTGTGCATGATCAGATTCAGGCTGGACTAAAAAAAGTGGATCCATCAGGATTAAGCACTAAGGCAATAATGAATAAGATTTCTGAAGGAGCTCATGAGTTAGTAGAATCGCTTTATCAGAAATACAACTTATCCCTGCTTAGGTGCCTAAAAAAGGAGAAAATTTATATTATAAAAAAGAAAGATCTAAGTGCGGAGCAGCATCAATTCGTTGATGTCTATTTTGACAAAAGCATTTTCCCGGTGCTGACGCCAATGGCAGTTGATCTAGGAAGACCCTTCCCGCTGGTTTTAAACAAGAGCCTTAATATCGCCCTATTAGTAGCGGCCTATAATGATAAAAAGAATTATAGATTTACGACAGTTCAGGTACCTTCTGTCTTAAAAAGACTAATTGAACTGCCTAGCTCGGGAAGTAAAAGACAGTTTATTCTTCTGGAAGATGTCATCAAAATGAAACTAAATAAAGTATTTGTTGGCTACCATATTTTAGCCAAAGCCAATTATCGGATTACGCGCAATGCAGACTTAAGCATCAATGAAGAAGGCGCAGAAGACTTACTTGAGGTCATAGAAGAATCTCTGAGACGACGCAAATGGGGCGTTGCTATTCGTCTCGAAATAGAAAAAGGTGCAGACGCAAGGATTCTGAACCGCTTGCTTGCCGAACTTGAAATCAACCAGGATCAGGTATATTTTATACCTGGGCCGATTGACCTAAATTTTCTCAAGAGAATTTCTGGACTAAAGGGGTACGAGCATCTACTTTATCCCATTTTGAAACCGGCGCCCAATGGGAGTTTGATAGATACTGAAAACATATTCGAAGCGATACGAAGGGGCGATATTTTGATGCATCACCCTTATCATTCGTTTCAACCCATCATTGACCTTGTTAAGAATGCTGCCTATGACCCTAAGGTTCTAGCTATCAAGCAGACTCTTTATCGTGTAAGCGACAATTCGCCTATTGTTGAAGCCCTAGTTGCTGCAGCGGAAAACGGTAAACAAGTTACAGTCATGGTTGAAATCAAGGCTAGGTTTGACGAACAGAACAATATACAGTGGGCCAAGCGCCTAGAAACTGCTGGCTGCCATGTCATTTACGGTTTTGCAGGTTTGAAGACTCACTGCAAAATATTACTAATTGTCAGACGAGAAGAGGACGAAATCAGAAGATATGTTCATATGAGCACAGGAAACTATAATGAACAAACGGCGTCTCTTTATACAGATATTAGCCTGCTTACATCGAACGCTTATTTCGGCACTGACGCTTCAAATCTTTTTAATATGCTTTCTGGACTTTCCCAGCCTCTCGACATGAATCGTTTCTGTCTGGCGCCTTATAACCTGCGAGAGGAAATGATGGCGTTGATCCAAAGAGAGAGGACCAATGCCTCTCAGGGAAAGAAAGCAAAGATTATTATGAAGCTGAATTCGCTGGTGGATACGGACATCATAGAAGCGCTTTATCTGGCTTCTAAAGCGGGCGTGATCATCGAACTGATTGTCAGGGGGATATGCTGTTTAAAACCAGGAGTGCCAAACGTCAGTGAGAATATCACTGTAATAAGTATAGTTGGCAGATTCCTTGAACACAGCAGGATTTTCTATTTCTATAACGATGGGGCAGAAAAAATATACTTATCCAGCGCTGATCTGATGGAGAGAAATTTGGACAGGCGAATAGAGGTTATGTTCCCTATAGACGATCAGATATTGAAGCTTGAAGTCAAAAATATATTAAGCATTAGCCTAAGGGATATCGAAAAATCAAGAAAGTTACTGCCGGATGGTACTTATAGAAGAATTAAGGCCAGCGGCAAAAACAAAGTGAACAGTCAAGATTTATTATATCAAGAGGCTCTTGAGGCCATTCATCTTTGAGAGTAATAGTGAAGAGGAGATAATACCATGAACGGAGATACTAGTGTAAAAGAAACAAAAACGCCTAGAAAAGTAGCATCAAAACCTAAGGTAAAAGTACAGGCAATAGAGGAAATTCTAACCGCAGATGCTTTGCCAGTATGGCCAGTCCAAGACAAAGAAGCAGAAAAAGAAAAAACAGTTAAAGCTGAAGAAAAATTAACTGACCAGGAAAAGAAAGAAAAGGTTAAGAAGATTCGCTCATTATGTAAGCTAGTCAAACGAGACTATCTCAAAAAGCACTTTAAGGAATACCAGGAGCTGGTAACTGATCCGCTTTATATCTGTCGCAAATGCGGTAGAGTTGCAAAGGAAAAGAAGTACCTGTGCCGCCCTGTGCTAATCTTGATGGAAGCACCAGAGAAAGCGGCAGAAACTCTCTAAAAAAAACTAAAAAATTGATGGGCAAGGTCACAAAAAAGGACCTTGCACTTTTGTCGATTATACCTACTTGCTGGGATTCAAATTCGAACTGCTGAGGCTTAAACTGAAATCTATAATTTTTCGCTCATATTCTACTTCCATTAAGGGGGATGTCAGCAAAAAATCTGCTGGTCCCCTCCAAGGGGGCCGCTTTTATAGGCAAGAACGGGAAGACCCGTAGCTGTCGATACAAGCTTCGCAGTAGTTCCTGTTCCGCATAAATGATGTTTACTTAAGATATCTTTGTTTTCAATTGCCCAATCCACCACCTCGCTTTTCTTATTATCATGGGCAATAATAACGATATTCTTACACTTTTCCATTTTAATATACTCATAAATTTGTTTGATCACTTTAGACTCCTTTTCATTTGTCAATTGAATAAATTTATGGCTTGTCCGAAAATGCCATAAATATAAATATGCTATGCGATTATGAAGTTGCTGCCGGCAATTTCCTTACAGTCTTTTTTAACTTTCCCGACATGTTCGCTCAAGTCGAATATGGATGCATAATTCTTACTGGCAACTCCAGCAATAGAAATAGATAATAACGGAAAACTTTCCTCTATGCCATACCTGTTCCTTGATATGATAAACCCTTTATTAATATCATCTTGATTATAAAAGCTTAAGATAGACCTGTCAAATTCATCGATTACTGCTTCACAGGTTCTGATGACTTGTTCCTTATCCACTATTGCCAGAAAATCATCTCCGCCAATATGTCCGATAAAAAAATCCGTCGGAATATTGCCCTTTAAAATTCTTGTAAAGCATTTTAAGACACGATCGCCATTTTCAAAACCATAGACATCGTTATAAGCTTTAAAATTATCCAAATCGAAATACAGGATGTAAAAATCAAAATCAGAGACAAGGCATTTTTCTAATTGTTGTTCGATAAGAAGATTTCCTGGAAGCTCCGATAAGGGATTCAAATGCTTAGCATTTAGAATTTCAATTTCTATGGATTTTTCCAGAAGCTCTTTTACCGTTACGATTCCGATATATTTATTTTCTTTCACAACAGTAATGAAATCATAAATCTTATCATAATCCCTCTGCATTGCTTTTTTGGCTACAACATCAATAGTAGTCTGATAATCGACCTGCATAAATTCTGTGCTTAAAATATTCTTGATGGGCTTGTTTGCATACAGAGTATAGCCATATTGGCCGCTTATTACCTTATAGAGATCATTTCTGGTTATTACGCCAAGGAGGGTTTTGCCCTCTAAAACACAGAACCCTGGTGAGCTGCGATCAACTTTCATCATATCGTGTACTTGGGAAACAAGAATATTGGGCGATATCGTTCGCAAAGGCCTACAAATATTTTTGATATAAATATCTGAAATCCTTGAACCAAACAAGTGATTTTTTTTCATATTTGCTTCATTGATGGTGTGAATAATAGTCTCATCAATTGGCAATATCACTGCGTTTGGCCTTTGGATCAAATACCCTTGACCATACTGAACCCCAATTTCGATCAGTTTAAAAAGTTCGTTCTCTGTTTCTATTCCTTCAGCAATCAGCAGAGTGTTTGACAAGGATGCAAATTCCGACATGCTTCTGATTAAAGACTGCTTTGTCACATCCTTATCGACATCTCTGACTAGATTCATATCAAGCTTTATAAAATGAGGCTTGATGTCCGATATTAGATTCAAACCCGAATAGCCAGCCCCGGCATCGTCGATGGCGATCTTATAATTCTGGTCTTTATAATTTTGAACGATCTGGATAAAATCGGCAATATTTTTTATCGCCTCTCTTTCCGTTATTTCAAAGATAAGTCTTTCTGGATCGATTGCGTATTTATTAAGATATTCTTTGGTAAAGCCTTGCCTAAATTTGACGTCGTGCATGATGTTGGGATTAACATTTAAAAATAGTTTAATTTCTGTCTTCATTGTATAGACTGCTTCAAGGGCTTTTGTACGGCATAAGGATTCAAGTTCCCAGAGCTTGTTGCATTTTTCGGCATAGTCAAACAGGTTTATGGGACTTTCCATCTGAGTGTCAATAGGGCCTCTGCTCAGAGCCTCATAGCCATATGCTGAGCCATCGCGTAAAGAGACTATTGGCTGAAAGACAGTTCGAATATCCCTTTTTATTAGTACGTCTAAAAATTGTTCGATAGTATCATTTTCAAATGCTTCTTGGCATTCACTCAAGCAAATCCCTCCTTAGTTCTTTTAACAGCTTTATTATATAACTTGAGTTGGTTGGCCGTGTTAACTGCATGTAAAACATAAGTTAAAATAAGGATATGTTAAGATTTTACACAATTTTCACTTAGTCTTAACAAGGAGTCAATAAAACTCATGTAAAATAAAGGTAAAACCTGTACTTGAAAGGAGATTTTATGTCGGATTTTGCGGCTGCCTTTATTAGAAGAGACAGAACACTATTTTCACTGATCAATCAAAAACTTCGCTTTCGCTATTTTGACATTTATTTTGGCCTGGTGACAAACCTAGGGTCGACAAAATTTATCATATTGATCGCCTGCCTTTTACTGTACATTCAGCCGGCAACAGGAGAACAGCTGGCGGCAAATTTACTTGTCAGCCAGATTATAATCCATGCCTTAAAAAGAATCATCAACAGACCCAGACCTTATGAGATTATGGATTGCAATCTCACGAAAAGTCCCCCAGAATGCATTTATTCATTTCCTTCAGGTCATTCCGGTGCATCTCTTTCGACATCGCTGGTGCTAGCAGCGGCTTTTCCGGGACTATCTCTCATACTGATATTTCTGACATTCTCAGTGTGCCTTTCACGCATATATTTAGGCTACCATTTTGCATCGGACGTGGCGGCAGGGCTTCTGATTTCCTACCTGACTTTTCAATTTTTCCCGGTCTCTATTCTCTTTTAAAATGAGAAGACCAAACGGAAAAGGTATTACCTTAGAAAGGGGATTTTTATGTCGAAAATACTTGTTGTAGATGATGAACAAAATATAATTGAATTGGTCACCTTCAATCTCAAGGCCGCGGGATATGAAACGATTAGTGCAGAGGATGGGAGAAAGGGACTGCTTCTTGCCGTCGAGAAAAAACCAGACCTAATACTGCTTGACTTAATGCTGCCAGGGATGAATGGTCTTGACGTTTGTAGGGCGCTTAGAAATGAATACCAAATTAAAACGCCGATCATAATGCTGACGGCAAGGGCGGATGAAATAGACAAAGTTTTAGGTCTTGAATTAGGGGCAGATGATTATATGACTAAACCTTTCAGTATTCGTGAGCTTATGGCAAGAATAAAAGCAGCCCTGCGAAGAACTGAATCGATAGAAGCATTTGAGGAGAAAGATCGGTCGTCATCGCTTCGCATTCTTGAGGCGGGTGATCTGACCATGGATATCGATAAGCATGAGGTTTATATCAAAGACCGTCTGGTATCCCTCACATATAAAGAATTTGAGGTTTTAAAAACACTTCTCCAATATAAAAGAAAGGTGATCACAAGAGACTATCTGCTGAATCACGTGTGGGGCTTTGATCATATTGGGGAAACAAGAACTGTAGATGTCCATGTACGATATCTGAGAAAAAAACTCGGGATAGAAAATGAAATCATACAGACTATTAGGGGTATAGGCTATAAAATTCAGTAGTATTTAGGGTGTTGTCTTTTTGTCACTTATTTAAATGGAAAGGTAACATCCAATCGGATATCAAAAAACAGAATAAGCGAGCAAATTGCTCGCTTATTCTTATAACTAGATAAGTTTTATTTGCTTAGGATTGATATAAAATCTCTAGCAACAATCTTTTGTGCTTCAGCTCTCATAACCCAGTTTAAATAGGTTTGTGTTACAACTGATTCAGTGCCATGAGTGACATACAGGAATGGTCTTGAAATTTTATAGGTTTTGTTGATGATATTTGCCTCTGTGCATGCTACGCCATCTACAGTCAATACTTTTACTGAACTGTCTAAAGACCCTAACGAGATATATCCAATTGAATCAGGAGTATTTTTAACAGTCTGTAGCACAGCTCCTGTAGAAGGTTGCACGATTGCATTAACTGTTGTCATATCTTTTTTTGTACTATCAAGAACCTTTGTCAATTCGGTGAAAGCGCCTCTTGTTCCTGAACCAGCTTCTCTGGATACTACGACTATTGGTTTGTCACTTCCCCCAATGTCTTTCCAATTTTTGGCTTCGCCAATATATATTTTTCTTATTTGATCCATTGTCAGACCTGAAACGTTAACGTCCTTATTAACGATAACGGCAACACCGTCTTTAGCAAAATCGAATTGGGTAAATCCGGCTTCGGCAGCGCTCAATTCTCTCGATGAAGCACCTATATCGCAGGTCCCGCTAAGAGCAGCTGCAATGCCGACGCCGCTTCCACCACCCTGAACTTCAACATTAACGCCTGGATATTGTTTCATAAACACAGCAGCTAATTCATCAGATAAGGGTTGTGAAGATGTTGAGCCGGCAATGACAATTTTACCTGACAATTTGGCAATATTGACTTTGAGGCTGCCAGAACTGTCTGTTGAAGTTGATACGCCGAGTCCAAGGGCTTCGGCAATATATCTTGCCGGCACATAAGCTCTTCCATCTTTGATCATGGCCTGGGTATCCATTTTTATGGTGCCATTGGTATTTTTAAGTTCAGACATTCCGATTTTAATAACAACTGTTCCATCAATTGTAGCTGTTTGAGATGCAGCATTCCATGAAACGGACTTGCCAAGGCTGGTTGCCAATACTCTGACAGGCACCTGAGTCCTGTTTGCAGCGTCAATAAATATTGCACCATCTGCAGCTTTAGAAGTAATTGTTTTCCCTTCAACTGTCAAAGCCACTTTTGCAGCGGCAAACGAAGAAACGGTAAGACTCCCGAATATCATTGCCGCAACCATAGTAAGTGTCAAAGCCTTTTTAATAGTACTATTCATTTCTTTTCCTCCTATGATTTTAATAGTTATATGATTTTTTACTCATATAACTACATAGTAAACGTCCGTTGTTAACATTGAATCAATTAAACGTTAAACCCAAGTAAAGATTTAGTTAAATTAATGGTTTGTTGTTTGTTGTTTTTAGTTATAAGGATAAAAGAGGGGTTAAAAAATAAAAATTGCTCTTTACTTTTGCAAAAAACAGCAAAAACGACAAACAAAAAGCAACCACTAGTTAGAGTTGCCTTTTGAACGTCATGAAGGAGTTCATTTATATAAAATGCATATTGCATCACTTGTTGCTTAATAACTTATGGTCTAATAATAACAAGCGGATATGAATAAGATGTGAACGAATTATTAACATTTCGCCAGAAATTATTAAATTGTGAGCGATTGAAAAATATTAAATTGTGAATCGATAGAAAATATTAAATTGCAAATTATAAAAAGCACTAATCCTGATGCCCATGATCTCCATGAAATTTCATGTAAAAAATAACCATGAGGACAGCAGCAATTAAGGCCATACCTGAACCATAATAAAATGGAATGCTGTTGTTCACTTGATCATAAAGAAGGCCTGCAATAAGACTTGCGGGAAGAAGCGTCACCCCCACGATGCAGTTATATAAGCCAAGGCCGGTGCCTCTTTTATCCCTTGGAACAAGATCGGCGGCCAAAGCCTTTTGAACCCCATCGGTTGCAGCGTTATAGAGGCCATATAAAGCAAAAAGCATAATCATCGCCATACTGCTGTTTGCACTTCCAAACCCGAAATATACCACGGCATAAAGTATGTAGCCAAAAATAATCAGCCGCTCTCTTCCTATTTTGTCGGACAGCATACCTGCGGGAACTGCAAAAAGAGCTGATACGGTGTTAAATAGCATATAAATGATAGGGATTAGCGCTGCTTCAATTCCGATGTCGCTGGCTTTGACCAAAAGTAATGCATCAGTGGAGTTCCCCATGGTAAATATAAAAACAATGCCCAAATAAGCATAGTATCTCTTGGAGAAGTCTTTTAGTTTAATTTTGCCAAGTGGAGGAATTTTTTTAGCCTTTGCTTCCTTAACGAAAAAGATCACAGTAACCAGTCCGAATATCCCAGGAATGGCTGCAAATAGGAACACGAGGTGATAATCACTTTTATATAGAAAAAGAATACCTGCAGCCAAAAGAGGTCCTATTATAGCGCCGCTATTGTCCATAGCCTTGTGAAAGCCAAAACCTTTGCCTCTCGCTTTTGTTTCTACAGAAGATGCTATGAGACTATCTCTTGGTGCCGTCCTGATTCCTTTGCCAATTCTTTCGGTAAACCTTATGGCTAGAACCTGAAGAGGCGTTGTAGCGATAGAAAACAGCGGGGACAAAAGAGCTGTAACTGCATAGCCAGCAATCATGAAAGGCTTATTTTTTCTTATTTTGTCACTCCACCATCCTGAAAGTGCTTTAATAATCGACGCTGTGCTTTCTGCAATCCCTTCAATCAACGAAAGCTCTGTTTTTGAAGCTCCTAGGGAAATTAGAAATAATGGCATGACCGCATATATCATTTTGGTAGCTGTATCCATAAAGAAACTTGTCAGTCCGATAAAAAAGATATTGTTTTCAATCCCTAAAATTTTGTCACTTGATTTTTTGCGTTTTTTCATTCGAATCACCTCTGGAAAATGCTTCCACGCCGAATTTATGAAATATTTGTAGAAGCCAAGCACCGATTGTACAAATCAATTTTAACATAAAGTAACGTTTTTCTGACAGAAAAATTGAAATACATCAATGTTATTTTAGAAATAAATTAATGTTAGTTCCCAGAATTTATGGCTCTAAGGTAGCGAAAGCTTCAGCGGTTGACATTCAGTGCTAGAGTAATAAAATTATTCCACAAGTCAAAATCACAGAGAAGGTATCGTTCAATTTGATAGGAGGTAATCAAATGTCAGTAGTAGCGTATATTAATTTTAAGGGCAATTGCAGCGAGGCATTAGATTTTTATTCCGAAGCATTTAAAGCCGATAAATCTCAAGTCGTGAAATGGGGAGATGCTCCCGCTGATCCCAATTTTGTGCTCCCAAAATCTGCAAAAGACCTTGTCATGCATGCCTACATGAAAATTTGCGGTGGAGAAGTCATGTTCGCCGATGTCCCGCCGATGATGTCGGTTATGATTGGAGACAATATTAGTTTACTAGTCCAATCAAAAAATATTGATGAACTCAAATCCTATTTTAGCAAAATGAAAGAGGGAGGAACCATGATCATGGACCTGAAGGAAACAAAAAACAGACATCTCTTTATGGGATGTCTGTCAGTCTGAACAGCTTGATTTGATAACAGCTTGTATATTAGGAGAAAAATTTTATTTATATACCCTTGAGCATCGTATGGATGCAATCAGCGAGTGCTTGTCCATGTAGGCCACATGAATGAATGCAGTTTGCTAAAACAAGTCCAGTCATTTTTATCACCTCCTCATCTTTCTATATTCACAATATAACCGCACAATGTGTAGATATTATGAAGAAAATAAGTTTTTAATTTAAATAAGAGAAAAAACAATATGCAGATCAGAGGTATTCTTATGATTGCTGTATCCGTAAAAGTTGAAGGAATTATGGAAGCTAAAGATGAGAGTTTCGATTTTGATTTTGAAGGTTTATATACAAAAATTGCTCCACTCCTTGGATCAGTTGGTGGTATATGTGTAATAACAAAAATCTTCTTTCCTTAGAGCTTTGATTAAATCACTTTCAAGCCAAATGTACTGCTCGTTGGAAATGGATTTTATTTCTGCCCATCCCGGGGAAGAACCCAAAAAAACAAAATGGCTGTCCTGGAAATCAAAGGAATAATATGCCGGTCCATATAGCTCAGTGTATATACTTCGACCATTCCTGCGAATATCGTGATTGCCCAAATATATCATATACATCTCGATTATCTCCGAGGATTACATATTTATATTTACCAGAGCCATCCTTGTCAGTTGGCTGAGTGGGATTTATTTCCAAGCTTTCGCCAAATTTAATGGGAATTTCAAATTTCAAAGCATTAACCTTAATCTTGGCAATTGAAAAATCAGCTTTTGCGATACTCTGTGCATAAAGATCAGGATTTATATTTTCTATTACAAAGGGAAGCATGGACGTAATTTTACCTGAGATTTTTATTTCTAGAAAAGAGACAGGGCTCTAATTTTATTCCCATGCCGTTTACCTGTTTATTTACTTAAATGAATTTTAATGTCTACTTAATATCTCAATTCAAATATTATTTATTCTGTTATGATGATATCATACAGGATCATCCGATGATAATCATTTCAATATATAGAATTTTGTCCATATTAAAGCTGGAGGAGCAAATCGTATGGTAAAGAAGAGTATGACACCTTATGAACGTGTCATGAATAGAATTGAGGGAAAGCCTGTTGATAAAATTCCAAACCTGAATATCGTAATGACTTTCGCTTCACAATATATAAATGTTTCCTATAGTAAATATGTTACAGACTATAAATATCTGGTGGAAGGTAATATTAAGACCGCTGAGGCGTTCGGAATCGATGCAGTATCGGCAATAAGCGATTCGTGGAGAGAAGCCTCAGGTTTTGGCGCAAAAATAATTATCCCGAAAGATGATGTACCCTTTTGCAGAGAGCATTTGGTAACGGATTTGAGTCAAATAAAAAAAATGAAGTCTGTGGATCCGTTGTCAAGTGAAAGGATGCTGGATAGAGTCCGTGCAATAGAACTTTTTAAAAACGAAGTAAAAAATATCTATCCAATTATTGGCTGGGTAGAAGGGGCGTTAGCTGAGGCAACAGACCTTCGGGAGCTATCCTTAGTAATGATGGATTTAATCATAGAACCAGAGGCAATGATTGAGTTCTTTGAATTAATTTATACACAGCAGAAGGCATTTGCCAAGGTCCAAATCGAAGCTGGCGCTGACATCATTGGCGTTGGAAATGCAGCTGCCTCATTGATTGGTCCGAAATTCTACGAAAAATTTTGTTTGGAATATGATCGAAGGATCATTCGGGATATACAATCTATGGGTGCAAAAGCAAAGCTCCATATCTGCGGAAATACTGAACCCATTCTAGGGCTTATTGCAAGGACGGAAGCCGATATTTTTGATGTTGACCACATGGTGGATCTTGGCAAAGCCGTGGAAGCTTTTAGAGGCACCAAGACTGTAGCAAATGGAAATCTTGATCCAGTTAGTGTTTTTCTTGAGCTCGACCCAAAGCAAGTCAGAGAAGCGACGAAGAAGTGCATTGAGCTTGGAGATGAACGTACCCTAATCTCCGGTGGCTGTGAAATTCCAAGAGCAACACCCCATGAAAACATGCTGGCGATGAATGAAGCATTATATACCCATAAAACTTGACCTAAAGGCAGGTATATGTTAGTTTGAAACCGTAGAAAATATTTAAGAAGCTGGGCAGGATGGTGAAAACATGTCTTTCGATTTAAGCCAATGCATTGGATTTGTAACCGATACAGCAATAAAGAAAATTTCAGAGGATTTCAATAGACGACTTGAAAAGAAGGGGTCTACTAGAATCCAATGGGTTGCTTTATATTTTTTGAGCAAAGCTGAAAAGCCGATGAGGCAAAAGGAACTTGCCATTCTGATGAACATTCAGGATCCTACGCTTGCAAGGCTAGTGGATCGACTGGAACGAGATAATCTCATCAGCCGTATTGAAAACAAGGCAGACAAACGCGAAAAATTTCTTGAGTTAACGAAAATAGGGCAGGAAAAAGTTAGCTCTTTAATGCCGGTTGGAGAACATTTCAGCAATATTCTATTAGAAGATGTCTCAAAGCAGGAGCTAGACACATTTGAGATGGTTCTTTCAAAAATGCTTTGCAACATAAAAAAATAGCCCCAAAACAGCTTAAATATTTTATATATAGGACGGTAGCGTTTTAAATAATAATTTGGGAAGAACGGTAGTGTTTTAAAAATGGCCAACGGAGCCATTTTTTTATATTAGAAAACCGTTTAGCTGATATTGACAAAATTTAAACAGTTGCTATACTAACAATTAGTATAGAAAATATCTATGCAAATTAAAGGAGGAAGTAAAATGGCAAAGAATGTTCGTGAAATTCTAAATGATTTTGTTGGAGGTCTTGGCGCTCTAGCTGAAACAAATGGAGAAATGGTTGGCGCCTTCATGGGTCTTCTAGGAGCCGCTTATGCACCTAGCGCTCTTGATGTTAAATCAAAGGAACTCATCAGTGTTGCTATAGGCTGCTACAACAGATGTGACTACTGTATCGTGTATCATTCATACAAGGCTTTTGAGGCAGGCGCTACAAAAGAGGAGATTCTCGAAGCAGCCATGGTATCTGTTGCTTTCGGCGGCGGCCCATCAATGGCATATTCGGTAACTTTGCTTGCTGACTGCATCAAGGAATTCGAAAACGACTTTAAATAAAATTAATGTGGAATGTAGAAAGGGGCCTAAGAGCTCCTTTCTTTGACCCTCCCACCTCGAAAGTAGTGGGATTCTTGGATGATTAAACGCTCATGCATTTGGATAAGCAAATCCAAATGACATAAAGGAGACCAAATGTCGAAAATCATTATAAATAAATTGTTTGGTGAGGACAAAAGTGCGCGAGTCGGAAAAATATTCGTTAAAACTGGAGATCAGATCAAAGCTGGAGACGAGTTATTTAATGCTGAATCGGCAAAGGGTAATTATTTGGTAAAATCTGAGCATGAAGGCAAAATACTTGAAATTCTGATAAAGGAAGGTCAACAGATAAAAATTGGTGATGCAGCCATAGAAATTGATGGTGTGAAAGCATGTATAAAAACGGAAAAGGCCAAATCGGCATATTCTTTTGGCTTAGCACAACCTAAAAAAGAAAATATTTGCTGTGATTTAGTTGTTGTTGGAGGTGGACCTGGCGGCTATGTTGCTGCTATTCGAGCGGCACAATTGGGAGCTGATGTGGTTCTGATTGAAAAGCATAAAATTGGTGGAACATGCCTTAATTACGGCTGTATACCAACAAAAAGCCTTGTGAAAAGTGCGCATCTTTTTGATGAAATTCTTAGAAGTGAGGAATTTGGAATCCATGTGCAGCATGCCAAAATTGATCTTTTAAAAATAGTTGAACGCAAGGACAAAGTCGTTTCTGAGCTATCCAGCGGCATCAAATATTTGCTTGGGAAATCCAATATTAGATTAATTGAAGGTGAGGCCAAGACAAGCCCTGAGGGCGGAATATTTGTTAAAAACGCCAAAATAGAGGCCCAGATCAGTGCGAGAAATATTATAATTGCCACTGGATCATCTCCTGCAATACTTCAAATACCGGGCGCTGATCTTCCAATAGTTCTGACGAGTGAAGAGATACTTAGCATTTCCAGTGTGCCGGAATCACTTGCAATCATTGGAGGCGGAGTGATTGGTATGGAATTTGCTTTTATATTCAATTCATTTGGAAGTAAAGTGACGGTTATTGAATATATGGATGACATTCTTTTTAACTTTGATGAAGACATCATTGAAGTTATTGTTCAGGAATGTAGCGATCGTGGAATCCGCCTCATTACAGGAGCAAGAGTCGATGAAATCGATTTGTCTGACGACGGTAAGGGAATCGTGGCGTTCACGAAGAATGAAAGCAGATGCTATGCTATTGGAGATCGGGTGTTAATGGCCGTTGGAAGAAAAGCTAATCTATCCGCCCTTGATACTGAAGCTCTCGGCGTTTCTTTAAATGAGCGCGGAAATGGTATAAAAGTTGATTTACATATGCGCACATCGAATCCTTCGGTATTCGCCATCGGAGATGTGACAAACAAACTGCAGCTGGCACATGTCGCCAGCCATCAGGGCATTGTGGCGGCAGAAAACTGTATGGGGCTTGAAAGTTCTATGAAATATGATGTCATTCCAAGTGCGGTTTTTGTATCACCTGAAATTGGTGTAACGGGACTTTGTGAGAGAGAAGCAAAAAAGTCCGGCATAGCTTATAAGGTTACGAAATTCCCCTTTTCCGCCAACGGCAAGGCGCTGAGCCAGGGAGAGACAAAAGGATTTGTTAAAATATTAAGTAGCGAAGAGGACCATACAATCCTTGGGGCTGCTGTGATTGGGCCAGGTGCGACTGACTTGATTTCAAACTTTACGCCACTAATCATGCAAAAGACGGATTATAGAACCTTAAGTCATACAATAGTTGCCCATCCAACAACGGCCGAATCTGTTCACGAGGCGATACTCGGAATTGAAGGCGGTGCGATTCATTTTGCATAAGGTATATTGTTCCGAAAGCTTCGATCCCTATTTTAATTTAGCATTTGAAGACTATCTGGTCCAGCGGGCAAGTCCGCAGGATCAGATCCTATTTTTGTGGCAAAATCAAAACACTGTCGTGATAGGCATAAATCAGAATCCTTGGAAGGAATGCAATCTGATGAAGCTTTATTCCCTTGAGGGAAATTTTATTCGGAGACGATCTGGCGGGGGGGCGGTATTTCACGATAAAGGGAATTTGAATTTCACCTTAATATCTGCTTTTACTGAAGACAAAGTCCATAAAAATATCGGGCTAATCATAAAAACCCTAAAGAATAACAGAATAGAAGCTTCTTTTAGCGGAAAGAACGATATTGTTGTAAATGGTTATAAAATATCAGGAAATGCCTTTTATACAAATAATGATATCTTATGCCATCATGGAACGCTTTTGGTCGATGTCGATTTTGAAAAACTGGGGACCATTCTGACGGTGTCGGATAAGAAGCTTCAATCCAAAGGAATCGATTCAGTAAAATCGAGGGTCACAAATTTGAAGACGCTTAACAAGGAGCTAACAATAGAGGCATTAAAATTGGATTTAGTAGCTAAATTTCTCACTGATGGTGTTGAAAGTTCAACCGAAACAGTAAATGCATTAATTGATGAAACTGATGGGCAATTGTTCCAATTGATGGAAAAATATAAAAGTTGGGAGTGGAATTTTGGCGCGTCACCCGAATTTGACATTCAAATTTCAGAGCAACATGAAGCGGGTGAGATGGATGTTTACATGAATGTAAAAGATGGGCGGATCTTTGAAGTTAAAGTGTACACTGATGCCATTGATTTAAACATGCCCAAAATTATTGAAGAGAATTTGAAAAATGAAGTGTTTGATGAGTGGACGGTTAGAAAATTGATACGATCTCTTCTGTCCGAATATAAACGTTTTTAGAAAATTCCAAATGATATTTTTATTTAAATAGCGATGTGTAGAGTATAGTCTCTAAGAAGTTATAATGCTTGGTTCAATCAACGTTGAATATTATAAAATGCAGTCCACGTTTCATAAAACAGTAATTATTTGTGCTTTCTTGTGCGCTGTGGTGGTAAACGCAAAAAAATTAATGGCTGAATATACGCGCGTGTGCGTTCTGATGCTTCGCTGTACAAAGGGTTCAGGCTATCTGGCAGTCAAGAGATTTTAAGCCCTTGTGAACGTTCTGTGAACGTTTTTAAAATTTGACTTTCAATGAAGAAATCCCAAAGGCGTGTAACCTTTGGGATTTCGACGTTTCTGTGGTACTCCGTGCCGGGTTCGAACCGGCGACACCCTGATTAAGAGTCAGGTGCTCTACCAACTGAGCTAACGAAGCATGTTTGGTGAACAAAGATTATTATACCCATGGGAGCAGGGAATTGCAACAACTTTATCGTCTGAGATGAAAATATTTGCGTTTACCTTAAATGACAAAGTAACTTCCGTTTGTATTGCTAAAAGATAGCGCAAATGGAATTTAGTCTTGCACAGAGTTCCACCTACACATTAATATGGTTAAGATGCCTTGCCTGGCAAGAATACAGGAGGCCACTATGTTGTCATTTGCTATTAATAACTTTATAATAAACCATAATGTAAGACGTTATTGCCATTCTAATTTCGGAACAGGGAGGAGCCATTTATGGCGCAGGAAAAAATCCTAGCCTTAGTTACGGCATCTGAAGCCACCAAAGATGAACTTTGCAAACAGTTGAACTCCTTGCTCGAGGGTTATATGCGTGTTGAAGGCTACGCCACGGAAACGGGTATAGAAGGATTCGTTCAGGCGGATCTCATTGTGCTCAGCTCCAAAATGATGGAGGCGGAAGCCAGGCCATTCGTAAAGCCGGAGGGGCCTGTCATCATAGCAAATAGATCACTAAATCTGGAAAATATCGATAAATTGTTTCACATTGCGAAAGGTACTGAAGTGCTGCTGGTCAATGATGAAATGGAAAATGCGGAAGAGGTCATCAAACTTCTTCGAGATATCGGCGTTGATTATTTGAATTATATACCCTATGCACCGGGAAACCGGGTGAAAGGAAGTGCCAAGATTGCCATCACGCCTGGAGAGGTGGCGCTTGTGCCCAAGCACATAGAAACCATAATCGATATCGGCGCGCGAGTCATCGATATTACCACGATCATAGAAATATTGAGTTTACTAGGATTGCTAGATGAAAAGTCCCATTTTGTTTCAGCCAAATATTTGGAGACTATTGTCAGATTGAATAAACAGCTTCACGACTCTATTGAGGAAGCAGGAAGCATGAATCGATATCTGGTTAAAGTGCTCAACCAGGTTAATGACGGGATTATTTCCTTTTCTGAAGATGGGATTGTTTCTGTTTTTAACCAGAAAAGCGAAGAGCTTTTCGGAGTCAAACGTGCCTATGCCATTGGAAGAAGCATTGGTCAGATTATCAGGGATAATAGCATATGCGACTATCTTCTTTCCGCTTCGGATCTTTCGGATCAGCTTTTTAAGCTGGGCGACACAGATGTCATTATCAATAAATTCAGGATTGAAAAACTACAGTCGACGGTCTGTACGATAAAAAATACTAAAGACAATATTGACATGGAGACGAAGCTTAGACAAAACCTGATTAAAAAAGGGTTCATCGGAAAATATAAATTTGAGGATATCATAGGCAGCTCTGCCATGATGCGACGTACAATCGAGACAGGAGCAAAACTCGCCGTGGCCGATCTTAGCATACTAATTACAGGTGAAAGCGGCGTAGGAAAGGAATTGTTTGCCAGCGCCGTTCATAATGGATCACCCAGAAGTAGTGGACCGTTTCTTGCTGCCAATTTTAGCGCCCTGCCCGAAGAACTTGCTGAAAGCGAACTATTTGGTTATGAGGAAGGCTCCTTTACCGGGGCTAGAAAAGGTGGCCGCATAGGACTATTTGAACAAGCCAACGGTGGCACCATCTTCCTTGATGAAATCGGGGATATTTCACTGCGCATCCAGGCGCGTCTACTTCGGGTGCTTCAGGAAAAAGAGATTCGCAGGGTGGGTGGAACTGAAATCATACCCGTTAATGTCAGAGTAATTGCGGCAACGAACAAAAACTTGGCCCAGATGTGTCAGGATGGCCTTTTTAGGGAGGACCTCTATCACCGTCTGCGCAAGCTCTATCTTAAGATTCCGCCGCTAAGGGAACATATTGAGGATCTAAATGAGCTTATAGATCATTTTAAGAGGATGAATGGCAGACTTAATCTCACTCTTTCAGAAGAGGTTCAGAAAATCCTAAGAACAAATCCTTGGTCTGGGAACGTTCGGGAATTATACAATACCATCGATTTTTTTATGGCTGTGTGTGAAGATGGGAATGTTACCGTTATGGATATCCCTAGGGACTTTTTCGAAATCCAAAGCCCTTTCATGGCGAAGGAAGATATTTACGCAGAAGTCTTATGCCAAAGAGGCCAATTAGCGGAGTTTCACTTTCTATTAAAGTCGATAGGAGAGTTATGCAGGCAAGGTGGCGCTGCCAGCAGAAGGGCAATTGCTTGCCTAGCCGCAGTAGAATTCCAGCACATTACAGAGGATAGGGTGAGACGTCAGGCGGAAATTCTTCAGGAAATCGGTTTAATCTCCAAGGGCGCTGGCCGCAGCGGAATGCGCTTGACGCCTAAGGGCCTGCGGTACTTGGAGAGCTTATAGGCGGAAGGGCTTTTTCGATATTAATAAAATGTAAATTGGTCCTTATTGGTGGTTTAAAAACCACCAATAAGGACCAATTATTAATTCGACACCATTGTTAAGAGTAACACATCAATAAATATTAGACATGGCAAGCTAGAAGAAGATCACACAAAGTCTTCATTTTGAAGCCTCAGAACAATTATGGCAGTCAATAATGATCTCAAAAAATAGAAACTTCGGTATTTCCCCATTTGGCACAATATATGCTTTATAGAGAAACGAACTAATAATGTCTAGGTTGCTGAGACTATTTTAGAATCAGTAGCTAAAATTCCACAAATTAAAACGAAGATAAAAGGAGGAACAACTATGTCATCTGAAAAAAAATCAGAACAAAATCTGGAAAAAATCGGACAGGGTCTGACGAAATTCCAGACACCTCACACCTATGCCATTATTTTCTTTGTTGTCCTATTTTTTTGGGTCTTGACCTTTATTGTACCAGCCGGGAAATTTAGTACCCACGATGTTCAGTACGTTGATGGAAACGGCGATACAAAAACAAAAACTGTTTTAATGTCCGAAACCTTCAGGTACAGCTATAATCTTAACACAGAGCAACTGTCAAAAGATCTTACGATACTGGCAGGAGATGCTGCAAAACTAGAAGAGCTTGGCGTTGACAAAGCAGCTTTAGATGCTTTTCTAGCAACAGATCCTGCCACATGGGATCAAAGTCAATTAAATGACTTGGGTCTGACAGATCCAGTGCTATATGGTTTATATGGCGAATCGATGTATGATACCAGCAAGAAGCTTCATAAGGTTGCTCAGGTCTGGGGAACGGATGATTACAATGGATTTGGCTTTATGAACTATATCTTCGAGGGCCTTGTAACCGGCAGCAAGTACGGTTCAGCCGTCGGCATCGTTGCATTGATCCTGGTAGTCGGAGGTTCCTTCGGCATAATCATGAGAACCGGAGCCGTTGACGCAGGTATTTATGCCTTTATTCGCAAGACAAAGGGTATGGAAAGACTTGCATTGCCACTTCTTTTCTACATGTTCTCACTCGGCGGCGCTACCTTCGGTATGTCTGAAGAGGTCATACCCTTCGCCATGGTCATGGTACCGCTTGTCATTGCTCTTGGGTACGACTCGATTGTCGCAGTCACGGTAACATTTGTTGCGTCTCAGGTTGGTAATGCAACCTCCTGGATGAGTCCATTCAGCGTTGCCATAGCCCAAGGTATTGCAGAAATACCAGTGCTATCCGGGGCTTCCTTTAGGCTGGTAATGTGGTTTGTAATCACGGGCTTAGCTGCGGCATATATGATGTACTACGCAGAAAAAATCAGAAAAAATCCTCAGTCTTCAGTCATGTATGAGGCAGATGGCTACTTTAGAAATAGAATGGCAAATACTACTGAAGAAGAAAAGAAATTCGTGCTTGGCGACAAGCTCATATTACTGGAAATGCTTGCAGTACTCATATGGATCGTTTGGGGTGTTACACAAAAAGCATACTATATTCCAGAAATTGCATCCCAATTCTTTGTCATGGGATTTGTAGCCGGTGTTACCGCGATTATCTTCAAGCTTGAAGGTATGACCATTAATGAAATGGCGTCATCCTTCCAAAAGGGTGTAGCTGATCTTGCGGGCACGGCAGTTGTAGTCGGCATGGCAAAAGGAATTCTGCTGGTCCTTGGCGGTGCAGATGCAACCCTCCCATCAACCTTAAATACAGCTCTTCATAGCATTGGAGAATCTCTCAAAGGCGTGCCGGTCGTTATTGCGGCTTGGCTCATGTATGTTTTCCAAAGCTTATTCAATCTCGTTGTTACCTCTAATTCCGGTCAAGCTGCATTGACTATGCCGATTATGGCACCACTTTCAGATTTAGTGGGTGTTTCTAGACAGATTGCAGTTCTAGCCTATCAAATGGGTTCCGGATTTGTAGACGCATTTACACCAGTATCTGCCAGCTTGATTGGAGTACTTGGCGTAGCAAGAGTAGACTGGATAAAATGGGCAAAATTCCAGATCAAAATGCAGGGATTCTTCTTTATATTAGGAAGCATTGTCATTGTCATTGCGGTCGCTATCAACTTCCAGTAAAAGACTTGCCAGGTGCAACATAATTTGGGAGTGGCTCCCAATTAGGAGTGAAAAAGATGATAACATTAATTAAAAAAACTAAGGTATATGCACCCGAATATTTAGGGATCAAGGATATCCTTCTGCTTGGCGACAAAATCGGCGCCATTGGGGATGATCTGGCAGTTGATATGGGTCATGCAATGGATATCACAATCATTGACGGCACGGGTAAGATTGTAGTACCTGGATTTATCGATTCTCATGTCCATATGCTTGGCGGCGGCGGTGAGGGTGGCTATAAGACTAGAACACCAGAAATCGTGCTGACGGATCTCACAACTGCCGGTATCACAACGGTGGTGGGTTGCCTGGGAACAGATGGTATTACGCGAAACATGCTGTCACTCTTAGCAAAGGCAAGAGGATTGGAAGAGGAAGGAATTACAACTTTCATTTACACAGGATCTTATCAGATTCCTGTCAGGACTCTGACTGCTGACATCATGACTGACCTGATTGCCATTGATAAAGTCATTGGCGTTGGAGAACTGGCCATCTCAGATCACAGGTCCTCTCAGCCGACCTTTGAAGAATTTGTCAGAGTTGCCGCTGACGCAAGAGTCGGCGGAATGCTGTCCGGCAAAGCCGGCATCCTGGATATTCATTTGGGCGACGGAACAAGGACAATTGATCTGATTCTAAGGACAATAGAAGAAACAGAAATCCCTATGACTCAATTTTTGCCTACTCATGTTAACAGAAATGGTGCATTGTTTGAGAAGTGCATCGCCTTTGCCAAAAAAGGCGGGTGTATTGATTTCACAGGCAGTGAAGATTCTGATTTCTGGGAAGAGCAGGATGGCGAAATCCGTGTAAGCAAAGGGATAAAACGCCTGCTTCAGGAAGGCGTCAGTGATGACAATTTCACCCTGTCCTCGGATGCCCAGGGTAGCTTGCCGATTTTCAATGAGAAAAAGGAATACATTGGCCTTGGCGTGGGAAAAGCCACCTGTCTTTTTAAGGAAATACAGGAATGCGTTCTTAAGGAAAATATTCCTTTGGAAATCGCCATTAAAGCCATCACCTCAAATCCTGCACGAATTCTGAAGCTCAGTTCGAAAGGTAGAATTAAAGCAGGCTTTGATGCAGATCTTTGCATCCTATCTGAAAATACTTTAGAAATTGATACAGTGATTGCAAGGGGAAGGCAGATGGTTATTGACAAAAAACCGGTGGTGTTCGGCACCTTTGAAGTAAAATAACGCTTAAAAGCCCTTATACCGAAAAGGTGTAAGGGCTTTTTTAAAACTAACAGTGCAGCGGAGACGACGGCACGAGAGGATGTTCACAATGGACGTATCAACAAAATTCAAAAAAATGGAAGCTTCATCTGTAAGAAAACTTTCTATTTTTGCAGACGAAGCAAAGAAAAAGGGCAGGAAGGTCTACCACCTGAATATCGGGCAGCCTGATCTTGCAACGCCACAGCAATATTTTGATCACATTAGAAGCTTCCAGCCAAAGACGACTGAGTACATGCCATCTTTAGGCATTCCAGAGCTTATAGCAAGTATTCAAAAGTATTACGCCGACCTTGGTATTCATTTCACAAAAAAACAGATCGCTGTGACTTGTGGGGGGACGGAAGCTCTTGTGTTTGCATTTCTGGCCATCATAAATGAGGGGGATGAAATTCTGCTCCCAGAACCCTTTTATTCAAATTACGCAACCTTCTTTACCATTTCTGGTGCAATTTGTGCGCCTATAACGACATATGCTGAAAATGGCTTTCATTTTACTAAGGAAGATATCCTGGCGAGAATAACACCACGAACAAAAGCGATACTGATCTCAAATCCAGGCAATCCAACGGGTATGGTCATGACAATGGATGAGATCAAGATGGTGGCTGACATTGCCAGAAAATATGACCTATACATAATTGCTGATGAGGTTTATCGAGAATTTGTATTTGACGGCAGGCCTATATCAAGTTTTGGATTTTTGCCCGACATAGAAGACCGACTGGTCATCATCGATAGTGTTTCTAAAAGATATAATGCTTGTGGTGCAAGAATCGGTGCGCTTCTTACTAAAAATAAAGAAATATTTTCTATCGTAACAAAACTTTGCCAGGGGAGGCTTTCCTGCTCTACCATCGAACAGCATGGGGCAGTTGGCCTTTATGAGGCGGGTAAGGCCTATATAACAGATGCTAGAGATCAATACCAAAAGCGCCGAGACATAGTTTATGGACTACTTCACCAAATCACCGGTGTCATCTGTGAAAAGCCAGAAGGGGCTTTTTATCTAATTGCGAAACTGCCTGTTGACAACGTGGAAAAGTTTTTGACTTGGCTGCTGACGGATTTTGAAATCAATGGAGAAACAGTCATGGCAGCTCCGGCGGAAGGATTTTATCAAACAAAAGGCTTAGGTAAAAACGAAATTCGCATCGCCTATGTTTTGGATGAGCCAGAATTATCTAAGGCTATAATTATCCTTGCAAAAGGCCTGGAAAGGTATCTGGGTAACTAAATCAAACGTTTTTTGCATAAGCACGCCAATTTTGGCATAAATCGCTAAAAAATCAATGAATATCGGAAAATAAAACTTGCTATCACAGTTTATTTATAATAAACTCAAGGAGTCGGCAGAGTCGGTTTGCTGATGGATGATTTTTTTCGATACAAACGCTCTTTAATTATTTAGGGGTAGAATGTCCAGAGAATAATGAAGTCCAACTTAATTAAGGAGGTAAGCGAATATGACAGAATTAAAAGACAAGAGCCTGGTATGCAAAGATTGCGGCGCAACTTTTACTTTTACTGAAGGCGAACAGGCTTTCTACAAAGAAAAAGGATTTGAAAATGAACCACAGAGATGTGCAGAATGCAGAGCTGCTAAAAAAAGACAAAGCAGAAGCAATAATTACGATCGATAACATCAGTCGGAAATAAGAGAGCGAATAGCTCTCTTTTTTTATGGCTAAAATAAGGATGCTGTTATATAATGAAGTATAAGTTTTGACTAATAATTTGAGGACCAAAATATGCAAGATACCGCCACAGATTTTTATGATTTGGCAGACAAAATTTTAACTGAAGACCTTGTGCTCGTTATCAGCATAGCTGTGATAATTGTAGCGCTTATTTTGGGGTGGCTTTTGTTAAGAGGGCCAAGGCTTTGGTACTGGAAAGTGAATCAGAAAGCGGGCATCCTGAAGAAAATAGACTCTCGGTTAAAGCATGTAGAAAATTACCTTAATATAGATTCGATCAATAACGCCATAATGCAGGAGAAAATGGATCGGGTTTTCACAGGTAAAAGCCTTAAACCCGAAGGATGTGAAGAAGCTAAAAATAAGGCTTTTGGTGATATCTCTGCTAATGAGACGGTTGATGGGAAGCACAATGCAAAGTCTGTTTCAGACGCGGCAGAGCAGGAGAAAAAGTCAGACGAAAGCAAAGCAGTTCTAGAGGCAGAAGAATACAAAGCATGGCAAGAGGCGGAACGGCTTGCTGAAGACAAAGCACAGCAAGAGGCGAAACGACTTGCTGAATACAAAATTGAAACTTATGTTGGAAAAAGCGGAAAAATATATCGAGAAGACGAACTTGAGGCCCTGATCAAGGACTAGTGAGATAGGAGGAAATCAAATGTACTGCAAGATATGTGGGAATTCATTAAAAGAAAACGCCGTAAACTGTTACGTTTGCGGGACTCCTGTCTCGGCGAAGAAGAGTGAAGATGAATCAACAGAGATTATATATAATATTGGCAGTGAAGAAAAAAAGAGTCGAGATTCCTCTACCGAAACTCAAGAAACGAAGATAAGGTCATTCATGATAGAAACCGAACCTAAAGCGGCAGTCTTTTCCAACCCATCAGACAGCGAATTTAGTTGGAATGTTCATGACTTTTCAAAACCAGGAAAAGCGAATGAGCCCGAAGAGTTCATCTGGGATATAGAAGCAAAAAAATTTGATTTACCCCTAAGTCAGCCAAATGAAGCTAATATAGAAAGCAGTGAAATTGATAAATTTTTTACCTTTAACCAAAAGAGTGAAGAATTTCAGAAACTTCTTGATAAGGAATACGAAAAAATCAAACGAAGCGCAGACGAAAAAAATGCGCTGAATGGTCACCAAATTCAATCGCGTAGTGAGACCGCCATTAGTCAAGAAACAGCTTCTGAATCAGCAGCTATTGCTGGCGCAGTTGTGGCTGAGGAGCTTTTGACTGATCAAAAACCAGACATTAGTATGGCGCCAGTTGAAGAGGTTATTACATCGCCGGAAGTGGCAATAAATCAAGAGGAAGCGGTTATTGCAGCGCAGGATGATATTACATCAGCAGAAGGCCCTATAGCGCGAGAAGATGATACGCCAACAGAAGAACCAATAGCAACGCAAGAGGATATTACACCAACGCTAGCAGGTGTAGCAATGCAAGAGGATATTGCGGCAAAAGTGGCAACTGATTCGGATAGGGATGTTGACAAATCTGCTGAAATGGAAGCCGCGCGAAGAGAATACTTCAAACAAAGAAGTGAATTTAAAACCCAGTTTGATGGGACTTTGGGCGATGGCCAACCTGGAGACGAATTTGATGACGAGGATGATGACCAGGGCAGGTCTTCTTGGGGCCTTGGAAAATCTATACTCGCTTTCATTTTACTGATTATCCTAATAGAACTTGCTATGCTGGGCGTCAAATATTTTCTGCCAGATAGTGAGGCCGCTTTAGTGATTGGAGACTTTCAGACAAATATAACAGAAACAGTAGGACAATGGTTCAGCACACCAGATGGAAACGACGTAGAAAATCCAACGGTAAATGAAGGCGAGGGAACAACAACAGAGCCAGCTGTAGAACCGGCTACGCCTGCCATAAAGCCTGATCCACTGCCTATGTCCGACAAGACAGCTCTTATTAAAACGCAAATAGGTCTTAACGCTAACATCAAAGAGTTAAAAGCAAACAACCTTCTGGTTTTCAATGACCAGACTCAATATAAGATCGCCGATATCGCGGGATCAAAGCCAATCAGCTACAACATCTGGTCCATAGGGACGGATGGCGTTCCGGTTTATTATGATCAAGCTATTGTCGGCACAGTAATAGCCTTTGATTCTAAATGGATTGATTACGTCAACGACAAGAATGCGGCGGTATTAGACTTGACTAAAAAAGATAGTCAAGCTTATAAAAACGTCAGTCAGTTTTCAAAGTCCGAGAAAATTCAGGAAGAGTTTTTACTCCTAGAGATCGGTGAAATCAGGCAGACTGAAAGTGCTTTTTATGTTTGGGCCCACGAATCTATTCAAATTATAGAAAATGGCAAAAAGACGATCAAAGAGTACAGATGGGTTTATCAGCTGGAAGCTGTAGAGAATCAGATGAAAATCGTCAATTATTGTAAATTTTAGTATATAAAAAAATAATTCAGTGGCAAGTGATAAAAGGAATTACCAAGCGTAATTCCTTTTGATTTATTCCAAAAATGCCAAAATTATTTCTGAATGAATACTAAGGGCTTTGGGCGTCTGATTAGTGAGGAGGTTGCGCAAACGTTGAATTTGATAGATTGATCATAAACCTTGTATTCTGAATACATGAATAAATACGTGAAATGACCTTTACTTTTAGCGGCCCTATGGTAACATACATACATAAGGTTAATGCTGCAAGAAAATCTTGCAGGATCAGTTTATTTTTAATTTGGAGGATTGATATCGTGTCGACAAACTCAAGATATGAGCGGGACAAAATCACAACCGGTAATATTGCTTTTTCTCCATCAAGAACCACTATAGAAACTGCATTTTACGGAAATAATGTTCAAAAAATGGTAGATTTAAAAGAAGCTTATAAACTGGCGCAAGCAGCACAGGGAACCATTACAACAGATATGCCCGTCTATAAACCTACTGAAATCGGACTCCCGGACGGCGCACAAATCCTACTTTTTAATGATGGTGAAACCGTCGGAAGATTTGCCGGAGCCAGAATTATTTTGGGAGAAAAAGGCATTGTTGAGGCCGATTTCGCAGCAGTTCTAAGAGAGGCTGCTTATCTGACCAGATATAAAAAAATGTACCATACAGAAACCTACATCGGTCTGGATGAGGATTTCATGGTCAAGGCAAATCTGTTAATTCCAGAGACTTATGAAAACACTATGTATAATTGGCTCCTTAATTTCCAGTATCTGAATAACTTTTACGATGACATGTATAGCAAATCTAAAAAAATCGGAACCGAACCCGATATCTTTATCTTATCTGATCCAGACTGGAAACATCCAAAATTCCCTGATGGCTTAGCATACTTTGATCCTGAGCACAACTGCGCTGCCCTTTTAGGACTACGTTATTTTGGCGAACATAAAAAAGGAACTTTGACCCTTGCTTGGGGAATTGCAAATAGAAATGGCTATGCGTCCTGCCATGGCGGTCTTAAAAAAATGGAGAGAACTGATGGTAAAAAACATGTCATGGGCGTATTCGGCTTATCCGGTTCTGGCAAATCGACGCTTACCCACGCAAAACATGATGGGAAATACAACGTTACCGTGCTTCATGATGATGCCTATATTATTTCTTCGGAAAATGGATCAACGGTAGCTATGGAACCGTCCTATTTCGACAAGACTCAGGACTATCCACTGACGTCCGGCGATAATAAATTCCTGATTACCGTTCAAAACTGTGGCGCGACTATCGATGCTGCTGGAAAGAAAGTCATTGTAACTGAGGACATTAGAAATGGCAACGGAAGAGCCATCAAATCCAAACTCTGGGCAAGCAATAGGGTAGATAAAATGTCAGACCCAATCAATACAATTGTATGGCTCATGAAAGACCATTCTTTGCCACCAGTCATCAAGCTCGAAAACCCAACACTGGCCTCAGTTATGGGAGCAGTTCTTGCCACTAAGAGGTCCTCTGCGGAGAAGCTGAGCGAGGGCGTGGACAAAGATGCGCTTATTTTTGAACCCTATGCAAACCCTTTTAGAACCTATCCATTAAATCAGGATTATGAGAAATTCAAAGCCCTGTTTGAGCATAGAGGCGTTCAGTGTTTTATTATCAATACAGGACATTTCTTGGAGAAGAAAATTCCCAAGGAAGTGACCATTGGCATCATCGAACAGATTGTAGATGAGACGGCGGTATTTAAAGATTTCGGCAATTTAAAAGGCATAAAAACTATGGATGTTGAAGGCTTTGTACCGGATTTTGATGACCCATCCTATAATGAGCTTTTAATCAAACAGATGCATAATAGGATTGAATACCTTAATTCCTTAAAAACTTTTAAGGGCGGCAGGGATGCACTGCCCGAGGAAGCTATTGAGGCTGTAGAAGCGGTTACGAAATAATAGTGCGCCGCAGTTTTAGCAGACAAATCGCCAGCCGAGGAATGATAAATAGTATAGCAATAAAATATATATATCATAAAACAGCCAATCAATTTAAAAAAGGGGTGCAGACAGCACCCCTTTTAGTAAATTCTGCCTAAAAGGATAAGGAATTTCGCTAAATGATAGCAAATGCTGCTGCAAGGAGGCGTCATGGATTTTAACGACAAATTTAAAAAGGCAGTTCGGGAAAACTTCAACCGCAGTACCCGGGATTATTTATTGCTGGAAGAAGAATACGGGTTTTTTGATTCATTAACAGCATCTTTGATTTCTGCAGTAGGGCTTTCAGATCAACGGAAGGAAAGTATTACTTCAATTTTGGATATAGGATGCGGCACAGGCAGTTCTACGAGAAGACTCAATGAATTATTCCCTGGGGCTTATGTGGTAGGACTTGATTTATCTGAAAAAATGGTGGCTGCAGCCGAAAAAAATCATCCAGACTTGGATTTTATCTGTGGAGATGGGGAAAATATCGACAGTTATTTCCCCCCAAATCTTTTTAACTTAATAATATACCCTGCCTCTCTTTTTCTCATGCCGGATCAGGCGAAAACCCTTGCGGCTGCGGAAAAACTGCTGAAAGAAAACGGCATAGTTGCCGCTAGTATTCTATTAGGCCTTAAAGAAAAGACAAATCGCGAAGTTGAAAACCTTCCGATATTTAGAGGAATACTGAAAAACGTAAGCGTGGAGGACATATTTGAAGCCCTGTTTGACGGCGTCGAGTCTAAGGCTGTAACCATTGAACTGGACCAGCACCTATTATCTGCTATTTACCGTATAGAAGCGCTTTCAGCAGGAGCTTTTCAGGGAAAAACTAAGGAGGAGAGAAATCAGGAGCTAAAACGTCTACTTGCAGAAGTCGAAAGAGAAAATCTTACTCTTATGCAGGAGTGGCGGTTTATTTTCGGTCATAAGAGAAAGACATCGAATTGACAGGATAAAGCTGGGTTTCAGAAAATGATAATGCAATTATAAAGCAATGCGAAGCAACGCAAAATGATCGATGCAAAAAAGAGGCTAAACCGCATAAATTAGGTGGTAGTTATAGATGGGGCTATGTTATAATAATAGAAGTTTAATAAAATATGAATTGACATATAGATTTACACTAAAAACCAACAAAATTATCAGCGGTGAAATATCCGCAAATCATCGACATCAATCCAATATAGCGGTGAAATATCTGCAAATCATCGACATCAATCCAATATAGCGGTGAAATTATCCGCAAATAATGAAAAAAGAGGTGAAAAGGATGAAAAAAGGAAGATTAGGGATCGGCGTCATAATCGCCATTTTGCTGGTTCTCGTATCCGGATTCGGGACGCTGATACAATTCATCACGGACTATTTGTGGTTTTCGGAACTTGGCTATACCAGCGTTTTTCTAAAGCAACTATTTACACAGCTGCAGCTTGGGGTTCCATTCTTTATAATAATCATGGCTCTGACCTACTTTTATCTACGCATTCTTAAAAAAGACTACTATAAAAAAGTAGAAATAACGGGCACTCAGTTAGCCACAGAAAAGACCATCAACAGGATTTCCCTGGGTATCGGCGTAATCTTCGCATTTATTGCGACAATGGCTACGACGACTCAGCTTTGGTTTGAAATTCTCAAATTTACCAACAGCACCTCTTTTGATATTGTTGATCCAATATTCAATTTAGATGTTTCATTTTACGTCTTCAAATATTCATTGTTGACTCAAATCAATCAGATTGTCATCGGGCTTATTTTAGCGTTTGTCGTTCTGACTTTTATATACTATTTGTTCCTTATGTCGGTCAGAAGACCTAAAATGTTCGAAAGCAAACCTTATGACTATGCAGATCAAAATGAAACTCCAAATTTTGGGGGCGTTTTCGGAAACAGACTTAGCTTCAACCAAGACAATCTTAAAGAAATACTGGCGTTGGCATCAAGACAAATTATGATTCTTGGCGCAGTCTTTTTTCTTATGGTTGGCTCAAATTTCTTCCTAAAACAGTATAGCTTACTCTATTCTCAAACCGGAGTGCTTTACGGCGCCGGATTTACAGATATTAATGTGAGCCTTTGGGAATATAGAATACTGATCGTGCTATCTTTGATATCCGTGGTGACGGTTATTCTTGGTATCAAGCAAAAAAAATATAAACTTGCTTTGGCTGCTCCAGTTCTCATGATTATAGTTACCATACTGGGAACGGGACTTAGCATGGTGGTTCAGAATTTTATCGTATCGCCTGATGAAATCAACAAGGAAAGTCAATATCTTCAAAACAACATCACTTTCACACAAAAGGCATATGATTTAAATAATATCGAAATCAAAGATTTCGCAGTTAAAAACAACCTGACCAAGCAAAATCTGCTGCAAAATCAGGCGACTAT
>JANYJS010000138.1 GCA_025361765.1 Bacillota bacterium
ATGCCTAATAAACCGTAAAATCAATTGGTATAGGTATAAAATCAATGAAGAGATAGCCGCAAAATCAATGAGGACACCTAAAAATCAACGCGTATAAAATTTTATTGTCAGAAAATTAGTGGAGTGGTATCATAAAGCGTAATTTGTGCAAAGAAATAGTGAACAATTACAAAAAAATATGAGAAGAATCACCTGAAGGAGAAAAACAATGCAAGAAAAACTGGAAGCCTTCATCACGGAATTCGTGAGATGCTATAATGAAAAATCTGAAGCTAGGTCGAATTGGGAAGAGCCGATTTTTGCTTATGCAGATGCTATGGATCCACTTTTCAATGGGCTAAAGACGGTCATTGGCGAGTATCATAAGCTGCCCGAAGATATTATGAAGGACGCAAAGACGGTGATCAGCTATTTTATTCCTCTTTCAAAGGCTATAGCTGATTCTAATGTGCCTGGGTATTTTTCTTCGGAAGCCTGGGTCTACGGCTATTTTGAAACCATAGACCTTATAAACGGCATAAACAATGGTTTGAAAAAACTATTTGAGCTGGATGGCTGGATGTTGTCTGTCACCGCTGACCATCGAAGCTGGGATCCTCTGACAATGAAGTGCGACTGGTCTCATCGCCATGCTGCTTTTATCGCAGGGCTTGGCACTTTTGGGATTAATCGAGGTCTGATTACTGCCAAAGGGGTTTCGGGGCGAATCGCGACATTAGTCACGGATGCCTTTATCAAACCGACGCCAAGACCAACAGAGGAATTCTGTCTATATAAGAGAAATGGCAGCTGCGGCCTATGCCTTGCAAAATGCCCAGTATCGGCGCTAGACGTTCCGGATTTTTATGACAATAAAAAATGTATGGCCCTCACCTACGAAAATGCGGATAAATTTAAAGCGATCGGCTTTGCCGATGTATGCGCAAAGTGCATGACCGGAGTGCCATGTGCTACGAAAAAACCGGACTGAAGACAAAAGAGAAATACAGGCTCAGTGGTAAAGCAGCCTGAAATTTGATCGGGAGAGGGCAATGAAAACAGACATCATTAACATGGAAAGAGATTATCCCACTGTGGACCAGGCCAAGGCAAGAATCTTGAGTGCCGTGCCGGCGGCCAGGCGCCGTGGCGTCAAATGCATTAAAATCATCCACGGCTATGGCTCCTCCGGGGTCGGAGGAGCCATCGGCCAGGCGCTGCCTGGCTTCCTGGCCGCCCGCCAGAGTCAGGGCTTCATCAAAGACTATGCAGTGGGCGCCGACTTTTCAGCCCATAGAGATCCGGGAGTCAGGCTTACCCGCCTTTATCCTGAGCTGAAACAGGATTCTGATTATAAAAGCGGAAACCCTGGGATTACGATGATTATGCTTTGAATGATGGAATTCAATAAAAAGAAGAGAACCCGCTTGTTATCTGGCTGAATTACATTTTATATAACACCCATCGGCAATCCTGAATATAATATTTCAGTTCATAAAGTTTAAGCTCATCGCCTATAGTGCTCTGACAGCGATAGACGTAGGATCTGATGCCGGCGGATTTATCCTCTTCTACGCAGAGCACCTTATCGACTTTGATGATTTTTCCCATGCCATCTTCACCTACGATGCTGAATTTAAGAGGCTCGGGCTTATTTTTGCCTTTAAATTTGACGATGACATCGATGCCGTCTCCCACAATCTTCATGACCGATATCCTCCCATGTTAAGGTAATCCCCTTCATTAACACCGCCCTGCAAAGGCCGAATGGGACTATTAGCAAAGCAGCCCCGCATGATGGCGTTTTCGCCGAAGCGGGCTCTGACCTGATCCACAGCCTGATCTATTTTCTCTTCATGATCTCTATTTTTCATGTCGAAAATGGAGAGTTGAACCAGACTATCCTTAGTGAAGTTTGAAATATGAACACCCAGCTGCCGAATAGGCTCTCCTCGCCACATTTCATCAAAAAGTCGTACTACGTAGCGGTAAATATCGGAGGTAGAACTGGTATAACTCTGAAGCTGCAACTGATGGGAGCCCCCTTGAAACGCATTGGTTTTAATGGACACGGAAACGAGGGAACAGACTCTGTCAAGTTTGCGAAGTCTTGTGCAGACTCTTTCGGTCAAGGCGAGAAGCACCATCAAGGCTTCTTTTCTAGTGGTGGCATCAAAGGACAAAGTGGTGCTGTTGCCAATGCCCTTTTGTGCGATATCGTCATTAAGGATGACTTTTGAGGAATCTATGCCGTTAGCATAGCTCAAGATCAATAGGCCGGCACTTTTTAAAAATACTTTCATATGATTTGGGTCCTGCCGGGCCAAATCGCCAATGGTCTGAATGTTTCGGTCTCTAAGTTTTTTGCCCGTAGCCCGTCCAACCATGAAAAGCTCTTCGACAGGGAGGGGCCACATTTTGGAAGAAATCTCATTCGGCCAAAGAGTGTGGACACGATCAGGCTTTTCAAGCTCTGAAGCCATTTTAGCCAGGAGTTTATTGGAAGAAACGCCGATATTAACCGTGAAACCCAATTCCTTTTTTATGCGCTCTCGTATTTGGTGGGCGACTTCGACTGAATCGCCAAAACGAGTTTGCGAAGCGGTATAATCCAAAAAGCACTCGTCTACAGAATACCGCTGAACCAAGGGTGAATACTCAGTTAAAATCTCGTGCATAGCATCGCTGCAGGACAAGTAAAGATCATAATTAGGACCAGCCACAAAAAGATCGGGGCATTTATTTCTGGCCGCCATAAGGCTTTCTCCGGTCGTAATGCCGACTTTTTTGGCAGGAATGGATTTGGCCAAAATGATTCCATGGCGCTTAGCAGGATCTCCAGCTATGACACTGGGAATCTCCCGAAGATCCACGCCGCCGTGGGTTCTTAGCCTATGAACCGCTTCCCAGCTTAAATAAGCTGAGTTTGCGTCGATATGCATAATAATGGACATGATAGTTACCTCATAGTCTGAAAGTAACTCTATTATAAAGAACATATGTTCTTTTGTCAACTTAAAATTAGAGCCATACCAAATTAATGGACTGACCCTATTAAATTGAAACTAGGGACGGGACCGCAATTCCACCATGACGCAGGAGCCATTCCCAACAAAATTGAACCCTTTTTCCTCAGCAAAAGCAATTACTTCGGCGTTTGACGTCCCAGGCTGAAACCAGACATTCCGAATCAGGCAGGGATCGATTTTCTGAAGATTGGCCAGGGTTACTGCAGGGGGTACGACAAAATCAATTACGTCTGGGACCTTGGGCAGCTCCTCTATGGTATGGTAACACGGGATGCCAGGTTCTAATTCGTCATAGTTCGGATTGACGGCATAAACCTCATATCCTCTTTCTGAAAGCATATGAAAGATGTGATTGGAAACCTTTTCGCAGTTGGGGCTTGCTCCGACAACGGCCCAGACCTTTTGATCCAGCATTTCGCAGATAAAAGAGTTGTTTGACATCATGTACCTCCTTATGGGTGTAAGTTTATAATCTTCTCAATTGGGGGACAATTTGTCCCCTAGTTGGCATTCGTTTTAGGATATATTTTGGGATTCTCAATAAATATAAAAGTGCATTTTCAATTATCAAGTATATCGTATCCTAAATGGTAATCAGGGTCAATGAAAACAGCCGTGTTTTCTTTTTTGTTAAAATTTCAAGAAATTGTTTAAACACTTCTTTATATAGTACCTAGACCAAAGGAAGTTAGACCTCTAGCGGATTTCTGCCTTCAAGTAGTTTTTCAAAACGGGGAAATAAAAGTATATGATATGTCTTCGTTGATAGAAATGCCATTCCATAGCAAATTGACGAATAAAAGCTTGTTTGATACTGTCAAGGTTAGTGATATCACGTTGGAATGGGTTACAGGACAGGATATATGTCCAGAGGAGCTTTATAATAACAGCATAAGTATTTAAAGATCCTTGCATACAGGATAGGGGTATGTTAATATTAGGCAAATAAATAAATCATTTGGATGAAGATTGCGGGAGAGCCTGCTTAAAGCAGCACCGAAGGAATAAACTGACGTTAGGCCATAATGTCAGCGATGATCTCAGGTATCAGGACCGCAACCGGACAAAACTCTGGAAAGCGTAAGCACCGAAGGGGCAACCTCGCTACGGCGAAAGAATCTCTCAGGTTAATAACAGAGCAGAAGGCGTTAAGCTTTCTGCTTTTTTGGTTTTTGAGGAGGAATAGATATGGAATTGATGACGCCGCTATTTGACATTCACCGGACGTCCGGCGGCAAAATAGTACCCTTTGCCGGGTATCTTCTGCCTGTGCAGTATGAGGAAGGATTGATTTTCGAACATAATGCGGTCAGGACAAAAGGCGGATTATTTGATGTATCCCACATGGGAGAAGTGACCTTTACGGGAAAAGATGCTCTGACCAATGTCCAAAAATTGCTGACGAATGACTGCGAAAGCATGAAAGTGGGGCAGGTACGCTACAGCCTTATGTGCAACGAGGACGGTGGAATCGTAGACGATCTTCTGGTATATAAATTGTCGGAAGAAGCTTATATGCTCGTAATCAATGCAGCGAACCGAAAAAAGGACGTGGACTGGATCAAGGCTCATATCGCGGGCGAAGTGGACTTCAGGGATGTTTCAGACGAGTTTGCCCAAATCGCTCTTCAGGGACCCAAGGCCCAGTCTATTATGATTTCAATTGGGGCAAAGGAAGAACTGCCGGAGAAATACTATTGTTTTAAAGAAAAGGCTTCTGTGGCCGGAATTCCCTGCCTGATTTCACGAACAGGATATACAGGAGAGGATGGATTTGAGTTTTACTGCAGTCCTTCGGATGCGGCTACCCTTTGGCAGAAGCTTCTTGAGGCCGGCCGGGAGTTTGGACTGATTCCTTGCGGTCTCGGAGCAAGGGACACTCTGAGGCTGGAAGCAGGAATGCCTTTGTACGGACATGAAATGACTGATGCCATCACGCCTTTCGAAGCGGATTTGGGTGCTTTTGTCAAAATGGAGAAGGCGGATTTCATAGGAAAAGGCGCCTTGCTAAAAGGCGGAATTCCAAAAAGAATGAGGGTGGGCCTTTCGCTTTTGGATCGCGGAATTGCCAGGGAGAATTCTTCGATATTTTGCACGAATAAGGAAATTGGTGTGGTCACTTCAGGGACCTTCGCACCATATCTGGGCAGTGCCATCGCCATGGCGCTGCTCGACAAGTATTACGCGACAGTTGGCACGGTGGTTGAGATTGACGTCAGAGGCAAAAGGCTTCGGGCGAAAGTTGTAAAATTGCCATTTTATAAACGAGGACAGAAAGTATAAATAATCAAGCGAGGACAGAAAGTATAAATAAAAAACTGAAAACAGATTATACCACATTAATAAATAGGAGGAAATCATTATGAACACGATACCAAAAGACCTTAAATACACCAAATCTCATGAATGGATCAGATTTATCGATGAAACCACAGTAGAAATCGGCATTACGGATTTCGCCCAGCATGCCCTTGGGGACATTGTCTTTGTTAATCTTCCTCAGGAAGGGGACTCAGTAGCCATTATGGATGTCCTCGCTGACGTGGAATCCGTTAAGGCGGTATCCGACATTTATAGTCCTGTAGCAGGGACGGTTATCGAGATAAACGCGGAACTTCTGGATGCTCCGGAGCTGCTCAACAAAGAGCCTTATGAAGCCTGGATCGTAAGAATCAAAGACGTAGAGGAAATTGAAGAGACCCTTGACTCTGAGGTTTATGAAAAATTGACTGCGGAGGAGGCCTAGACTTATGGGAAGCTACATACCTTCAACCATAGCGGAAAGGAAGAGTATGCTTGAATTCCTGGGCAAAACCAGCATGCATGAGCTTTTTAATCATATTCCGGCGGAGCTTTTTCTCTCGCGGCCGCTCGACCTTCCTTTCGGCCTATCTGAACTGGAAGTGCGCAAAAAACTGGAAGATCTCGCTGATCAAAATGGGATTTTTAAAACCATTTTCAGGGGAGCGGGGGCTTACAACCACTATATTCCTTCTTCGGTAAAATACATTTCCGCCAAGGAAGAATTCGTCACGGCCTATACCCCTTATCAGGCAGAAATCAGCCAGGGACTTCTTCAGTCGATATTTGAATATCAGACCATGATCTGTGCCCTTACTGGAATGGATATATCCAACGCTTCCGTTTATGATGGCGCGACGGCCGCTGCAGAAGCGGTATTGATGTGCCAGGATAGGGGACGAAATCAAGTGCGGGTCTCAGCGGCGATAAATCCGGAAACCTTAAAAGTGGTAAAAACCTATTGTCAAGCCGCTGGAATGACTGTCGTTATGATTCCGCTTAAGGGCGGAGTCACCGATACGGAAGCGCTGGCATCGTCTATTGACGATCATACGGCGGCAGTTCTTGTGCAGCAGCCAAATTATCTCGGTTTAATTGAAGATTGCGAAAGGATTGGAGAAATTGCTCACGCCGCATCGGCTAAGTATATTATGAGCTGTTATCCGGTTGCTCTTGCTCTTTTAAAGACGCCTTTTGAGTGCGGCGCGGATATCGCGACCGGGGAAGGACAGCCTCTGGGCATTCCGCTGTCCTTCGGCGGGCCATATCTGGGATACATGGCCTGCCGGGCAGCCCTGCTGCGCAGGCTGCCCGGTCGCATCGTCGGCGAGACCACAGACGTTCATGGGGAGAGGGCCTTCGTGCTCACTCTGCAGGCCAGGGAACAGCACATCAGGAGAGAGAAGGCCACCAGCAGCATCTGTTCCAATCAAGCCCTGTGCGCTCTGACGGCTTCCATTTATCTTGGCGCATTGGGCCCTTCCGGCCTTATCTCAGTCGCTGAGCAGTGCCATGCCAAGGCAACTTACGCCGCAGAGCAAATTTCGGCGGTGGCCGGATTTGAGCTGGCATTTTCTGGACCGTTTTTCAATGAATTTGTAACATCCTGCCCGATTCCGGCAGAAGAGCTGATGGATCAGTTGGAAAAAAAGGGTATACTAGGCGGCTATCCAATAACTTCTGGCGTAGACCAGATAGCCCTTGGCAGCTCGCCGAAGAGCTCCGATTTTCCGGTGAAGCTGGCGAAGGCCAACGATCCTTCGGTTAATCTGTCGACGGCCCCTAATTCTCTGTCGAAGCTGCCAGAAAACGCCATTCTTTGGTGCGTCACGGAGGTCAATACAAAAGCTGAAATTGACCAATTAGTAAAGATTATCAAGGAGGTGACAGGCAGATGCAACTGATTTTTGAAAAAAGCCGTCCTGGCAGAGGCTCAGGCATTCTGCCTGAAAGCGATATTCCACAAGCCTTGGATTTAAATGAATTTGGGAAAACGTCAAGCGCGTTTGGGGAAATACCCGTCGAATTGAGAAGAAAAACCAAGCTGAATCTTCCTGAAGTTGCAGAGACGGATTTGCTCAGGCATTACACGCAGCTTGCGAAAAGAACCTATGGGATCAATGATGGCTTTTATCCCTTAGGTTCTTGCACCATGAAATATAATCCTAGAATTGATGAAGAAATTGCTGGACTCTCCGGTTTTTCAAAAATTCATCCTCTCCAACCGAAGCATACAGTCGAAGGCTGCCTCGAGGTCCTGAGCCTTGCCGAAAAATACCTTTGCGAGATTACTGGAATGGATCATATGACCTTTCAGCCTTCAGCCGGGGCCCATGGAGAATTTACGGGACTCCTGCTCATCAAGGCTTACCATCAGAAAAGAAAGGATGACAAGCGCAGGAAAATCATCATACCGGATTCGGCCCATGGGACCAATCCGGCCAGCGCTGCCATGGCAGGTTTTGAAGTAGTCAATCTGAGTTCGACGAAAGAAGGACTGGTGGATATTGAAAAACTCAAAGAAATTGCGGGGGAAGATACCGCGGGTCTCATGTTGACCAATCCAAACACCCTGGGCCTATTCGACAGGAATATCGCACAAATCACAAAAATTGTCCACGATGCCGGTGGCCTGACTTATTATGATGGGGCCAATTTAAACGCCATTATGGGGATAATCCGGCCTGGAGATATGGGCTTTGACGTGGTTCACCTCAACTTGCATAAAACGTTTTCAACGCCCCACGGCGGTGGCGGACCAGGCAGCGGCCCGGTGGGCTGCAAGGACTTTCTGGCTGGATTTCTACCGGAAGCGCCCGAAGGCATAGGTAAAGTCAAAGCTTTCTATGGGAATTTTTTGGTGGTTGTCAGGGCATTGGCTTATATCCTGACTTTAGGCAGAGAAGGTATCCCGGAAGCCGCTCAGAGCGCGGTGCTAAGCGCCAATTATCTCAAGAAGAAACTCTCGGATATGTATGAAGCCACCAGCGCAGAACCCGCCATGCATGAGTTTGTGCTGTCCCTCGCGGACCTAAAGAAGCAGTGCGGCGTTTCGGCACTGGATATGGCAAAAGCCATTTTGGACAATGGATTTTATCCGCCAACCATGTATTTCCCCATGATTATACCAGAAGCTTTGATGATTGAGCCTACGGAAACGGAATCGAGGGAAACTCTGGACCATGTTGCCGATGTTTTTAAAACGCTCTATCACCAGGCCCTGGAAAATCCGGAAAGCCTGCGCCACTCACCGGCCAAAACGCCTGTTGGAAGACTGGATGAGGTAGGGGCAGCCAGAAATCCAAAATTGATATATAGGCCCCAGTCAGATGGCGAGAATAGGCCGGGTATAGAAGAGGAAGCGGTGACGAGTAGATGAAGACGACGTTTATTGTCAGTGACAGCTTTGATCCTTATTTGAATTTGGCCCTTGAAGAGTATCTTATTTCCACGGTTGATGACGATACCGTGATACTCTACCTCTGGCAGAACCAAAATACGGTGGTAATCGGAAAGAATCAGAACTGCTGGAGCGAATGCAAGGTTCATGAACTTGAATCTGAGGGGGGATATCTGGCCAGAAGACTCTCCGGCGGCGGCGCTGTTTTTCACGATCTGGGCAATCTCAATTTTACCTTCATTGCGGACAAAAAACACTATGATGTTGATCGGCAGCTGGCTGTGATTCTTAAGGCTGTTCAGTCTCTTGGCATTCCAGCCGTGAAATCAGGCAGAAACGACATTACTGTAGATGACCGAAAATTTTCGGGCAATGCTTTCTTTACGAAAGGTGGAAAATCCTGTCACCATGGCACAATTTTGGTACAGGCGGATATGGAAAAGCTAGGCCACTACTTGACGGTTTCTGAGGCTAAACTGAAATCAAAAGGCATCAAGTCCGTCAAAGCCAGAGTTGCAAACCTGACCAATTATATGCCGGAGCTGACCATTGCTATGATGAAGACTAAACTCATCAAGGCCTTTGGAGAGGAATATGGGTCCTTGCCTAAACGTATTTTTAAAAAAGAAATTGATCCCAAACAGGTAGAGAGCCTCTATGCAAAATATGCCTCCGATTCCTGGAAATATGGCAAACTTATGGATTGTACCCTGGAAATAAGCGGCCAATATCTCTGGGGCGGCATCACTCTGAAATTCGAAGCGAAAAATGGAATTGTCGAGGAGGTTCTGGCTTTTTCTGACGCCATGGATGCGGAGTTTATCACTGAGCTTCCTTCAAAGCTTAGGGGAATCGAATTTTCCGCAGAGAGTTTATCAGAAACACTGAAAAACTTATATGACGATGGGAATATCTCGCACGGGAACGACGAAAACAATGAGAACGGCGAAAAAAGAAGAATTCTTAAGGACATCCAGGAGTTAATCAGACGGGAGGGATTTTAATATGGAAAATGCATATGATCTTTTGATCATTGGAGCTGGTCCTGGTGGATATATAGCCGCCGTCAAAGCGGCCCAGTCAGGAATGAAAGTGGCTGTAGTAGAACAGAGTCAGATTGGGGGGACCTGCCTGAACAGAGGCTGCATTCCAACAAAGACGCTGATGCATGCGGCGGACCTCTACCAGGAAGCACAAAATTTTTCCGCCATCGGCCTTAAGACGGAAGAGCTCGCTTACGATATTTCGGCCATGCATCGCCGTAAAGAAGAGATTTTGGACAAACAGCGAAAAGGCATAGAGTACCTTTTCAAAAGCAACAAGATTGATTATATAGCCGGCAGGGCCGCCATTATCGGCGAGCATCTGGTCCGGATCAATCAAGAGCAGTCGAAGGATCAGCGCCCGGATGCAAGCCAGAAGCGCACTGGAGAGAAGCAGTGCGAGGAACTAAGCCAGCAGCGCACCCAAATGGAAATTCAGAGCGATAAAATACTTATCGCCACGGGCGGCAAAACATTCAAACCAAATATTCCTGGAATTGATCTGCCTGATGTGCTGACAAGTGATGAACTTTTGGCCACTACGGATAGGGTATATAAGAGGCTGGTCATTATTGGCGGCGGGGTCATCGGCGTTGAGTTTGCCATGCTCTATAACGCCCTGGATTGTGAAGTTACTATTATAGAAGCTATGGACCGTATTTTACCCGCTATGGATTCGGAAATAAGTCAAAATCTCATGGCAGTGCTCAAAAAAAGAGGCATTAAAGTCCATACCTCAGCAAAGGTGACTCAAATCATCGCCCAAGGGGCAGTCGAGGCTGATAAAAAAGAATTGACATGCCTATTTAAAAAGGGCGGCAAAGAAGAAAGCGCCTCCGCGGATGGCATTTTGGTTGCCATTGGCAGGAAACCTAATACGGATGGACTTCTGGGGGAGGGAATGTTGCTTGATATGGGAAAAGGCCCATTGTTGGTCGATGAAACCTTCCGCACCAGCGTAAAAAGCGTATATGCAATAGGCGATGTGATAGGCGGTATGCAGTTAGCCCACCTAGCTTCGGCTCAGGGAATTTGCGTCGTTGAGCATATGCTGGGATCAAAACCTTCAATAGATCTATCCCTGATTCCGAGCTGCGTCTATACGAATCCCGAAATTGCAACTGTTGGTCTGACCATAGAAGAGGCTACTCTAAAGGGAATCAAAGCCTATTCCAGTAAATATCAAACATTAGCCAATGCAAAATCTGTCATAGACCAACAAGACAGAGGCTTTGTGAAGCTTATTTTTGAAGAAGAAACAGATAGGATTATTGGTGCTCACCTGATGTGCGGAAGAGCCACGGATCTTATCAGCGAATTGACCCTTGCGATAGCCACTAAAACAACCAGGTCCCAGTTGGCGTCCAGGATTAGACCCCATCCCACCTATTCGGAAATGATTACTGAAGCGGCGAAAATCTGATACCTGCATAACCAGAACTAACGGTGACATCCCTATAGGAATGAGGATATTCAAGAGTATTCTGCCGCTTCTCTACAGCTATTTCACAGCTTTTTTGAGCGCCTCATCAATATCGTAAATCAAGTCTTCCACATCTTCGATGCCCACTGAGAGCCTGATCTGTTCTGGTGTGACGCCGGCTTCTCTCTGCTCATCTTCGGATAGCTGGGAATGGGTTGTGCTGGCTGGGTGAATCACCAGAGATTTAGCATCTCCCACATTGGCAACCAAGGAGAAGATCTCAAGACTGTCGATGAATTTTTTGCCCGTTTCAACGCCGCCTTTGATACCGAAGGTGAATATGGAACCGGCGCCTTTAGGCAGGTATTTTTGCGCTAAATCATAATATTTGTTGCCTTTTAGTCCTGGATAATTGACCCAGGCGACGGATGGATGCTTTTCTAAAAATTCTGCAATGGCTAGGGCGTTTGACACATGCTTCTGAACTCTCAATGAAAGGGTTTCAAGACCCTGAATAAACTGGAATGAATTGAAAGGGCTGATGGCAGCGCCGGTATCTCTGAGAAGCTGAACCCTTGCCTTGATGATGTAGGCGAGAGGACCTAGGGCCTCTACATAATTGACGCCGTGATAGCTTGGATCCGGCTCGGTTAGGCCTGGGAATCTGCCGCTGGCCTTCCAGTCAAATTTTCCTGAATCAACTATAATTCCACCGATGGAGGTGCCGTGACCACCGATGAATTTGGTCGCGGAATGGACCACGATGTCAGCACCGAAATCAATGGGCCTTATCAAATAAGGCGTACCGAAGGTGTTGTCAATAATCAGGGGCACGCCGTTTTCATGTGCAATTTTAGCAACGGCCTCGATATCAATCACATTAATGCCAGGATTTCCGATGGTTTCTATATAAACGGCTTTGGTTTTATCAGTAATGGCTTTTCTAAAATTCTCAGGATCATCTGGATCTACAAAGATCGTTTTAATGCCTAGTTTAGGAAGTGTGAAGGAAAACAAGTTGTAGGTGCCTCCATATAAGGTACTGGCAGAAACGATTTCATCTCCGGTTCCGGCAATATTGAGAATGGCATAAGTGATGGCGGAAGATCCAGAAGCAACAGCCAGGGCGCCGGCGCCGCCTTCCAGAGCAGCTACCCGCTGTTCAAAAACATCATTGGTAGGGTTCATGATGCGGGTGTAAATGTTGCCGAATTCTTTTAGGGCAAACAGATTCGCAGCATGCTCCGCATTGTTGAAAACATATGAGGTGGTTTGATAAATGGGTACGGCTCTTGATCCAGTTGTAGGATCTGGGCTTTGACCGGCATGAACCTGAAGGGTGTCAAATTTTAATCTTCTTTCAGTCATCTTAATCTCTCCTTTAATTTTGATATTGAATAAAGGTTGAATTAAAGGTTCAACTTCATCAATTCATACAAAACATATATGTTTATTTTATGTTATTATATGACGTGCCAATTTGATTGTCAACTGGTTTTATAAAAAAAATTTCAGCGCCCTAAATCAACTTAAATCAGGATTTAACCCGATTTGAATCAAGCTTAAATGGCACAGTGAATTTATCGCAAATTCAATAATGAACGCAAATACAGGCACTTGCTAATTAGGACCATAACAGCAGACGTTCATTTGCTGATAAAAACAAGGCCGATGAGGCACAGAATAAATCCAAAAGCCTTTGACGTGGTAAAGGCTTCTTTATAAAAGATCACGCCGATGACAATAAGGGCAATGGCCAGAATGATATTGGCCACTAGCGCACCTTGGCTGATATTCCAGCCAGCACGGTAGGCCATGAGAAAGCCGAATTCGAGGCCCACGATGGCGGTGCCCACGCCGAGACTGGCCCAATTGATGTTTTTAAAGGACTGAATAATGCCTTCCTCTGGTCTGAAAAAGAAGAGCATGACCAGGGTGATGATCATGGCGAAGCTGTAAGCCACCAGCAAGGCTGAAAAAGGATTCAGCTTTTCCGGCATGGATTTTTGGGCAATATTATACAGAATATTGGAAAAGACAATGATGGCAATGGATCCAATGTACATGGCAACCTCCGAGTTCAAAAGTGACTAATTTATGTTAGGAATGACGAATTGGCGTTCCTATATGATGAATTATAATAATAACTTCTTTATTATTATAAACTATTTACCCGACTTTGTGAAAAGGGATATAATAAGGCATAAGAATTCCTATCGCGTAAATAAAAGCCGTAAATAAAAGTGGTTTACATATACCCCGCACGGGTATAAAATAGAAACTGACCACAGAGCATACTGTCGTTAATGCAACTATAAATATAAAAACAACTATGGGAGTGGATGGGTCCTGGTGGGTTCCTCGGACTTCAAATCCGTAGTCGGGTGGTTATGCCAGCCGAGGTGGGTTCAACTCCTACACGCTCCCGCCATTAGCTCGCCCAATTCGCTAAGCGAATTGTTGGCGAACTTGTGCAAGGAAATCACAAATCTGTGATTTATAGATTTCGACTGCCATTAGCTCGCCCAATTCGCTAAGCGAATTGTTGGCGAACTTGTGCAAGGAAATCACAAATCTGTGATTTGTAGATTTCGACTGCCATTAGCTCGCCCAATTCGCTAAGCGAATTGTTGGCGAACTTGTGCAAGGAAATCACTTTTAGGAGAGGAGGGGATCTTATGACAGACAAGGAAATCAGGCGACTGACCCATATGTCTTCAAAGGCTGGTTGAGCCAGCAAGCTTGGTCCTGAGGACTTGGCGCAAGTTTTGTGCTATCTTGACAAAAATACCGAAAACAGAGATCCCAACCTGCTCGTTGGTTTTGATATGTCAGACGATGCGGGGGTCTATCAGATTACCCCGGATTTGGCGCTGGTGCAGACTGTGGATTTCTTTACCCCTATTGTAGATGATCCCTTTTTATATGGGCAGATTGCAGCCGCTAATTCCCTCAGCGATATTTACGCTATGGGCGGAAAGCCTTTGACTGCGCTGTCTATAGCGTGTTTTTCATGCTCCCTTGATCCGAGCATCTTAGTTGACATACTCAAGGGTGGAGAAGATAAAATTAAAGAATCTGGAACTATTCTTCTTGGCGGCCATACGGTTACCGACGAAGAAATGAAATATGGCCTATCCGTTACAGGGACCATTCATCCGGCGAAGGTGGTCACCAATTCCGGCGCAAAACCAGGAGATTTGCTGATACTGACCAAACCTCTGGGAACAGGAATTATTACCACCGCCTTTAAATTTGATATGATTACGGAAGCCGAAACTAAGGAAGCCACCACCAACATGGCGACGCTGAATAGAGCCGCATCCGAGGCAATGCAGCGCGTAGGCGTCAACGCTTGCACCGATGTCACCGGTTTTGGCCTGATCGGCCATACGTGTGAAATGGCCCAGGGCAGCAAGGTGCGCATCAGAATTCAAAGCGCGGCGGTGCCCATCATGGTAGGGGTTTTATCCCTCATCGAACAGGAAGCCATTCCTGGGGGCGCTTTTTCAAATAGAAGATATTTTCAGGACTGGGTGACCTTTGAGGACGCGGTTTCTGAAAATCTGCGCATAGCCTTTTGCGACCCGCAGACATCTGGAGGTCTTCTCATTTCTGTGCCAAAGGAAAGGGCGGACGAGCTCCTGGCTGAGATCAATAAAGGCAAGGAGAGCAAAGCCTTCATCATAGGAGAAGTTTTAGGAAAAGATCCACTGAGCCCCATTGCCATCGAAGTTATATAGTCTTTTAGTTTTCACATCTACCGACCTGACAATAATGTAGAGTAATATGTTTTAAGGAGGTTCAATTTGAACCAATTAAAAAGCAAGGAGGCCTTGAGGGCCATACCGCCAATCAATACCATCCTCGAATCTGAAATTCTTGCGGATTGCGCTCAGGAGCATGGAAGGGAAGCCCTTCTTCGCACTGTGAAGCTGGTTCTTGAAGACTATAAAAAAAGCGTTATAGAGGATGAGGACTTTTGCCTAAAGCAGGGAATCTTCTCTGAAGAGGGAGTGCTTGACTATATAATCGGTCGGATTTTAGATGAAATTGGCAAAGACGAGCGCAGAGGGCTTGGCAGGGTCATCAATGCCACGGGCATAGTGCTCCATACCAATTTAGGCAGAGCCCCCTTGCCACAAAAGGCGGCAAAAGCAGTCGTAGAAGTTGCCACAGGTTACAGCAATCTGGAATATGACCTCGAAACTGGAAAGCGCGGAGACAGACATACCTACGCTGAATCCTTAATTAAAGAGCTGACGGGAGCCGAAAGCGCATTGGTGGTCAACAACAACGCAGCGGCTATTTTCCTATGCATCAATACCTTGGCGCCGGAACGGGAAGTCATCGTCTCAAGAGGCCAGCAGGTCGAAATCGGCGGAAGCTTTCGCATTCCGGATCTCATTTCGGGCAGCGGGGCGAAAATGGTTGAAATTGGAACCACCAACAAGACCCATCTAAAGGATTATGAGAAGGCCATCTCGCCGGACACCCGGATTTTGCTCAAAGTTCACACCAGCAATTATAAAGTGACTGGCTTTACTGAGAGCGTTGCTCTCGAAACGCTGGTGGGACTAGGCCAAAAAAGGGGGCTGATTGTGGCCTTGGACTTAGGCAGCGGAAGCTTAATTGACCTTTCCCTCATGGGTCTTCCTTATGAGCCGACGGTTCAGGACAGCATCAGAAAAGGGGCAGACTTGGTGACTTTTAGTGGGGACAAACTGCTCGGCGGGCCCCAGGCAGGCATCATCGCAGGCCGAAAGGCGCTGATTGATCTGATTAAAGCCAATCCCCTGACGCGTATGGTCAGGCCCTGTAAAATGACATTTTCTGCTCTGACTGAGGTGCTTAAAATTTATTTGAACGAAACTGCGCCAATGGCTCAGATTCCTGTGCTCAAGATGATGGCCATGACGGCTGAGGAACTTTCAGACAAAGCGGAGCAGCTGGCTAGACTGATCGAGACTTCATGTGGGAGCAGGCTGAAGGTCGATATTGTTCCGGAGCTTGATGAAGTGGGTGGAGGTTCTCTGCCCGGAGTGATGCTCCCAGGCAAAGCTGTCGCCCTGATGCCTCAGAGTATAGGCGTGAGCGAATTTCGGGAGAAACTCAGGAAATGCAGTACGCCAATAGTAGGACGGATTCATCAAGGCGTGTTTTTATTGAACGTCAGGACCATTGACGAGACGGATTATCCGGTGATTGTTTCAGCTCTTTGCGACATTTTGGGAGAAGTCCGATGAAGCATGTGGTCATGGGAACAGCGGGCCATATAGACCATGGGAAAACCACCTTGGTCAAAAGGCTGACGGGCGTTGATACTGACAGACTCGAAGAGGAAAAACGCAGGGGAATGACCATTGAACTGGGCTTCGCGCCCATGACCCTGCCCTCGGGAAACGTGATTTCCATAGTAGATGTGCCTGGCCACGAAAAATTTATCAAATCTATGGCGTCTGGCGTGACGGGCATTGATTTTGTCGTGCTGGTGATCGCCGCTGATGAGGGGATTATGCCCCAGACCCTGGAGCATTTGGACATTCTATCCTTGCTTGAAGTGAAAGCCGGCGTGGTGGCTTTGACTAAATGTGAATTGGTCAGTGCAGAAGAACTAGAAGCGACGTCTTTAGACATAAGGGAACTTCTAAAAAAGACGCCCCTTGCCGGTATAGAAATCATAGCGGTTTCAGCTTTTTTGGGGCAAGGATTAGGCAAACTCATAGACTGTTTCGAAAAACTTACAGTTGAAGCTTCTGAAAAAAACGCCCAAAAGCTTTTTAGACTGCCCATCGACCGGGTATTCACCATGACGGGACATGGCACTGTCGTGACCGGGACCATTCATGGCGGAGTTATAGCAAAGGGAGACCTTGTGGATATTTTGCCTGGGCAGATTTCTTCCAAAGTCCGGGGAATCCAGGTCCATAACAAGCAGGCCTCCCAGGCTTCTGCTGGAGACCGCTGTGCGCTAAACCTCGCTGGACTGGATAAAGAAAACATCAATCGGGGAGATGTGGTAGCTCATAGGAATACGCTCAAGCCTCGTGATCTTTTCGACGTCACCCTGCTGATGGTTTCTGGCAAGGACGGAGTGGAGCATAACCAAAGAGTTCACGTTCACATAGGTTCAAAAGAGGTCCTTGCCAGGGTGCGGCTGATCGGTGCCAGCCAAATCGAGGGAAATAGCTCAGGCTATGCACAGCTGAGATTTGAGGAAGCCGTTCCCGCAATCCGGGGCGACCGTTTTATTATAAGGGCTTATTCGCCCATGGTTACCCTAGGCGGCGGAAAAATAATTTTTCATAAGACAGTCAACAGAAAAAGATTTTCGGATGAAAGCCTGTCATCCCTTGAAATAGGAGCCCATGGCGAGCTAAATCAAGTAATTGCCCTTTTGCTTTCGCAGCCCGGGAGGCTTGCTGGCATAGATGAGCTCTATGAAGAACTCTACGAAGAACCAGAAATCCTGAAGACCAGTCTATGCGAGCTTACTTCAAAGGGCGAAGCCCTCTATTTAAGCGATATCGACAAGTATATGAGCAGGGAATCCTTTGAAGGATATAGGGAAAAAATTGATAGGGTCTTTGAAGATTTTTATCGTAAAAATCCGTTTAATTATCTCATAGAGCGGGAACAATTAAGGAGTAAGGTCTTCGGGGACTTTAGCCTAAAAGATTTCAACGCTTTGCTCAACGAATTCATACAAAGGGAACACTTGGCATCGTGTGGCAACTATATGGCTTGCAGCTATTTGGCATCGTCTGGTAACTATTTGATGAAACCGGGCATGGAGGCCATTTCAAGGATATCAAACAAAAAAGAGACGCTGAAAGTGGAAAGACTTCTCAAAGAAGAAGGCTTTGCCCTAAGAGCGCCAGATCAACTAGCATTTTCTCTCTCAATGTCGCTTCATACTTTTGAAAGCGTTGAAAGATTTTTAATACAAACTGGCCAAATCGTCGATTTGGGAAATGGGCTTTGCGTCCATCGAGAGCATTTTGATCCTGCGTTAACTGCGGTTAAAGAACTATTGACCAGTCAAGGTAGCGCGACTTCGGGAGAGATTAGAGACGTTATAGGTTTTGGCAGAAAAGCCACCATCATCTTGCTTGAATACCTCGACAGCATCGATGTGACGGTGCGAGAGGAAAATAGGAGAAAACTTGGCAACAATTTTATTGAAAGGAGGTGAGAAAATGATTACAGTATCAGAATCGGCTATACTACAGCTTAAGGATGTCATGTCAAATAAGGAGGATTCCAGCAACACGATGCTAAGAGTATGGATCGGCGGCGTTGGCTGAGGCGGCCCTAAATTTGCATTAACTCTGGATGAGTTAAGAAATGACGAAGATGTTCTCGTTGAGATGGATGGCGTTAAGATTGTCTATGATAAGGCGATTGAAGGTTATCTGAAAAACTCGACGGTAGATTATTCAGATAGATGGTATGAAAAAGGGTTCATACTTAGAGGCCCCGGAGTGGGATCATGCTAAATTAGAATTTAGAGGCCCCGGATTGGGATCATGCTAAATTAGAATTTATAGGTCCCGGATTGGGATTCGCTAAATGATTAGAAAAGAGGGGCCGTATCATCATGATGTCTTTTGACATCACGGTGATATGGCCCCTTTACTGTTTACTACTAATGGTTCACATCTATAGGCTAAATTTGCCCATATAGATTGTATTCACTTAGTCTTATTGCTGATTTCAGTCACATTGCTGATTTCAGTCATATCGCTATTATTTTTTCAGGACGTAGCCGTAAGCCTTGACGCCGTGGCCTTCCTTCTCGAGGTAGACACCTTGAATCTCAGGGGCGAAGCCAGGGAATCTGTTGATGCCCTCTTCAAGAATCAGGAAGTACTTTTGAGCGACTTCGTTCCATTTTTCGCCCGGCACAACACAGAAAATTCCTGGAGGATATGGCAGCGCGCCCTCGAGTGCAATGCGGCCCACGATGTCGGTAAGCTTCACAAGCTCGGTATTGTTTTTAATATATTCAATATTGGCTTCTTGAGGCGTGATGGCACTTTTAGGGAAGGAATCGGCCCTAAAAAGCTTCTTCTGGCAGTTCTTAGCGTCATTTACCTTATAGAAATCATGCATTTCCTGGCATAATTGCCTGATGGTATAGCCTTTGTAGCGCTCCTGGTTGTTTCTGTAAAGACTTGGCAGGACTACTGAAAGCTTGGCATCACTAATAATCAATTCCTCGAATTCAACAAGATTATCAACGAGGATTTTCATTTTTTCTGGCGTTTCTGCTGGTGTCATGAGGAAAAGAATTGAATTGAGGTCGCACTTTTCCGGAATAATCCTGCTTTCTCTCAGGAAATTGGCAAGAATCGTTGCCGGAACGCCGAAGTCTGCATATTCTCCCGTTTCTTCATCGATGCCAGGTGTTGTCAGCATAAATTTGTTGGGATCCACAAAATACTGGTTTTCGCCGTATCCATCGAAGGCATGCCATTTTTCGCCAGGTCTGAATTTGAAAAACTCAATGGAACTTGCAATTTCGTCTGTCGGGTAACTATCCCACTTTGCCCCATTAACTACTGGCGGGATGAAGGGCTTGAGCAAGGTGCATCTTTTTAGGACTTCTTTTCTGGCATCGATACCGATTCTGACGCAATCCGCCCAAAGACGCTTTCCAGCGTCTCCTTCCTGCATTCTGGCATTGACGTCAAGAGATGCGAAAAGGGGATAGAAAGGGCTGGTGCTGGCGTACATTCTGAAAGAGTTGTTGAAACGCTTATGTCCGACATAGCGGTTCTGTCCTTTGATATGGCTGTCTTTTTTATGGATATAGGAAGACTGGGAAAATCCAGCCTGCTGTTTATGCACTGACTGGGTCACAAATATTCCTGGATCATCTGATTTTAATTCCAAAAGCAATGGAGAGCAATCCCGCATCATCGGAATAAACTGCTCATACCCAACCCACGCAGAGTCGAACAGGATATAATCGCAGAGGTGACCGATTCGGTCGACGACCTGTCTTGCATTATAAATCGTGCCATCATAGGTGCCAAGCTGGATGATGGCCAGTCTGAAGGGGCGTTTTGTTTTGGCTTTTACAGGATCTATATCCGCAGCAATCTTTCTGAGGTACTCTTCATTGAAGCAATGATCATCGATGCCGCCAATAAATCCGAAGGGATTTCGGGCTGTTTCAAGATATACCGCATGCCCGCCGGACTGTACCAGCGCGGCATTATAGGCGGACTTATGGTTGTTGCGATCGAAGAGCACCAGATCGTTCGGGGCCACAACGGCATTGATGGCTACAGTATTGGATGTGCTGGTGCCGTTCATGACAAAATAAGTTCTGTCAGCGTTGAATATCCTGGCGGCATTGATTTGGGCTTCCGCTGCAGGTCCTTCATGGATGAGTAGATCCCCAAGGGCCACATCTGCGTTGCAGATATCGGAACGAAAGATATTTTCTCCGAAAAATTCGTACATATATCTGCCGGCTGGATGTTTTTTGAAATACTGGCCGCCTTGATGGCCTGGGCAGTCAAACTGGAAATTATGCATTTCCATATAATTGGTCAGTGCGTGAAAAAACGGAGGGAGCACGCGATCCTGGTAATTGCCAGCAGCAATCTCGACGGCATGGCTGTTCCTCTTTACTTTGGCTTTGGTGCCTTCTAGGGCCCGATAGACCTTGCTTTCAAGTGATGGATCAAGGACTCTGCCGTCTCTCATAATGACAAAAATCGGGATACCGAACTGGGTATTGACGACAGTATCAATCCATTCCGTTTCAAGGTCGGTCATGACAACAGCGGCAACATCGGTGAAGTCCGTTTCATCAAGCAGCGATATGTTTCTTCCCGTAGTAAAATGGGTCATAGTGGCCATCGTACAGGCAATTTTTAAAGGTTTCATACTCATTTCTCCTCGTATTATTATAGTATAGTTCACAAATTGGGCGAGCTAATATATAGTCGTGCTTTAAATACTCAATGAAATAATACAATATTCAGCGACTAATGAAAGTACCAGTGCCTGTGAATTTTCGTGTGCCAGTTCACTAGTGCCTGTGAATTTTCGTGTGCCAGTTCAATCGACGAACTTGAGAAATTTTTGAATCGTATTCATGAGCTTTTGAAGCTCGGCATCTTGATCTTCAGCGTTTGCGGAGTTCTGAAGGCAGTCTTTGGAGTACCTTTCAAGAATAATGCCGCCAACCTTATTGATCGCCGCCCTAATGGCTGCAATCTGCGTCAGAATATCCACGCAGGTTTTCTCATCTTCAACCATACGCTGTATGCCTTTGACTTGACCTTCGATTTTGTTCAGTCTACGCTGGATGTCTTTTTTATAATCAGCACTAATGTCATTTTTAAAATCAGCATTGAGTTTGCTCATACCATCATCTCCTCACATACCCACTATGGGTACATTTAGTATATACCTGGGGCATTGGGCAGTCAATACAGTTGGGATGTGCGTTTTTATAATCACAACCCCACTGAAATTTCACTTTATACCGATATCGGAAGGATATTGCTTTTATACCGATATCGGTATAAAATGGTGGCGGAGGGGATGCGTTATGACCTATATCAGTACTAAAGAAGCAAGCGAAAGATGGCATATAAGCGATCGCAGAATCAGAGCGTTATGCGGTGAGGGCAGGATAGAAGGGGCAGTCAAGATTGGAATCTATTGGTCCATTCCGGCGGATGCTGTTAAACCGGTAGATGCGCGGGAAGGAAAGAAAAAGCCATATCTGGATCTAGTTTATGATTATAGTTTTATTGATTCTTTGAAGAGTACAATAGATAGACACAGACCATTTTCGAAGAGATCAGCTGATTCTTTACATGAAAAATTGATTGTTGAATGGACTTATAACAGCAATGCTATTGAAGGAAATACCTTGACAATGTCAGAGACCAAAGTGGTTCTTGAGGGTATCACTATTGGCGGGAAAAGCATGATTGAGCATCTGGAAACGATCAATCATCGGGATGCAATCCTATTTATAGAAGAGCTTGTCTCAAATAAGGCCACTATTTCAGAATGGAATATTAAGAATATTCAAGCTCTGATTCTCAAAGAAATCGATAATCACAATGCGGGGAAATACAGAACGGAAAATGTGGTCATCAGCGGCGCCAAGCATATGCCGCCAAAGCATTATGAAGTAAGTTATTTGATGCAAAAACTTATCGCCGAATATCAGAACGAATGGATTAGGTATCATCCTATTGTAAGGGCGACATTGCTTCATGGCGAATTTGTCAAGATCCATCCTTTTATCGATGGCAATGGAAGATCGGCAAGGCTCTTACTTAATTTTGAATTGATGATAAACGGCTATACACCGATTATCATTAAAAATAAGGAGCGCTCCCAATACTATGATGCCCTTGATCTGGCTCACACAACAATGAATTATGGCCCGTTTTTAAAACTTGTATCAGAATTGGTTATCGAATCCGAAAAACTATGGATATCGGTTTTGGAATGAATTCAGTTTTAGGATGAATTATGAATTCAACCAAATCAAAATGAATTATGAATTCAACCAAATTGGAATGAATTATGAATTCAAACAAAGCAGGAGTGAGTCTAAATAAAAAGGCTCACTCCTGTTTTGACATATTTTCTATTACGGTATTTGGTTGTTAGCCCAATATCTTTTTAAGATCCTCTTCTGGAGTAGAAATCGGTGTCAAATTAAAATTTTCTACCAGGATATTAAGCACGTTCGGGGATAGGAAGGCGGGAAGCGTTGGCCCGATATAGATATTTTTGATGCCCAGTGACAAGAGGGTCAGCAAAATAACTACGGCCTTCTGCTCGTACCAGGACAAAACCAAGGTGAGGGGAAGCTCGTTGACGCCGCAGTCAAAAGCGTTTGCAAGTGCCAAAGCGACTTCGATGGCGCTATAAGCATCGTTGCACTGGCCCATATCCATGATGCGGGGGAGTCCGCCGATTTCACCAAGATCCAGATCGTTGAATCTGAATTTGCCGCAGGCCAAGGTCAAAATAATGGAATCCTTTGGCGATTTTTGTACAAATTCGGTATAGTAGTTTCTGCCTGGTTTAGCGCCATCACAGCCACCGACTAGGAAGAAGTGAGAAATGGCTCCGGATTTGACAGCGCCAACGACGGTGTCTGCAGCGCCAAGAACGGTTCCTCTGCCAAAGCCTGTCATCAGGGTGTCACCACCGTTGATTCCGGTCATTTTTCTGCCGTCTGCATATCCGCCAAGTTCTAAGGCCTTTGCAATAACTGGGGCAAAGTCTTTTTTGTCGTCAATATGAACCATGCCAGGGTAGGCGACCAGCTCCGTTGTAAAGATTCGATCTCTATAATTGTCTTTAACTGGCATAATGCAGTTTGTCGTGAATAAAACTGGTGCTGGAAGGTCGATAAATTCTTTCTGCTGGTTCTGCCAAGCTGTTCCAAAATTGCCCTTAAGATGAGAAAACGCTTTTAATTTGGGATAGGAATGGCAGGGCAGCATTTCGCCATGGGTGTATATATTGATGCCTTTTCCTTCTGTCTGTTCAAGGAGGAGCTGAAGGTCGTGAAGATCATGACCTGAAACCACGATGAAGGGTCCCGCTTCAATATTCGTCGACACTTTGGTTGGCACGGGTGTGCCATAGGTCGTGGTATTGGCTTCATCAAGTAAAGCCATGCATTTCAGGTTGGCCTGACCAAGCTCAAGTACAATAGCAAGAAGCTTGTCGGCTGAAAGATCTTCGTCTAAGGCTTTGAGGCCCTTGCAGAAGAACTGATTGACCTCATCGTTTGAATAGCCAAGAATCAAGGCGTGATGGGCATAAGCCGCCATGCCGCGAAGCCCAAACAAGATCAGGGATTTCAGGGATCGGATATCTTCATCTGCACCCCAGAGGCTGTTCATATCCATCGAAGAAGGTCCGGTTTCTGAAATGCGTTTCTCTAAAGAAATATCATCAAAATTTACGTTGGTCACGGTGGTGAATAAGCCCTCGATGATGGTGGTGTAGTCTTCTCTTGAAAGCAGGTCATCCTTGGATTTTTTCGCAATTCCAACTAGAGCACTGGTTAACTCGTCCTGAAGATGGGCTATTTCCGGCTGCTTGCCGCAAACCCCCACATTGGTACAGCCTTTTCCGCCGGCGGTTTGTTCACATTGAAAACAAAACATATTTGACATTTTCATTTCTCCTCTCATTAGTCCCTTACTTATTATGGGCTTGCTTTAACATCCTTAGTATAGTACAGTAAAATCAAACATAATGTTGCTGAGGCAACGAATAAACCGAAATTTAAAGAATAAACTGGTTTGAAGGAGATGAGGAAATGATCACACTATCGGAATCAGCTGTGACACAGCTTAAAAAGATCATGTTGACTAAAGAGGATTACAGCAATACGATCTTTAGAATATGGGTTGGCTCCTTTGGTTGAAGCGGTCCTTATTTTAAATTAACTCTGGATGAGTTAAAAGAGGAAGATGTTCTTGTTGAGGTGGATGGTGTTAAAATTGTCTATAATAAGGAAAAAGAAGTCTATTTTAAAAACGCGACAGTGGATTATTCAGATAAATGGTACCAAAAAGGGTTCATACTCAGAGACCCTGGATTAGGCATTCTGAAAAATGTCGTCAAAATAATTGGATAAAGGCAAAATAGAACTCATGATAGAAAACACAAAATTAAGAAATCACACTGATTTGGGGAAGTGACAATGCAGAACAGAAACGATATTCATTCTACAGGACAGTTGAAGCAGGCGGCTGCCATCCTTTCTAAAGCTCCGCTCTTCGATGGAATTTTAAGAGAAGAGCTGGAAAGTCTTTTGCTTTGCCTTGGGGCAAGCTTCAGAACCTATGTGAAAGGACAATACCTTATTTCAGCTGGAGATACAGTTAGTAGCATAGGGATTGTCATGTCAGGAATCGTAGATGTCGTCAAGGAGGATGTCCTAGGCAGACGTAGCATAGTCAATAAAATTGGCCCACTGGAGATGTTCGCTGAGGCGATTGTTTGTGCGGGCATTACGGTTAGCCCCGTATCGGTTCAATCTTTGAGCGATTTACGAATTTGCTACATTGACTATGGTAAAATTGTGAGAAGCTGTAGTTCGGCATGTGGCTTTCATAGCAGGCTGATTCAAAACATGCTGCATATTTTGGCCCTTAAAGCCATCATTTTCAATAAGAAACTGGACTATCTCCTTATAAAGGGAATGAGGGAAAGACTCACCGCGTACTTACTAGATCAATCTGACAAAAGCAAAAGTCTCGAATTTAAAATTCCCTTCAACCGAGAAGAAATGGCTGATTTTTTGGCTGTGGACAGGAGCGCCATGTCAAGAGAGCTGGGCAAAATGCGCAGGGAAGGGCTTATAGATTTCAATAAAAGCAGATTTGTTATTTTTGATAAGGAAAAACTTTCACAAGGCTGATTTCATACCGCAAGTCTATAATGGCTTGTTATTTAGCAGTATTTTGGCGTATAATAAACAGGCAATAGAATATAATTGAATGATGGAGCAAGAAAATGATGTTGGAATTAATTAATAATCATATAACAAGAGTTACCGGAGGCGATGGAGGAGAAGCTTATCTGATCGCCGGAAGAGAGGGATCAGCCCTCATAGACAGCGGCATGGCCTACTGCGCTGAGAATCTGATTCAAAATATCAAGCAGGTTTTGGGGGAGGGCAATCTGGATTTTGTTCTTCTCAGCCACACCCATTATGACCATAGTGGGGGCATACCCTTTTTAAGGCTAGAATGGCCAAACCTTCTGGTTCTTGGGGATGCACATGGAAAGAGGATTCTGAAAAAACAGTCGGCCATGACAGCAATCAAAGAACTGTCGGATCATGCGGCAGAGATGTTTGGAAAGCCGGCTCAGGATTTTGATGAAAAGGATCTTCGCATCGATGAGTGCATCAAAGAAGGAGATATCATCGATTTGGGCAACATTCAGATCGAAGTTTTTGCGACGCCGGGCCACACAAAATGTTCACTTGCTTTTTTTCTCAGAAACGAAAGCATCCTCTTTGCCAGCGAAACGACAGGAATCATGGCAGATTACGGCGAAGTGACACCGGGATTTTTGACCAGCTATAAGGATACCCTGGAGTCGGTTAAAAAGTGCCGAAAACTGCAGGCGAAATTTATTGTCAGCCCGCACTATGGACTTATTCCCGAGGTGGACTCCAAAAATTACTGGGACTGGGTAGTTAAAAGTATGGAGGCCAACAAAAATTTTATTATTAAACTCTATAGGGACGGCTATAATGAAGCGGAAATTCTAACCAAATATGCCAAAAAATTTCGCAGCGAACGCCAAGAGGAGCAGCAACCTTATGAAGCTTTTGAAATGAATGCAAAGAAGATCATAGAGGTCATCATAAAAGAATTTGGGCAAATATAGGTTATTTTAAACTCGTTATTTTAAACTCGTTATTTTAAAGTGGTTATTTTAAGTAGTAGTAAATAGGAGGAAATCATGATTAATGCATCTTTAATCTTCGTCGGTATTCTGGCGATCCTGGCACTGGTTATTGTAGTTTGGGTCATTTCGGCCTATAACGGATTTGTATCCATGAGAAATAAGGTTGAAGAGGCTTTTGCAACCATGGATGTCTATTTAAAAAAGAGATACGACCTCATTCCAAATTTAGTTGAAACCGTCAAAGGTTACGCAGCCCATGAAGCCGGAACTTTCGAAAAAGTGACCGCGGCAAGGAATATGGCCGCTTCTGCAACCAGCATAGAAGGCAAAATGGCCGGAGAAAACATGCTTCAAGGAGCACTTAAAAGTCTTTTTGCCGTAGCTGAAGCTTATCCGGACTTAAAAGCAAATCTGAGTTTTCTGGACCTTCAGGCACAGCTTAAAATGCTTGAAGACGATATCGCTAACGCCAGAAAATATTATAACGCTGTCGTTAAGACCTTCAATACCATGGTTGAAGTATTCCCAAGCAACGTTTTGGCCAACATATTTAACTTTAAACGTAAAACCATGTTTGAAGTATCTGAGGAAAGTCAGCGAGAAACTGTAAAAGTACAGTTCTAGGGGGACGAAATGATCAAGGAAGCGAAAATGAAAGCCCAGAAGAGCTCTGGGTTAGGCAGGATTTTGCCCATATGCGCGGTGATGCTGATTATTTTCTGCATGCAAACCACCTCGGCATATGCTGAATATTATACGACCCAAAATTACGATGTCACCGTCGATGTCAAGGAAAACAAGGTTTTATATGTCAAGGAAGACATCAAAGTAACCTTTACTGAGCCCAGACATGGGATATATAGGTACATTCCGTATACCGGAACGAAACTAAGACTGATCGATGGCATTGAAAACAAAGAAGCCTATCGGGCTAAGATCTCGGACATTTATGTGGAAAGCCATCCCTTCACTGTCTATCGTGAGAATGGAAACGAGGTTATTCAGATTGGGGATGCCAACCAGTTCGTAGAGGGCAAGCAGGAGTACATCATCGGCTATAAATATGCTGAGAGTGCCGACAAAATAACCTTATTTGATGATTTGTACTTCAACATTATTCCGACAGGCTGGAATACATCTATTGATTCAGCCCAAATTACCATCAACATGCCAAAAGCCTTTGATGCCAGCAAGGTGGAATTCATCACAGCCAGTTACGGCGGTAAAAATACGTCATCTGTAGACTTTACAGTAGAAGGCAATACCATTAAGGCGAAAACCAATGCTATGCTTCTTAGCAATCAAGGCGTTACTGTTAGGGTAGTGCTCCCTGAAAATTATTTCCAGGGGGAGAGCAACGATAACCTTTTGTATGCGCTCATGCTGATTCTGATATTTGGCGCACCGATATTGAGCTTTATCCTCTGGTTTTCCTTTGGCAGAGATCAGAGAATTATTCCAACTGTGGAATTCTATCCGCCTGAAAATGTCACTTCCGCAGAGATCGGCTATATCGTCGATGGCGTCGTTGACAACAAAGATGTGGTCTCGCTGATCCTTTATTGGGCGCATCTGGGTTTGATTAAGATCGTTCAGGAGGGCAAGAAGGACTTTACCCTCATCAAACTTGCAGAGCTTCCAGCTGATGCAAAAGTCTATGAGTTCACTATGTTCAACGGACTTTTCAATGGAAGGGAGCAGGTTTCTTCTGCAGATCTTAAGGAAACTTTCTACGGCACTTTTTCTGTCACAAAGGAGCAACTAAAATCACACTTTACGGCGAATAAAGCAAATAGAATATTTACCCAAAGCTCAGTCATGGCAAGGGCTGTAGCAGTTCTGCTGATGCTCGTACCTATTGCAGCTTTGACGCTTATTGGTTCCTACATCACCATACAGCCTAGCTATATGATTATTCTTTCAGGCATATTGTTATTCACGAACCTGATTTGCTTCAGTGTCTTTATAGGCATCCATGACCGCAAGGAGGGCATGTCCACTGGAAAGAAGGTTGCCAGCAAGATTTTTAGCAGCATATTCGTAGCTGTCCTTGTGGTTGAGGCAGTTGCCTTTGCGTGGTTTATCCTGAATATGCCGATGGTAGGGATTATTTCTGTGGTTGCATCCTTGTTTACGCTGTGGATGGCCACGGAAATGAAGCAAAGAAGTCATCAGAGCGTAGTCTGGATGGGAAAAATTCTTGGCCTTCGGGAATTCATCAAACAGGCGGAGCTTGATAGAATCAAACTTCTAGTTGAGGAAAGTCCTGAATATTTTTATAAAATTCTGCCTTATGCCTATGTGCTGGGGCTAACGACTCTTTGGGCGAAGAAGTTTGAGAGCATAGCCATGGAGCCTCCGGGCTGGTACGATGGCCCTGCTTATCATGGCGGGATGTTCAATACCTGGATATTCATGAGCAGTTTCAACAATTCGATACACGCTATGGAAAGCACGATTTCAATCCCCCCAATGCCTCAATCAAGTGACATCGGCGGCTCTGGCTTCTCTGGCGGCGGCGGTTTTTCCGGCGGTGGCGGCGGCGGTGGCGGCGGCGGAAGTTGGTAATTAAAATCGGAGTGGCCATTTTAACCATTGGCATAACGATTATGAACATAACTATGGTCAATAGCTATGAAAAAGGAGTAAAGGATAAAGCGGAGTGGCCTTCACCGGCCACCCAGGGAGCGGTTTTTGATAAGCCTGCGTCCACGCCGAGCGCGCCTTGGGGCACATCGGACACAGCTAAGTACAAGTCTGCTAATTTGCAGAACACGTCTTTTCCACATATGGGAAATCAACCTAGTAGGGAGCTTGACACTAGAGATAGCTTTACTTCTCTGCCAGTGCCCGAAGATGTTAAGAGTAGGATGATGGGCAATTCCTATGGCGCAAAAGCGGAGATTTCTTTCGAAGAACTGCGCTATATCAAGGTGCTGTATTATGATTTTAGCGGTAAGATATGCGCGGGAGAACTGATTGTGAACAAAGCGGTTTCGGCAGATGTCATGGAAATATTCAAAACCCTTTATGACAAAAAATACCCCATTGCAACAATGGTTTTAATTGATGAGTTCAAGGGCAATGACAATTTATCCATGGCGGCCAACAACACTTCCAGCTTTTGCTGGAGAGACGTCGATGGCAGTAAAGTTTTATCCATGCACGCCTTTGGACTTGCGGTAGATCTCAATCCGGTTCAGAACCCTATGGTCACGACCGGCGCAAATGGAACGCAAGAAATAAAGCCGCCCGAAGGGGCGGCTTACCTTGATAGAGCGTCTCAAGTGACTGGACTCATAGTCAAAGGGGATGTTTGCTACGATGCGTTTATTAGTCACGGCTGGGAGTGGGGCGGCGAGTGGACCACGATGAAGGACTACCAGCATTTCTATAAAAATGTCCCAGGGTACGAGCAGCAATAATGCGGCCTGCATGATTCGGATCAGATTCATTGCGATTGGTGGATCCATTCTCGTCAATTCATGCGAACGATTTAAGCGGTTCAACTCCGTCAATCAAAAGACCCACTGTGTGCTGAACAAACTCATCCAAATCCGCTAAAGACTGAAAAGCAGCTCTGGCACTGGAAGAATTTCCGCCACCTTTGCCATTAAAACTGGCCACATTTGCCTTAATTAGGCCGCCGAAGTCTGGCGCGCCGGGAACCGTATTTATTGCCCTGCTAATAAGCAGAGCTTTTTCATTTAGGGCAATCAAAATGAAAAAATTCGGGCTGATGGCAGACAGGGCTTTGGCCAACTGTTGAAGGTCTTCGAGGGATAGGTGCTCATATTCTTTAACGATGACCTGTGGACTGGATGAGGGCTCTTCGGAGGGCAGAGAAGTGGCATCGCATAGAGCCTGAACCTCGCGCTCAATCAAGAGTTCCCTGTACTTTTGAAGATCCTGGCGAAGGAGCTGATTCTTATCTTCTTGAGCGCTGATTTTAGCACCAAGGGTATTTTCATCTGCCGAATATTTTTCTGCTAAGGCGCTGATGAGCTGATGCTCCTTGACCGTATGAAGAAAAGCTCTCTTGCCCGATTCAAAATAGACGCGGGACATGCCTTTATAATTTTCGATTTTTAGCAATTTGATTAGACCAATTTGCCCGGAAGTACTTGGATGGGTTCCGCAGCAGGCCACGCAGTCTGCGGGATTTGCCTCGGCGCCGACGCAGACAACGGAAATATCCTTTTCAACGGTGATCTCTTTACGGAGGGGCAGCTTTTCTGCCTCTTCTCTACGCGAAAAGTAGCGAACGCTGACTGGTACGTCTGACCAAATCACTTCATTAGAAGCCAGTTCGACGCGAAGGGCTGTTTCCATGGTGACAGCCGGAAGATCGATGTCTATGGTCATATAATCATTTCCCATATGAAAACCGCGATTAACGCCGCCAAGCATGCTGAAGAAAATGCCTGAAAGAATATGCTCCCCGCAGTGCCTTTGCATGTGGTCAAAGCGCAGATCCCAGTCCAGCTTGCAGGTGACTTCATCACCGACTTTGAATGGGGGTGCCTTTTGGAATCTGTGATAGACTTCGCCACTCTTTTCAAAAACTTCAGCCAAAAGCAGGTCATTGATGGTGCCAAGGTCACAGGGTTGCCCGCCGCCCGTTGGGAAAAACAGGCTCTTGTTAAGAACCAGACAATTATCATTAGTGATGGCCAAAACTGTGCTCAAACACTCTTTTAAGTAGACATGATCCTGATAAAGTCTTAGTGTCATATGAATTCTCCTTATAGTTAATTGAAAGCAACTTATAACAACTTTTACAAGCAAGCTGCAGCAAATCAATACAGGCAAGTCACAGCAAACTAATGATAAAATAAATAGCATAGTGATTACGATTATTGTATAATCGAGCTATGAAAATTAATTTTAGCAGAACTTTTCATGGTACCATTCAACCAATAAAAATAAATTATTGTCGAATCTTTTATGATTCCAAATGTACCCAGATAGTATAGCATAAATTGTCATTTTTATAAATCAACATGAATCTCAATAGTTTAGGCGTGGTTACCTGTAAGATCCAATGATCTGTGGACAACCTGTTGATAACAATTTCCAGAGTTTGATACAGGCCTTTGATAGCAAAGGTAATCGTCTATTAACATTATCCACAAGGGCACTGGATGAATAGCCAATATTCCTTTGAATACTACTTGAAAAGCTTGAAAAACAACAGATATTAAAATTTTTAGCCTGTTGAAAACTTTTCGCTAAAACGCAAACACAGGTTTACATAAAACGGAGGATGAAGATGTTAAAGGAGAAGCTTTTTTTTAAGGAAGAGCTCCCAATCAATGTCATAGTTGCTAACATTGAGGAGTATCCCATTCATTTTCATGATGAGATGGAAGTGGTTTACGTGCTCGAAGGCAGCATCAAACTAAAAAACGGTTATTACAACTATGTTCTAAATCAAGGCGACATTTTCATTTTGAACGACCGTGAGATCCATAGCTTTGATACTAATGGCGTGGCCAACATGGTGCTGCTGCTGCAGATCGACCTCAAATATTTCTCAAAGTATTACAACAATCTTAAAAACTGTTTTTTTGTCACGGATATGAAGGATGCCGAGGATGAAAGCCTTGAAAATCTTAGGGCGCTGCTGACCCGTATTGTCCTTGAAACTTTGGCAGAAGAGAAAGACTATCAGCATAGGGCCATAGAGCATACCAGCAATCTTTTATCCTGTTTGATGAATGACTTTCAATGCTTTGCTATGGAGGAAGGCAAATTTGTCAACGAATCCAGAAACAAAGGCAATAAAATTCTCGCGGAACGGCTTAATCGCATCACGGACTACCTTTACGATAATCATTCCCGAAAGCTGACCTTAAACGAAATAGCGAAAATGGAGCATTTGAGTATTTTCTACTTATCCCATGTTATAAAGACTGCCACAGGACTGAGTTTTCAGGATTTGCTGAGCTTTATCCGGGTTGAGGAGTCTGAGAAGCTGCTCCTTGGTACGGATAAAAAAATTGGCGTTATTTCAGAAGAATCGGGATTTTCTGCCGTGCGTTATTACATCAAATATTTTCAAAAATGGTTCGGGATGCACCCAACGGAATATCGGGAAAAGTTTACGGGAAGAGTCAGCAGCAGAGAGATTCTGGCCAATTACACTTTGGAAAAGCCGGATGAGATCATCAGCGTTTTAAAGAAGCAAATGAAGGAAATCTATAGCGCCTTTGATAGAACGACGAAGCCAAGCGTCAGCATTGTAGAAATCGACTGCCAAAAAATAACGACAAAGAAGCCCCCAAAAGAAAAGGGATTTACTTTTATCCCTAAATGCCGAATGGAAGTTGTTGCTAAATACGTGGATCAAATCATTCGCGCCGCCAGAGACCTTTCCGTCACTAAAATACGGGTGATTTCCTTGCCTGAGAACGTGAGCTTTTCAGCCGTTGAAAAGTTAGCTGCTGCAGGAATTGAGACAATTATTTGCATCGCCTGCAACACTAAAGATAAAAACGACTTCCGATATAAAATCAGAGAAGCGGGCATCCTCAAGATCAGAAAAAAGTTTGAAGGCAGAACCGGAATATCGGTTGAGACGGTTTCGTCGGAAGTACTTGAAGAAAAAACCAATTATATGTGGGATTCCCTCGTGATGATGCCTTATATTATAGCTCATAGTCTTTGCGGCAAAGAAAAGCTTGAGGATTTCAACAGCATTGTTGATGATACGGACGAACTTATGGACATCAAAGGCAAGCCTGGAATTCTAACGGCGGGTTTAATTAAAAAGCCGGCTTACTTTGCCTACAAAATGCTGTCGGATCTGGGTAATGAAATTTTGTTAAAAGGCCCAAATCATGTGGTTTCAATTTCAGAAAAACGCAAAGAGGGAGATTTCGGACTGCGCATTCTCCTTTTTCACGCAGATGAGCGAGTCAAGACCATGGTTGAAGGTCAATATCCACTTTCTGAGGTCATGGAGGCGGTATACCAGTATAAAAACGCCCTTGAAATTGTACTTAAGATTACTGGTATTAGCGGAACTTATAAAATAAGAAGATACAAATATACCAAGGAGAACAGCATCCTATATTTCAATGCCAAGCTGGGTTTTCCGGGCAATCTAACTTCTTCCGAGGAACAGATGTGCAGGTGGGGATCGAGCCCTCAGGTAGATTTTTCTACAGTGCATGTTTCAGAGTCTTTAAACCTCCAGTCCTATTTATCTGGATTTGGGGCCGAGATGATTATGCTGGATAAAATCTAGA
>JANYJS010000021.1 GCA_025361765.1 Bacillota bacterium
TCCGACTTGATGGAGGTCAGAAAATCCATAGACCGATTTCAAGAATGCATTTCAAAGCATATAGAAACGACATCCCATATTCAGCACGTAATATATTCAAAATTTGATGATTGGCTAGCTCAAACCCAGACCAAGATAGCTTTCGAAATGGACGAGAGACTAGCTCAATCCCAGACCAAGATAGCTTCCGAAATGGACGAGAGGCTAGCTCAGACTCAGTCCTTGATATCCTCCCAAATAGAAGAGTGGCGATCTCAGACCCAGGCCAAGATAACTTCAGAAATGGACGAGATGCTATCTCAGACCAAGGTCAAGATTGCTTCGGAAATTGATGATAAGGTAAGAGCGGTTATATCTGCGATGAACGAAGATATAGATAATAAAGCTTGGTTAGCTGGTGTACTTGAAAGAAGAACCGAAAAATCCTTGGAGATGCCGCCAGAGTCATTAAAAGGTCAAAATGGCGAGATAAATTACTTCGTCTTTGAGGAGCAGTTCCGAGGATCAAGAGCTGAGATCAAAAAAAGACAATCGGCATTTCTAAAATATTTCCTGGGCAGTAAAAACGTCCTTGACATAGGATGCGGCCGTGGTGAGCTCCTCGAGCTTCTCAAAGAACATGGAATCGATGGACATGGAATCGACATAGACGAGAACATGGTCAACTTCTGTAAATCCAGAGGTCTTGATGTGGAAATGGTTGATGCACGATCATATCTTTATAGGCAAGAGGACAAAAGCCTAGATTGCATTTTTATCGATCAGGTCATAGAGCATCTGGATTCTGATTACCTCATAAAAATGCTGGAATCTTGTTATAAGAAGCTCATTTACGGAGGGACCATCATAGTAGAAACGGTAAATCCGCTTTCATTCTTTTCATTTGCCAATTTTTATATTGATATGAGTCATAAGCGACCTGTGCATCCCGAAACGCTAAGGTTCCTCATGACATCGATGGGCTTCAGGGATTTTGAGACGGTTTTTATATCACCAGTCAACGATGAAATCCGATTAAAAAAAATGATGAAAGAAGGACTGACCGAGGGAGATGGTAAATTAATCGACATTTATAACTATAATATTGAATTACTGAATAACATCCTGTATGGGCCACAAGATTATATGATTGCAGCAAAAAGATAATTAGGATTATTTATGACTAACATCATCATTGCTCACCAGACAATCACCGACCGAGATGCAATAGGCCACGACATTTTGGGCATGTATGAAACACTAATTGAGCAAGGCCATAACGTATATGCATATAGCGAATACTGTTTAGGTAAAGCCAAATCGTTGCCGACTTCCTCGACGATAAATAAAAAATTTTTCGAAGATAGAAATAATATAATAATATATCATCATAGCATATTCTGGGAAAGAGGAGAAAAAATTTTATCGGAATTCAAAGGGAAAAAGATTTTCAAGTACCATAATATAACCCCGCCAGATTACTTTATCAATTTTTCAGATATAAATTATCAAAAATGCAAGGAAGGGATTGAACAGACAAAACGCCTTGTTGGAAGATTCAAAGATAGTCTTTGGATCTGCGATTCAGAATTCAACCGACAAGATCTATTTCGACATGGCTTGAGACCGGGTCATTGTTCGATCGTCCCACCATTTAATGTGTTGGAAGATCTGGAAAAGCAAGAACCCAATTTTCAGTTAGTTGAATCCTTGATAGATAATAATTCGAACAACGTCCTCTTCGTGGGGAGGGTAGCCCCGAACAAAGGCCATATACATTTAATAAATATAATAAAAAAATATAAAGAAGCATATGACACAAATGTTCATCTCTGGGTGGTTGGTTCCGTGGATCATAACATCCAGCGTTATAATAATGAATTGTACAAAATAATAAAAAAATATAATTTAGAAAATAATATTACATTTACAGATTCGCAGCCAATTGAGAACCTAAGAGCTTACTATCTCGCCTGTGATGAATTCTTATGTTTCAGCGAACATGAGGGATTCTGTGTTCCAATAATTGAAGCGCAAAAAATGATGCTACCAGTAGTAACCTATGGCGAATCGGCATTATCCGATACGGTAGGAAAGAATCAGATAGTTTTAAATGATTTTGACTATAATTTCGCAGCTTCTGCGCTTTACACCATATACAAAGAGGATAACGTTCAAGATTTCTGTAGATACAATGGATTGCTAAATGTTAATAGTAGATTCTCAAATCATGTAATAAAAGATAAATTAATAAAATATCTAGACTTATCTAAGATAGAGGAATCCTTTTGAAAATCGCCATTGCTACGGTCCAAGTACCATTTATTAAGGGAGGAGCGGAGCTGCTTGCAAGCACGCTTTGTCAGGAACTTATAAAAAGAGGTCATGAGGCAGATATCGTAACCATCCCTTTTAAATGGTACCCTCCGGAGACCATACTAGACTGCATGCTGATGTCAAGAATGATCGATCTGAAGGAGGTAAATGGCCAAAAAGTAGATCGAATTATTGCATTGAAATTCCCGGTATATTATATTGATCATGAGAACAAAGTTTTATGGATGCTTCATCAACATAGGCAAGCTTATGATCTATGGAACACAAAGTATGGCGATCTTCATAATATGAATTATGGAAAAGAGGTCAGAGATATAATAATCAAATGCGACAACAAATTCATAAAACAGGCAAGAAAGGTTTTTACGATTTCGGACACCGTCACAGATAGGTTATATAAATATAATCATATAATTTCCGAGTCTCTTTATCCACCACCTAAAGATGCAGAGCAATTTAGGCCTGGAAATTATGGCGACTACATATTTTGCCCGGGCAGGATTGAAGAAATAAAGCGACAACACTTATTGATTAGTGCTCTGAAATATTGTAAATCACCCTTGAGAATTGTGCTTACCGGCAGCAGTAATCCAATAACTCTGGCGAAGATAGAATCAATTATAAAGGAAGATAGAATATCCGACAAAGTAGAGATCACAGGATATGTAAGTGACAAAGATAAGATAAGCTACTATTCAAATTGTCTAGGCGTCTATAATGGTCCATTTCAAGAAGATTATGGGTACGTAACTCTTGAAGCGTTCCTTTCTGGAAAACCGGTATTAACTCATCCGGATTCGGGAGGACCACTTGAGTTTGTGAATCAAAATAATGGATTTATAATCGACCCAAAACCAAAAGAACTCGCCAGAGTCATGGATATGCTTTATTATAATAAGAATCTTGCAAAAAGACTTGGCGAAAATGGCCTAAACTTAATGAAGGAAAAAAATATTAATTGGAACTACGTCGTGGAGACATTACTGAAATGAAATTGGCATATTTTAGCCCTTTGCCACCCCAAAGGAGCGGCATATCTGACTATTCTGAGGCCTTGATTCCGGAGTTAAGCAATCATTATGAGGTCGATCTTTGGGTCGATGGAATTCAGACCGATAGCTCTGCATTAAAAAATTATAATATTATTAACTATCATAATAACAATATATTGGACCGACTGCCTAGTTATGATGCCATCCTGTATAATCTGGGAAATAATCCCGAATATCATTCAAATATATATGATATTTTTCTCAAATATCCTGGGATAATCATATTACACGATTACGTCTTGTATTATTTGATCACCGGCTATTGCTTGGACTACAGACATAGCAAAAGTGAATATATTAGGGAATTTTACCACAATTATGGTTCGAGCGGCATCAATAAAGTTAAACGATTGTTAAGAGCAAAAAAAAATCCACTGCAATTTGAAAATCCAGAGCAATATCCACTATTGAAACGAGTGATGGAAAACGCGGTGGGAATTATTGTACATTCAGATTCTACTCGAAGTATGATCATAGAAAATGGGTATCCAGAAAATAGAATAGAAAATATTAATCAAATTAATTATAATAATATGATTCTATCCTATCCCGAAGGAGAAAAGCAAGAATTACGGGAAAAATATGGGATAACGAATCAGGATATATTGGTTTCATCCTTTGGGTACATCGCGCCAACAAAAAGAAATCAGCAAATCGCAGAGGTAATTAAAGAGATACAGACAACTAAAAATGCTGTAAAATATTTGATGGTCGGCGAGGGCAATTACATAGACGGCCTGTTGGATGAAAATACCAAGAAAACTGGATTTGTAGCTATGAGGGATTTTGAGATTTTGCTTAGTTGTTCGGATATCGTGGTAAATCTTCGCGACCCTTCCATGGGCGAGACCTCTGCTACATTATTGAGGGCAATGATGGCGGGGAAGCCCTGTGTGGTAACAGATATTGCATGGTTCTCAGAACTTCCAGATGAAGTTGTCATTAAGATACCTAATAATCGGGGGCAAGAGAAAGAAAATTTAAAAAAAGAGCTAGAATTACTAATTAATGATTCCGCAAAAAGGAAGCGCATAGGTGATAACGCAAAGAATTATGTTCTAATGTACCATGATCCTTCAAAGATTGCGAAAGATATGAAGCAGTTTATGGATAAATGTCTTTCATCAAGAGGTGCGCTTATTTCTGAACTATGTATAAAATCTAACGAAAGTAGGCTTGAGGATATTGGATTAACCGATCGCGATGATCTCTTATCAAAAAATTATGCCACAAGAAGTTATAATAGACTCAAACAGATATGTCTCGATATCGAAACTAAATCATATAAAAAATAGGTGGCGGCTCAAAAATATAGAATGTCGATGACCGGCCCGAGATCCTTAGGTCCATTGAAAAAGACCCTTTGCAGCTGGGTATCAACGATCACGTAGACTTTAAATACATCTAAAGCAATATTCTAATTCGATGTCCTGGATTGAAGATACCTACCAAGCTGTCTTAGGCAGAAAGCCCAATGATTCGGATATAAATAACATTCGAAACCAAAATTTGACTGCGCGTCAGTTATCGATACAGCTTTTATATTCTGCAGAATTTTTAAATACTATTTGCGCAGAAGCAAAAGAGCACCATCTTGCAATCATACATGGTGTCAGGGTACGATTAATCAAGTCCCTGCCGAGAGCGGATGTAATTCTAGATATCGGGGGCGCAAATGGTTCGCTGGTTGAATTTGGATACCGTCACGATTACAGAAGGCTCATAATTAGCGATCTTGCGCCAGAGGATCGAATCGCAGAACTGCAAATGGTAGATCTGGCCAAAAAATGGCAGTGGAACCCCCGAGTGCAGGTTCTCAATGATTTAAGCAAAATCCAGAATAGTTCTGTTGATTTGGTATGGGCGGGCCAATTGATAGAGCATATTGCCCAACAGGACCTTCCAACATTTCTTTCGGATGTAAAGCGCATTCTTCGTCCAGGCGGACGCTTTTGCCTGGATACACCTAATGCGCTACTGGCTCGAATACATTCACCAGAACTTCTCCATCCGGATCATAAATATGAGTACATGCCTGATGAGCTGGAAGAGATCCTGGGGAAATATTTCGAGATCGAAAATAAGCTAGGGCTAATACCGATGCCGGATTCATACGAAGTGAGACAATTTTTGTACCAGGAAATGCCAATAGGCTGTTTTTCTGAGAGATTAGAGAACTGCTATATCATGTATTTTTCATGTAGAAAATGATCTATGATCCAGGCGTTACCACTTCCGCCTGGATCATAGATCATCTAATCTAAAGCTAACGCTTCTGGGCATATTCCATTATCCTTGGTGGCCATCTATTAGCAAATTGCTTATATTCAGGGAAGAGCTACATTTTAAAGCAGCTAATCGACAGGTAGGATGATAAATCAATGAGATTATTAGTCTTTATATTAGCGTTGTCAATTATAGCTTGTTGTGGCTGTATAAGCGAAAAAAAGCAAGCTGAGATACAAGGGACCGGGCAACAAAATTCAAT
>JANYJS010000049.1 GCA_025361765.1 Bacillota bacterium
GTGCTGCCAAAACATAAAGTCTTTAGAGATTACATCAACCCTTATTTTTTTGTGGAATGTCTGTTTAATGATTTGCATGAAAATGATATCGTTGTCACGGCTAACGGATCTGCTTGCATTGTCCCCTTCCAGGCTGCAAAGATAAAAAAAGGGCAGCGTCTCTTTTCCAACTCGGGGAGCGCATCAATGGGTTACGACTTGCCAGCGGCCATCGGGGCGGCCATAGCCGGAGGCGGGCGACGCGTCATTTGTTTTGCAGGCGATGGAAGCATTCAGCTCAATATCCAGGAACTGGCGACGATTGCTAGCCGTAAACTACCTATCAAAATATTCGTATTCAATAATGGTGGCTACTTATCTATAAGGATTTCACAAACTAATTTTTTTGGTCGCCTGCTTGGTGAAAGTCCGCAAAGTGGAATTTGTTTCCCGGACATAATTAAAATTGCCAAGGCTTACGGTTTGTCCGTGGAAAGACTTGAATATGCCGATTTTGAAGTTAAAATGAAGGCATTTCTGAATATTGAGGGACCAGCACTTTGTGAAGTCATGCTTGATCCGAATCAGCAGTTTGAGCCTCGCATGAGCTCGCGGCAACTACCCGATGGGAAAATTATTTCCTCGCCTCTGGAGGATATGTATCCATTCTTGGAACGTGAAGAATTTCTAAAGAATATGCTTATTGAACCGCTGGAATAGTATGACGAAGAGGGAGGTATCATGAGTAAAGATATTTTTGAAGACCTGTTTGTTCTGGAAATGGCCAATAACCATCTTGGCCATGTTGATAGAGGTCTGAAAATTATTACCGATTATGGTCGTATCGTGCGCTTCAACAATATTCGGGCAGCTATCAAACTACAATTCCGTGATGTTGAAACTTTTATTCATAAGGATTTCCATGACCGAATAGATATCCGCTATATCAAAAAGACACTTGATACCATGATGACAGAGGATAATTTTGCAACCCTGATCAATGCCATCAGGAAAAATGGCTGTATTTCCATGGCAACGCCATTTGACGAAAGATCTGTTGACCTTTGCGTGAATCTCGGTGTGCAGATATTAAAACTTGCCAGTTCCGATTTAAATGACTGGTTTCTGATTGAAAAGATCGGATCAAAACGGAAACCCGTTATCGTGTCGACGGGTGGGTCATCATCTAAAGACCTGGACGATCTGGTTACCTTCTTCGAAAACAGGAATATCCCCCTAGCCATTAACCACTGTGTAGCTATTTATCCTACAGAGGATTCCGAACTGGAGCTCAACCAGATCGATTATCTTAAACAGCGATACCCGAATCATACGATAGGTCTATCCACACATGAATATCATGACTGGAATACTTCTATGACGATCGCCTATGCAAAAGGGGCCAGAACCTTCGAAAGGCACATTGATATTGAAACTGAGGGGATACCTGTTTCACCTTACTGTTCCCTTCCCACCCAGATTGATGGCTGGTTCAAGGCATATAAAAAGGCCAAAGAGATGTGCGGTATGCCGGGAACACAAAAAAGAATTCCTCCGGAAAAGGAAATGCAATACCTGAATTCATTAGTCAGGGGAGTTTACGCCCGGCATGATCTACCGGAGGGCCATGCTATTTACGATCAGGATGTATATCTGGCTATTCCGCTCCAAAAAGGACAGATTTCCTGCCGAGAACTCATGCGCGGCGAGGTTCTGCTTAAGGCCTGCGCCAAGGATCAACCGATCATGATCGACACGATCGACAGCCCTTATGCCTATGACGAAGAATTAAAAAACGTCATTTATAATCGTGGCTTATAATATTATTAATCTCTAGAGGATCGGACTATATGAAATTCATAAGTGTGGTTACAGGGTGTTACAATGAAGAGGATAATGTGCAAGAGCTTTATGAGCGAGTTAGAAAGGTCATGTCTTCATTGGATAACTATCGCTATGAACATGTTTTTATCGATAATGCCTCCAAAGATAGGACTGTTGACATATTACGACAAATTGCCGAGCATGACAAAAATGTAAAAGTAATAATTAATGCAAGAAACTTCGGCCACATCCGTTCTCCTTATCACGCCCTCCTGCAAGCAAAGGGGGACACGGTCATCGGTATCGCAGCTGATTTGCAGGACCCTCCGGAGATGATAACGGCCTTCATCAAGAAATGGGAGGAAGGCTATAAGATCGTCATCGGAGTTAAGGCAAAAAGTGAGGAATCACCCCTGTTCTTTGCCATACGGAAGCTATACTACAAAATTATCGGAACATTGTCTGAGATCGACATAATCAAGAACTTCACGGGCTTCGGCCTTTATGACCAAAAGGTCATTGAAAT
>JANYJS010000105.1 GCA_025361765.1 Bacillota bacterium
CTTTTTGATGCACGCGGCTCTTTGTCTCCTGTTACTGTTTCTTTGGCGGGTAGCATGGCCGGGCAGTGGAAGAATGCTTTGGGTATAAAGGGCGTTACGCTGTCTGATGTTGGGCTTGATGTTGGTATAAATCCGCAAACAGGTTTGCCGACTGAGTTTGGCATTGCCGGCACCATGGATGTAGGTTCTAAAAAAGTCTCTGCGGCCACTAAGGCTGAACTGCCTGATATGTCAAAGTTCGGTGTTTTTGGTCAGATCAATGAGCTCTGCTTTGCCGATATGTTTATATTGTTAGAGCAGATTTCTGGTCAAAAACTGGGGTCACAAGCCCTGCCTCCTCTGTGCATAAAAAACGCCTCCCTTCTTATGGCGGTACAGCCATTTACGATTGGGGCTCTTTCGTTCCCTGCTGGTACTGAAGTGAGTGGCGATGTCCAGTTACTTGGCGTTAATGGCACCATGAAATTTGTTGTTGATAAAACAAAAGGTGCATCGGGATCTGGTGAATTGTCACCTATTGATTTGGGACCTCTCAAGATAACGGGTGGAGGCAAAAAAGGTGGCCCAATCATGGCGGTAACGTTAGGGCAAAAACCTGAAATAAAGCTTTCGGGTAGACTGCAACTTGCTCCTGTGTTGAATACGCAAACAGATCTCTTTATTAACGGCAACGCTATTTCTTTTGCAACATCGAATAAGTTAAAGATAGCTCAAAACGCGGAAATCAAATTTGATGTTGTAGGCAAATCGGGTGATATAAAAAAGCCAGACTTTATGCTGGATGTTGCGTTTGATAATACATTGTTTGCATACCTTACCGATCAAGTTGATGGCGGTCTAAAAAAGGCTGGCAAAGAGTTAACCGGTGCCCTGAGAACTGCGGCTGAACAGGTTGAAAAAGGTAACAAGGCTCTTCGCTCTCTTGATGATGAAATAGCAAAAGTTGAGAGACAGATTAGAAATCTCTACAGCAAGAGCCTAGTTGGCCAGGGCGTGCAGGCCTTAGAACAGGGCGCCATGGAAGTTAAAAAAGCGGCAGAAGCTGTTGGTCATGAAATTGCAAAAATCGATGGAGTCATCAAAGATGCAGGGAATTCTTTTAATGCTGCGGGCCGTGAGATAGCAAAATTGTGGGGAGAGATAGAGGATCTTGGTAAAGAGATAGAAAAAATAGCCAAAGACGTTGGCAAAAGCGTTGAAGATCTATTTAAGGGTAAAGATCCGGTAAAAGAGAAAGCAAGAAGAGCGCGGAAAAAGAAGGAAGAAAAAGAGGACGAGTACAGGAGGGCTCAGCTATCTAAAGCTGCTGACGAAAGGTTTATGCAACTAGAGCAGGCAAGGAAAGGCAAGGCTGAGGCGTATCAAATAACGCTAGACACCATAGTAAAGAAAATGGATGCCATTAAAGCCGCTGGTGGAGGTCTTAGTGTTCAAGCTCAGGATTTACAGAAAGCTATAAGCGATCTTCAAGCGCAGATCGATACCGATGCAAAAGTTCCGCAATCAAGTGATCTTAGAAAAGATTTTAGAGATCCAAACAAAGCTTATGAGCAAGGACTTGACCCTTATAACAAATTCTTAGATGACGAACGCGCGGTCTTGTATGGATTTGGTTCAAGGCTTCTTGCAGAGGTTGAGAGAATTCTAGCAGAAGATGTGCCTTTCATGAACATGCTTAAAAAAGTGGAGGAGGCTGCAACGCTTGGCAAAGTTCCTAATGCTCAGGTTGATGAGCTCATGAAGAAATTGATGCAAGCCATCGCAGCGGTAAAAAATCTAAAAATGCAGCTTGATGAACAGAACAGAATTTTTATTGCCCGTAATTTAGCACTCTTTGACGCGACAAGAAAAAGGTTTGATATTCCAGAGGAAGAAAAGAATCGGTTGGCCCGCCTTCTTTTTATGGGCAATGGTTCTTCTTATTTCCTTGAACAAAACCTTGGCAGAATAAATGCACATATTCAAGGTAAAGACAAAGAGGCATTTAGGATTCTTGAACAGACGCAAGGTCGCGGTTGGGCGAACACGAGCAGTCAAGATTACCAAGACTATCAGGTTCTTAAACAGATAGAGCCAAAGAGAGATGCTTTTGAGAAAAAAAGGCAATCTG
>JANYJS010000111.1 GCA_025361765.1 Bacillota bacterium
CAAAGCAGCAAAGCGCCTATCCAAAAGATCGCTGATACTGTCAGTGGTTACTTTATAACCTTTGTTTTGCTGGCCGCTGTTCTTACCTTTGATGCTTGGTTCTTTTTGGTCTTGGGTCATAACCCTAATTATTTAGCCAAACCAATTATTTTTGCAGTATCGGTTTTAGTGGTTTCCTGTCCATGTGCATTAGGCTTGGCAACACCAACTGCCATTATGGTTGGTATGGGACTTGGAGCACAGAGGGGCATACTGATAAAGAATGGAGAGAAACTGGAGAAGGCCTGTAAAATTAATACTATTGTGTTTGACAAAACTGGCACTTTAACGACGGGAAAACTTGATGTAACAGATATTATCGCGATGGATGGTGAATTGACCTCAGAAAAGGAACTGCTCCATCTGGCAGCTAGGGCTGAAAAAAAATCGGAGCATCCTTTAGGAATCGCTATTTATGAAAGAGCCAAAATGAACTTTCCAGATTCAGTTTTTGAGGATCCAGAACTTTTTGAGGCTATTCCGGGTCAAGGGATCATTGCAACGATGAATGAAAAATCTGTCATAATTGGAACGCAAGAATTATTAATGAATCAGCACGTCATCTTACCGTACGTGGAGGAAAAACTTCTATTATTGCGTGAAATAGGGAAAACGGCTGTTTTTATGGCCGTGAATAAGGAGCTTACTGCTATTTTTGGGCTGAGGGACACCGTGAGGGAAAGTGCAGCTGTCGCCATCAGGAACCTAGAGAAGATGGGTATCGAAGTTTGTATGATTACGGGGGACAATGAGATTACAGCAAATGCGGTGGCGGAACAAATCGGCATCACGAATGTCATAGCTCAGGTGTTGCCTTCCCATAAAGCCTTTGAAGTTGAGAAGCTTAAAAATCAGGGCAGAATTGTTGGTATGGTAGGAGATGGCATCAACGACGCTCCTGCGCTTGCTGCGGCAGATATTGGATTTGCAGTTGGTACTGGAACGGATATCGCCATCGAAACCGCGGATTTTATCTTACTTAGAGAAGATCTGACAACAATACCAGAGTCAATCAAACTCTCCAAAATGATTATGAAAAAAATTAAGCAAAATTTGTTCTGGGCCTTTGTTTATAATATAATAGGAATTCCTTTTGCTGCGCTGGGTATTCTTAATCCTATTGTTGCTTCAGCGGCGATGGCTTTTAGTTCTATTTCGGTCGTATTTAATTCTTTGAGTATTAAAAAATTCAAAATGAAAGCTTTAAATTAGCTGCAACTAGCTATATAATCTCGGAAATACAGTGATAAAAAAATAAATTTTTAAATGTTAGAAAATTCAAAAAATAACGATGTTTATTTAAATTTAATGGGGTATAATTGAATATATTATACTTTATCTTGCTTGTTGAGTTTAAAAGAGGAGGGCTTAAAGTGAAATTTAGTGATTTTAAAAAGCGGTTTACCCAAAAACAATTTAATCGCATTCTCGTAGGTATCATAACTGCTTCAATGGTTTTTGGCATTGGAGGACAATTTTTAATTCCATCCACGAGTTTTGCCGTTCCTGAGATGCATCCAGGGGGTGTCCCGGACTATTTCGGCACTACACCAAACTACGCCAATAGTCCTTTGCCTGAGGTGGGTCTTTTCAACAGCGTTACACCCGGCACTGGCATAAGAAAATTTGTGGACTCACTACCCGGGCTAGGAATTGCTAACAAGAATAACTTGAATAATTACATTCCAGTTGGTGTTCCTGATACCACGACTTACCCAGGAACTGATTATTATGAAATTAACCTCGTTGAGTATACCCAGCAGTTTCATTCTGATTTGCCTGAGACAAAGCTGAGAGGCTATGTTCAGGTTAATACGACGGATCCTGCCATCAGTAAGCCGAGTTATATGGGACCAACCATTATTGCCCAAAGGGACAGACCCGTTCGTATCAAGTTTACGAATAAACTGCCAATTGGCGCAGGAGGCGACCTTTTTCTTCCTGTTGATACTACGTTAATGGGCGCCGGTATGGGGCCAAATGGGGTAGACAGTTATACCGAGAATAGAGCAACCCTTCATCTCCATGGCGGTATAACCCCATGGATTAGTGACGGGAATGCCCATCAGTGGATTACACCTGCAGGAGAGGGAACCCCTTATCCAGAAGGCGTTAGCGTAAAAGACGTACCTGATATGCCGGATCCAGGCCCAGGTGCTATGACTTTTTTTTATACAAATCAACAAAGTGCTCGTCTTATGTTTTACCATGACCATGCATACGGCTTAACAAGACTCAATGTTTATGCTGGAGAAGCAGCAGGTTATATCATCAGAGACGATGCGGAAAAAGCGCTTATGGCTTCCGGAGATATTCCTGCAGAAGAAATTCCGCTAATCATTCAGGATAAAACATTTGTCCCTAAAACAGATCAATTAGCAGTCCAGGATCCAACTTGGGATATTGCCAAGTGGGGTGGATATGGCAGCCTGTGGTTCCCACATGTCTATATGCCAAACCAAAATCCTTACGATAATTCTGGCGCCAATACAATGGGACGCTGGGATTATGGCCCATGGTTCTGGCCGCCATATACCGGCATCGAGCATGGACCTGTAACCAATCCGCTGGCTGGTGTTGCAGGACAGCCGCCTATGAATCCTGGTGTACCAAACGTATCTCAAGTTCCAGAAGCATTCATGGATACACCAGTCGTTAATGGTGCTGCCTACCCTTATCTTGACGTAGAGCCAAAAGCTTACAGATTCAGGATACTCAATGCAGCGGATGACAGATTTTTCAACCTTCAGATTTATAGAGCTAAGGCTAACGGAGCGGTTTGGAATGGCAATACCCTTTTAAACGGCGGTGATTCAGGCGAAGTCAATATGGTTCCGGCAGTTAAAACAACCGGATTTCCGGCTACTTGGCCAACGGATGGCCGTGAAGGCGGAGTACCTGATTATAACGCTATAGGACCAGCTATGATTCAAATAGGTACCGAAGGCGGATTCTTGCCTGCACCGGCTGAGCTTCCGAATCAACCAATCAATTATGTTTATAACCGTAGAGACATCATCGTTTTGAATGTTACCAATAAGACATTGTTCTTAGGGCCAGCAGAAAGAGCGGATGTTGTCGTTGACTTTTCGAAATATGCAGGGCAGACACTGATTCTTTATAATGACGCACCTGCACCAGTTCCAGCCTTCGATCCTCGTAACGATTACTTTACGGGAGGCCCGGATTTAACATCAACCGGTGGTGCACCTAGCACACTCCCAGGATATGGGCCGAATACCCGTACCGTCATGCAGATTAGAGTCGCGGCAGCAGCACCTTCGGGATATAAGCTATCTTCGATTAATTTGACTAATGGCGGAGCGGGATATACGGCTCCAGTAGTTGCGATTGATCCTCCAACAACCGGCACGCGCGCAACGGCGGAAGCCACTGGCAATGTCGATGCACTTAGCCTAATAAGCGGAGGAGCGGGCTATACCAGCGCACCAACTGTTACAATAACGGATTCAGCTGGCGGTTTAGGCGCAGGAGCAACTGCGCAGGCAACGGTTGACACAACAAGTGGCGCAATAACTGGTTTCACTTTAACAAGCCCAGGAAGCGGCTATAAAGAACCCGTCGTCGCAATAACTGGAGGTGGCGCTTCAACGGCTGCCACAGCAAAAGCAACACTGACGGTTACTGCCCTAAAACTCGTCAATCCAGGATCGGGCTATAACACAGTCCCTACTGTCACTATTTCTGATACATCAGGGGGAGCAGGTTTTGGCGCTTTGGCTAACACGGTCAATGGCGATCCATTATCCCTGCTCAAAAAATCCATACCATTAGCATTTGAATCCTCTCAGAATCCGCTCATAGTTCCGGATGGGAAATATGTCAGGATTCAGGATACTTCAATTACATTCACGCCACCAGGAACGACAAAGCCCTTGACACTTCCGCTAGGGGCTAAAGCCATTCAAGAATTATTCACCATGGATTATGGGAGAATGAATTCTACATTTGGCGTTGAATTACCGAATACCAATTTTAGAAACCAAACGACTATTCCACTAGGTTTCCTGGATCCTGCAACAGAGGTGCTTCAGGATTCCATAACACCCATGTCCCCTGTGGCCGGTGATGGCACTCAAATTTGGAAAATTACTCATAATGGTGTTGATACCCATGCCATTCATTTCCATTTGTTCGATGTACAAATTGTGAATCGAGTAGGATGGGATGGCGCCATCAGACCACCCGATGATAATGAGAAGGGATGGAAAGACACTGTAAGAATGAATCCTCTGGAGGACTGTATTGTTGCTTTCAGACCCGTTGCGCCTAAAATGAACTTTGGACTTCCTGACAGCATACGATTATTGGATCCAACTTCAGCTCCAAATACGACAACACAGTTTACCCAGATAGATCCTATGACTGGAAACCCAATGGCTGTCAAGAACATCATAGCAAACTTTGGCTGGGAGTATGTATGGCATTGTCATCTGCTTGGGCATGAAGAAAACGATATGATGAGGCCAATGATTCTGAATGTCGCTCGCAAGTTGGCTAATGCACCGGTCCTCAGCTTTACAAGAACCGCAGCGCCAGTTAATCTGGCATGGACCGATGGAACTCCTGGAAGTTCCGCATCAAGCATGGGCAATCCAGCCAGCGAAATTGGCTACATTGTTGAAAGAGCCGTCATGGACAAAAACAATAAACCTGGGACCTATACCAAAATAGGGACCGCACTTGCTAACCAGACGACTTATACGGACTCAACTGCAGGCGTAGTTAGTGATTATAGCTACAGGATCACGGCATATAATGCCGCCGGAAATTCGACTTCGATACCGGTTACTGTAGCTGCACCGGCACCTCCACCAACAGCACCGACCAATTTATCTGCAGCATTACAAAGCGGACCTAGGGTTAACTTAACTTTTAAGGACAATGCGAATAATGAAAAAGGATTTAACCTAGAACGCTCAGATAATGGCGGTACCTTTGCAGTGATCAAAGTAATTGGGCCAAACAACAATGGTGGATCAGTGTCCTATACTGATACCACCGTTACAGTAGGGAATAGCTATATGTACAGAGTAGCGGCCTTTAACGGCGCGATGGTATCGGCTTATTCCAATACGGCCAGCATCACAGTACCGGCTCCTCCGGCAGCACCGACGTCATTGAACGGAACATCAGTCAGGGGAAATGGCGGCAAGGATAACGTAAACCTATCATGGACTGATAACGCGAACAATGAGACTGGCTTTACTGTTCAGTGGGCAACCAACGTCAATTTTTCAAGTAGCCTTCAAAGCAGTACGGTAGCAGCAAATGTTGTGGTCCTTCAGCAAACAGGCTTCGATCGTGGACTGACCTACTACTATAGAGTTCAAGCGTTTAACGGAGCGGGTACATCAGCTTGGTCGAATGTGATTACAATAAAAACACCTTAACCTCTATACAATAATCATAACAAAGGGCTACGTCGAGAATTGGGAGAACCTATGATAATAGGTTATATGCCAAAAATTGATGCAGATTAAGGAAAAGAGAGCCAAAAACCCGAAAAAAGAGAGCCAAATGCTCTCTTTTTTTTTTCTGAGTTTCAAGGTATAATGACAAGAGAATTAAATATCATGTGAATACATAATACTAGACAGGGCCATATCAGAGTTAGTGGAAAGGATTATGCTGAGGCAATTGTGAAGGCATGAAGGTGGTACAGATGGACAAGGAATTGGGTTGGGTTGATTTCGATAAAATGGCGAGCTTTATGAAAGAGGTTTTTGTGGGCGTTGGCGTTCCAGAAGAAGATGCTAGAATCTGTTCGGATATCCTGATTGAGGCAGATAAACGCGGGATTGATTCTCATGGAATCAACCGGTTGAAGGCGATTTACTATGATAGAATAAAAGACGGAATACAATTTCCAGTAACAAACTTTGAGATAGTCAGGGAGGGGCCGACAACTGCCGTGATTGATGGACATGATGGCATGGGGCATGTTATTGGGCATAGAGCCATGTCAATGGCTATAGAGAAGGCCAGAAAATTTGGCATGGGCATGGTTGCTGTGCGAAACTCAACCCATTATGGGATCGCTGGATATTACGCCACCATGGCCACTCAGGCGGGCATGATCGGGATGACCGGAACCAATGCCAGACCTTCAATCGCACCAACCTTTGGTGTTGAAAACATGCTGGGGACCAACCCTATTGTGTTTGGAATGCCAACGGACGAAGATTTCCCATTTGTCATTGATTGTGCGACTTCCATTACTCAACGTGGCAAAATCGAAGTCTATGACAAACTTGGAAAAGAGCTTCCTATAGGCTGGGTCATCGACGATCAGGGCAATCCAAGGACAGATACCCATGAGGTATTAAAGGACCTCGTCAAAGGTACGGCTGCCTTGACTCCACTTGGCGGAATAGGTGAAGAATTAGGGGGATATAAAGGCTATGGCTATGCTACAGTTGTCGAAATTCTTTCTGCAGCACTTCAGGGTGGCAGTTTTTTAAAAATGCTTCTGGGTTTTGAAAACGGACAAAAAGTACCATATCATTTAGGCCATTTTTTTATGGCTATTGATATTTCGGCATTTACAGAGCTGGCCGCTTTCGAGAAAACAACAGGAGATATTTTACGTGAACTTCGCGCATCAAAGAAAGCACCAGGTCATGACAGAATTTATACTGCTGGAGAAAAAGAATATCTTGCTTATTTGGATCGCAAGGATAAAGGCGTCCCCATGAATGAGACCTTAATTAACGAGCTCCTGACGATGAAAAAGGAATTGGGACTAAACCAATATGAGTTTTCATTTTAACTTTATAGCATAAGGAGACTTTGCGCATGAAATATGTTCCAAATGCACTAACACTATTAAGATTACTGATGGTTCCAGTTTTTGCCTTGCTTTTTTTCTCCACAACAGAAAACAATCATATCTATGCCCTGATTGTTTTTTTAGTGGCGGGCCTAACAGATATTTTAGACGGATATATTGCAAGAAAATATCAAGTAGTGTCCATTGTTGGTATCGTTCTTGATCCTCTTGCGGACAAGCTGATGCTGCTGACTGCCCTCGTTTGCCTTGCGGTTTATGGGTCTATGCCTATATGGGTGTTGGTTATTGTGCTTATTAATGAAAGCATACTTATTATTGCTGGGATCAGCATGTATTTCAAGAAAAAAAAATCTGTCACGCCGGCTAATACATTCGGGAAAATTGCCACGGTTCTTTTCTCACTGGCTGTTTTTCTTATGATTGTTCTGCCAGGACAGCCCTTGACAAATATAATGTTGATCGTGGCTCTTATTTCGAAAATTTTCTCGTTTACCTCTTATGGGGTGAATTTTTTAAAAAAAAGCACGACCATACTTCGGTAGAATTAAACTTATCTAAATAGGTCTTATCTAAAAAGGTCTTATACATTGCCCAAAAACTCATATCGCTGTGAGTTTTTGTTTTTTGCCCCTATTGAGGCCTCAAAGGTGTATGATAATGGTGTTAACTAAATAATTGCGTCATTTGGGGAGCATGCTGGAGAAACAAGGAGAAAAATTAAGATGAAGATAGGTAAAAAAATAACACTTAGAAATTTTGTAACAACGACGTTACTGGTACTACTAGCCGTTCTTTGGATTGCGCCACCAAGCAGTGCCGACAGCCCAATTAGGCTTATTGTAGATACGAAAGATATTACTGCTTCGGCAGCGCCTGTGATTCAAAATGGCAGGACTCTTGTGCCTGTACGTTTTGTATCCGAGGAATTAGGCGCGGACGTCTCTTGGAATGAAGCAGAAAGAACGGTCCTGATAACTAAAGACGGACATTCGGTCATGCTTAGAATTGATAGCCATCTGGTCGAGTATGCGAACCAGGAGACATCCTACGCTCTATGCGACGTGGCGCCCAATATCATAAACGAAAGGACCTATGTTCCTTTGAGACTTGTCGGCGATGCACTTGGCGCTGGGGTCAACTGGGAGGAAAGCAGCAAAACGGTTTACGTTAATTCTACTCAGACTTCACAGAACACACCCTTTTTCGATATGAAAATAGCTTCAGTTGTGCCGGGGCAGACCATTACTGGACCCACGGATTTAAAAGCGCTATTTCCATCTCAGGTACCAACGGGAGCTACTGAAATCAAATTTCTGATTCTGAGCCCTGATACGGCAAAAGGTGTAGTTGCTGCCAGAGGCGGTACGCCAACTTCAAGCTACAGATGGCTTCCAGACCTAAAACAAAATGGAAACCGCATTCTAGTCGCTTCAGTTTATGATGTCAATGGTCAGTTTTTGGCTGGGGACGCCATTCCAATAAAAGTAGCTGTCGCTCCTAGTGTATCAATATCAGGAATTTCGCCTGGACAAGTCATCAAAGAGGCAGTTTCTTTGAGTCCCAATTTAAATTTCTCAGCGGCCTATGTCAAATATGAAATCACAAACTTAGATAATAATAAGGTTTTTCTTTCCTCCGAATCTGATCCTCAAGGGGTGTACAAATGGTCGCCAATGATGGAAGATAATGGTAATACTGCGCTAAGAGTTATTGCTTATGATGGGGAAGGCATAGCTTATCCTGGAGAACCTATTGCAGTAATTACTTCCCTCGAACGTAAACTTGCTTTGGCTGGCGTTTCGGAAGGCAAAGTAATAGATGGGCCAGTCACGCTCTCAGCATCAAGAAATTTTCAGGTTAGCGAGACAGAGTACGTGATGGTTGATCCTATTACTGGAGCGGAAACCATTCTAGCAAAAGTTGGATATGCGAGCTATAAGTGGTTTCCTGGGCCTGGAATTTCAGGAAGCAAACAGTTGATGGTTCGCGTTAAAGATACCAAAGGAGTATCTCTTTCAAGCAGTATGATTACGGTGAAGCTAACGGGAAATTCGAAACTCTTACTTGAAGGAGTGGGACCGGATCAAGTCATATCTAGCATGGTCAAAATGGAGGTAAGCAGTAATGTGGCTCTAAATACGGTTAAATACGTTTTTGTTAATACTAAAACAGGGGCAAGAAAAACCATTGCTGGAGGAGAAAATCCTTTAGCCGAATCAACTTTCACGCCTAGTCAAGGTGATGCAGGATTTTGGACAATTCATGCTGAGGGATCTTATGCTTCAGGGGAAACTCTCTCAAGTGATTCAGTAACAGTTGAAATATACACAGGCAAGCTTTATACTGCAGTGCCAATTATTGAAAAAAGCCAATTCTTAGGACTTGCTTCTAGCCTTGCCCAGAATTCTCTAAAAACAACTGGCATGTCAGCAGCGCTTCAGACTGCTCAAGCGATTCTCGAATCCGGATGGGGACAAAGCGTCCCTGTTGACAAATACAGCGGACAACTTTCTTACAACCTCTTTGGCATTAAAGGAACAGGTACTGCTGGTTCGGTAACCTCCAACACATGGGAAGAATATAACGGTGTAAGCTATCGCATCGACGCCGAATTTAGAGCCTATCACAATGTGAGTGAGAGCTGGGCCAGCCACAAAAGCCTTCTGCTCACAGCGAGCAGGTATGGCATCTTCAGGGATGTTATGCAGGATAGCACGCAAGGTGCTTGGGCCTTAAAGAGAGCGGGATATGCCACGGATTCTAAATATCCCATTAAACTTATGGATATCATCAAACTCTACAATTTAGAAAAGCTGGATCTAATAGGGATTTAAGAATTTTGTACCTTGCTGTACTTAAATAAGCAAAGGCTCGCCGGAAAGTGGGCTTTTGTTTATTATGACATGAAAAGTTTACAGTGAAGTGCTAATTATGTTTGCAGGATTCGTTTTTCAGCTGAACTCAAACTAATGTGGGAAAAATGTGTTAATAAATTAGAAATTCCAATGCCGATTTTTCTTTCGGAATTGGAATTTCAACGTTTTGGTGAGGCGTGAGGGACTCGAACCCCCAACCGACAGATTCGAAGTCTGCGACTCTATCCTTTGAGCTAACGCCCCATGTGCACGAACTTCATTATAACCAATTGCGTCGGATAAATCAAGGAGAACGGAGTAATTTATATAGTAATAATTCACTTCATTTAAGGTAAAAAATAATTAGTTAAATATTCTGACAATATGTATTGACAAATAGATTTGGCAGGATTATTATAAAGCTACTCAAAGAAAAGGGGAACCTGAGTAGGTGAGTCGCTCCGAAAAATCGCTAGTTAGAAGCTAAAATTCACCTGTTAAAAAAATGATTTAACTTGCATGGCTGCAATAGGCTGTAAGTCTAATTTTGAAGACCGTTAAGGGCTTAAAGGTGCAGTATCAGTAAACTTGAAGAGTTGTTATAAACGGGGAATGGTAGCAATAACGAAAAACTTGAATAAAGAAAAGGTCAAGTGAGTTGGTCTTTATTACAAGAAAAATCGAAAATCTTAACGATGATAGAAGTGTCAAAACGAAAGATTAGGAGTAGAAATGAAGGGAGGACGTACTCAATTGTGGTACACCTCGAAAAAGGGGTAAGACAAATTCTTGGTTGAATTGTTGGTCTGCCCTTTTTCCATGCTGTTCATTCAAAGCGTTATAACGGTTTCAGCTTGAAATAGAATAGATGAAATTTCACCCATATTAGTAATTCGGGCACCCTTCAATTTGTTTTCGATTTTATAATACTCCACACATGTTACGCAGGCTAAAATTTGAACGTTTTCATCTGCAATCACTGCTAAGGCTTCCGCAGTAGCTGTTCCATTCACGGCAATATTTACACCAGAGTTATATAGAATAATAGCTTCTGGCTTTACCTGTGCAAGCATAAGTTTATGCAGAAACACAGTCATTAATCTAGTGCCGAGCTCCTGAGAACCGGTACCCATGAATTCATTATTAATAATGATTACTTTTTCCATTTCTTTATCTCCTATCCTAAACAAAACTAACTTTCTTTTACGCCAGTGTATATAGGGATGGCATCCTGGATCTCCAGTTGCGACCGATTCGGCCAAGGCTGCAGTAATTTCTGCACTTAATTTTTCTGCCTCAGCCAATTGGTTCTCTGTCATGTTCAGAATTTTTCTATTTGATTTATCTACATTTTCATTTCCGCATATTGCCCGGATTTCTTCTCCATATTTTGTTTCGTTATTTTCAATCATTTTTCGCTTAAAGCCTTGATTTTAAGAGTTCTTAGCTGGAGCTTGCTTATATAAGATATTTTAAGATTAAGTTACAATTTTCTGAATTATGATAAAAGATGCTCAAGTGTAGTATAATCTAATATAGGTCGATGAAACACTGTTTGTTGAAAATACTGTGACAGAATGCGTTAAAAAGTGAATGGGTGGAGAAAATGGCAAAAAGATTGTTTGGGCTATTGGTGATGCTGATCATCTTAGCATCAGCCTCCTTGAGTTATGCTGAAAATGACGTTATTGGTCTTAGCTTAGACGGTCAGAGTATCTTGTCGGATACGACAGCTATGATTGTGTCTGGAAGGACCCTAGTACCAGCTAGAGCTGTTTTTGAGGCTATGGGTGGCGTGGTAGCATGGGACGATGCACGTCGTGAGGTCACGGTGACCAGGGGAAGTTCTGAAGTTAAATTAATTATTGATTCAAAAACTGCAATTATAGATGGTTTGCCAAAGGATATGGATGTCCCGGCGGCGATTATATCTGAAAGAACCATGATTCCAGTGAGATTTGTGTCGGAGGCCCTTGGATATCAAGTTGACTGGGATGATACAAACCGGATAGTTAACATTAAAACACTGGAAACAGATCCTTTGCAACTGAGTATAACGGGGATAGGTTTTTTTGAATCTGAACAAGAGTATAAGGTCACTATAACTGGAAATAAGCGTATCGATGCGTACAAGAACTTTTCCATGAGTAGCCCGGAAAGGGTAGTGCTTGATATAGCGAATGGAATCTTAGGGCAGATAAGCACGCCTATCATTCCAATTAATGATAACATTATGGGTATCAGATTTTCTCAATTTGATGAAAAAACCACCAGAATTGTTGTAGATCTTAAAAAGCAAATCCCTGCTAGCGTTAGTTTAGCAGAAGATGATAAAAGCCTCATAATTGTTTTTTCGAAATCGAGAGCTCCGGTTGATGATCAGACAGGAGGCGGATTGCCGGAGCTTGTTGAGCTGGCAAAAGATAAACTGGTCGTTATAGATGCTGGCCATGGTGGCAAGGATCCCGGCGCTATAGGTTTTAGCAACGGACAGTCGGTTCTTTACGAAAAGGATGTCAATTTGGATGTTGCGCAACGGATGAATGAATTACTAAAACAGCAAGGGGCAAACACCTATATGATCAGAAGCTTTGATACTTCAGTAAGTCTTCTAGAGAGACCGGCTATGGCTAATGCCTTGAATGCGCATTTATTTATTTCTATACACAATAATTCATCGGACAGTTCTAATTTGAAAGGTTTCGAAGTGCTCTATTTCAATAAGGAATCAGATATAAGCTCTAATATTAAAAGCCGCACATTTGCTGATTTTGCACAGACGGCATTAGTGGAAAAATTGGGTATTGCCTTCAAATCTCCTCAGGAAAGGCCGACCTTGGCAGTACTGAACAAGACATCGATGCCTGCGATTATCATAGAAGGTGCATTCCTGTCAAACCCTGAGGATCTAGCCTTGATTATGACTGATGACTATAAGCAAAACTACGCTATGGCGGCTGCGAAAGCCATAATTAATGCACTAAACGCCAGCGTCAGATTATAAACAAACGAAGGCATGGCCATATAGAAACACATGTAAAGATAAAAATAAATTATAGATATGAGTAGAAGTGGAATAAACCAATTCAAATAGAAGTGGAATAAACCAATGCAAATAGAAGTGGAATAAACCAATATGAATATAACAGATGGAGAATAAGCTAAAACGAAAATAATAGAGGAGAATGATTAATAATGAACACTTTTAAAGGAAGCAAGGATTATGTAGTTTCAGATGAACTTATGCATGCGGTCAACGTATCAATTGCACTTCAAAAACCTTTATTGATCAAGGGCGAACCAGGAACTGGAAAGACCATGCTGGCCCAATCCATTGCTGATGCACTTTCAAAAAAACTGATTGTATGGAATATCAAATCTACAACTAAGGCTCAGGATGGGCTCTATCTTTATGATACTGTGCAAAGATTATATGACAGTCAATTCGGAGAAGGCGACGTGTCTGATATAGGCAAATACATTAAGCTGGGTAAGCTTGGTGAGGCCTTTACGTCTGAAGACCAAGTGGTGCTTTTAATTGATGAAATCGATAAAGCGGACCTGGAATTTCCGAATGATCTTCTTTGGGAGCTTGACAAGATGGAATTTTATGTCAATGAAACGAAAGAAACCATCAAAACCCAAAAAAGACCAATAGTCATCATCACATCCAATGCTGAGAAAGAGCTTCCGGATGCGTTTTTGCGCAGATGTATTTTTCACTATATTGAGTTTCCTGACGCTGAGCGTATGAAGGAGATTATCGCAGTACATTTTGCGGATATTGAAAAAAATCTACTTGCCCAGTCCATGGAGACGTTCTACTGGATTAGAGGCCTTAAAGATATTCAAAAGAAGCCAAGCACGTCAGAACTCTTGGACTGGCTTCAGGCTTTGGTTTTTAGCGGAATCCCTCTGGCCAAGATCAAGGAGGAAATCCCATTTGTAGGTGTGCTTCTTAAAAAAAATCAAGATATTGAAGCGATGTTTGAAATTAAAGAAAAGGGCTTTACTGTAAAGCGCTGGATATAGAAAAAAGAGAAAAGAATAAAGAAAAAAACAGATATAGAAAACGGAGACGATTATAGTGTTTATAACATTTTTTTACCTGTTGCGTGCGAGGGGACTTAAGGTGTCGCTCAACGAGTGGATGGTTTTGATTGAAGCTTTAGACAAGGGCCTTTGCAGCGCCAGCCTTATAGACTTTTATCATCTTTGCCGCAGCATTCTTGTTAAAAGTGAAGCGGATTATGATAAGTTTGATATGGCTTTTGCCGAATTTTTTAAGGGCATAGAAACGCCAGCGGACATTCCGGATGAAATCTGGAAATGGCTGGATGAAGAAATCAAAATACCAGAGGGCTTTGAGAAGGATTATGAGGATTTTGTCAAACATAATCTTGAGGAGCTTCAGAGGATGCTTAAGGAACGCATTGCAGAGCAGAAGGAGAAGCATTGCGGTGGGAACTATTGGGTTGGGACAGGCGGCACCTCAGTATTTGGCCATGGCGGTTATAATCCTCAGGGAATAAGAATTGGCGGACAAGGCAGACATAAGACTGCGGTGCAGGTTGCGCAGGAAAGAAATTTTAAAGATTTCAGACAGGATAATATCCTGGATACCAGACAATTTCAAATGGCATTTAAAAAGCTCAGGCAGTTTTCTACCAGACTTGGTGGTGTCAAAAACGAACTAGATATCGATGGAACGGTCAATGAAACCTGTGATCACGCTGGCATGCTTAGGCTCGTATGGGATAGACCAAGACAAAATGCAGTAAAACTATTAATACTCTTTGATTCCGATGGGTCTATGATGCCCTATAGCAGGTTATGCAGTGCGCTTTTTCAGGCAGCCAACAAATCAAATCATTTTAAAGATTTGAAGGTTTTTTATTTTCATAATTGCATTTATGAGAAACTCTATACAGACCCCTATTGCAGAAGAGGTCACTGGATTGACACGGAGTGGGTTTTTAAAAACCTCGGGAGCGAATATAAAGTAATATTTATCGGAGACGCTGCAATGGCGCCGACGGAGCTTATGAGCAGAGGCGGGAACTGCTATGTCGGACTCTATAATGAGATCCCGGGCATCGACTGGCTTAATCGGTTTATACAAAAATACCCCAAACACGTATGGCTAAATCCCATCCCGAAAGCGGAATGGGATCATACCTATGGCAGTTTTACGATTTTGAAAATTAAAGAAAAATTCCCTATGTTCGAATTGACCATTGAAGGGCTGGAAGCCGGCATTAAAAAACTTTTGGTATCAAGGTAATAAGCTTAAGTATATTAACCTTAAGTATATTAACCTCAAGTATATTAACCTTAAGTATATTAACCTCAAGATAGATATCGTAAAGGCATATAATGAAAAGGATGTAGCTATGATAAATAGCGGAAAACGCCTTTAACCAAGCCCAGAATTTTGACGTCATGAACTAATATGGGGCTCATAGAGGAGTTCTCTGGCTGAAGTCTGATGTGATCCTTTTCTTTATAGAAGGTTTTGACAGTTGCTTCACTTTCGAAGCCATCAATCATAGCGACAACTATATCACCATTCTTGGCAACCTGCTGCTGCTGGACGAGGATATAATCACCATCAAAAATGCCGGCTTCAATCATGCTGTCTCCCTTAACGGTAAGCATAAAATGGACGCCGCTTTTTATGTATCTGGATGGGACAGGGAAGCTCTCCTCGATGTTTTGCTCGGCTAGGATAGGTGTGCCTGCTGCGATTCTGCCTACTAAGGGAATATCGACCACGTCAGTGCGATCTGGCAAAGCGATAACGCCAGGCGCTTTTGAAGCGATAGGCTCAGATGAACTTTCAGCTTGATCTAAGATTTCAATAGCCCGTGGCTTGGTCGGGTCTTTTCGAATAAATCCTTTAAGTTCTAGGCTTTCAAGGTCTTTATGTGCTGTTGAAGTCGATTTAATACCAAGAAACTGGCACATTTCACGCACGGTTGGGGGATATCCTTTTTTCTTAGTCTCGGTCTTCATATAATGCAATATTTTTTGTTCGCGTTCGCTTAACTGTAACGGCATAATAACTCCTCCTAAATGACTTATGTTCGATGATGCCCTTCATTTAAAGGGGTAATGCGGATTATTTTATCTAGGAGTATTCTAGCATAACACGAACAAAAAGTAAACATATGTTCTACATTGAATTATGAACATGAAGTTATTGAAGTTATGGCTATAAAATTAAGAATTAAGAATTAAGAAACATGAAATTAAGTATATGAAATTCAGGACACAGTTTCCTTATTAAGTATCCTAATAAAGTAAGGGGCGTAACAAACCAACTGTTCGTTACGCCCCATGTCTTAATGGATTAAACTATTTAATCATGTTGTCTACTGAATCCAAAACCTTGTCAAGGATCTTCATAGCTTCTCGAAGCTGCTCTTCAGTTATGATGAGTGGTGGAGAAACATGAATCATATTTTCGATGGAGTAGGATGAAAAGCCTTCGGCTTTCAACATACCAACGATTTTTGGCATTATGCCAGTTGGATCTTTTCCATATGGCACCATTGGCTCTTTGGTAGCCTTATCTTTGACAAGCTCAAGGCAACTGAAAAGACCAATGTATCTAACGTCGCCGACGCTAGCATGCTTTGCTTTCATTTCTTCGAGAAGCTGGGCAAGCACTTTGCCAACCTTCAAAACGTTGTCGAAAACTTTATCTTCGACATAAGCATCCATAGTAGCTATGATTGCTGCGCAGCCAACAGGATGAGCACTATAGGTCAGGCCGCAGAACATTTTATTGTTGTCAAAGTGTTCTGCGATTTTTTCGCTGACAATGACGCCGCCGATTGGGAAGTAGCCGCAGGTGGAACCTTTAGCGAATGTCACCATATCGGGTTCGATGCTCCAATTCTTAAATGCGAACATTTTTCCGGTTCTTCCGAAACCAGCCATAACTTCGTCGCAGACCATCATGATGCCGTATTTGTCGCACAGAGCTCTAACACCTTCCATGTAACCCTTAGGGGGTATCAGAATACCGTTGCTGCCTACCACTGTTTCCATGAAAATCGCTGCAATCTGGTCGGTTCCTTCATAAATCAGCTGGTTTTCAAGCAAAGTCAAATAGAAATCAGTAATATCTTCTTCATTCTTAAAGACAACCTGTTTGGGGGCTCTGTAAGGATAAGGCCCGTCGAAATGGCAAAATCCTGGGACGCCTGGCTCTGCAATAAATCTTCTGGATTCACCGGTTAAAGCTGAAGCGCCGAAGGTTGCACCATGATATGAACGAAACATAGAAAAGATTTTCCATCTGCCTGTAACAGCTTTGGCCATCTTGATGGCGTTTTCATTGGATTCTGCACCAGCATTGGTAAAGAATACTTTTCTGAAGTGCCCACCCGCAGTTTCCACCATTTTTTTGGCAGCTTCTGAGCGTACATCACAAGAATAAGACGGGGCAATATAAGCCATTTTTTCTGTTTGGTCTTTTATGGCTTGAATGATTTTTTTGTTGCCATGGCCAAGGTTCGCATTGACGAGTTGGGCAGACATGTCGAAATATTTTTTTCCATCTTCATCCCAGAAGTAAATACCTTCTGCTTTGACGATGTTAATTGGATTGATCTTACTCTGAGCACTCCATGAATAAAGGTTGTATTTCATGCCCGTTTCTTTAACGTTTGACATTTTGATTCCTCCTAAATTAATATTTTTTCTATGGAGCTTTTATTTATTGAACTCTCTAATTTCTGCGGGGAATAAATCTTCATCGGTTGGCTGAGTTGAAGGAATGGGATATGAAACCCAGGTATAATTGATTAAATCTTTCCAAGTTACATTAGAGGAAATGCTGTTGTGTCCCCATGTGCCGCAACCAAGAGTCATAGACATTGGAAGACCATTGGTCCAAGCACCACTGTTTGCAAGGCATTGAGCCTGATTAACGGTGATTCTTGAAACGGGCATTCTTTCGGCCATGGCCATAACTTTCTTTTCGTCAGTGGTATGGATACCGCAGGAATGGCCTTTTCCCTGGAAATTAAGTACTGATTCCAGCTTGTCGAGGGCTTCAGCATAGGTATCGTATTTTATTAAGGTTGTAACAACAGAAAGCTTTTCTCCAGTGAATCTGAAGTCTTTGCCTATGCCGGCATTTTCTTCAACCATAAAGAAAATTTTTCCTTCAGGAAGTTTAAGACCGGCAATCTCAGCGATTTTAGCAGGAGATTGTGCCACGATTTGAACATTTAAATGTTCGCCATCAGGCCAAAGTGCTGTTTTAAGCATATCTTTTTCAGTTGAATTTTCTTTAATAAGCCAACCGCCTTGAGCTTCCATAGCTTTTACGAAATCATCATATATGCTTCTCAATACCAGTACACTGTTTTCAGTGGAGCAGCTTGTAGCGTTATCAAAAGTCTTTGAACGCATAATCATATTTGCTACATCATTTAAATCTGTGGATCCATCAACGATGGTGCAGACATTTCCGGTTCCGACTCCGATGGCAGGAGTTCCAGAGCTATAAGCAGATCTCACCATTGGCGTACCGCCTGTAGCAAGAATTAAATCGCACTGTTTCATAAGCTCGCCGGAGCAATCAATACTAACATATTCTGGATCGATGGCGATAACAAGATCTTCTGGAGCACCATATTTCTTTAAGGTTGCTCTGATATTATCTGACACGAATACATTGACATTTTTAGCTCTTGGATGTGGAGCCAGTATAATGGCATTTCTGCCTTTGATCGCAGCAATCGCCTTCACGACTGGTGTCGCTTCGCCGTTGGTTACTGGAATGATCGCACCAATGACGCCAACAGGTTTAGCAAGCTTCATGATGCCTTTTGCTTCGTCTACTTCAACAACGCCAACTGACTTAAGGCCCTTCATGTCTCTGTAGGTGCCCTTGATTTTGGCATACATTTTATTGACCTTGTCTTTGGCAACGCCCATGCCGGAATCTGCTACAAGCGCTTCAGATGCGGCCAGGGCAAAATCAGGCCTTGTTGCATTGTATGCAATGGCAGCTGTGAGCTCATCAACCTGCTCCTGGGTATATCCCTCTAGTACCTTTTGTGCAGCTTTTGATCTTGCAATAAGATCGGCCACGTATAATTGATAATCAATAGCCATTTTTAATTTCCTCCTTATAAATAGTGTGAAAAAATAATTGTCATCTATATCTAAAGCAATTGCTGTGCCAAATGTATTTGGAATCGCAAGGAAAAAATGCCGATGTTCGCTGAAACCTTTTAAATAGAGTATTTGGTAAATGAAAAAAGAAATGAATAATCAATAAATAGACTAAATCGATAGGGGACAATTGAACTGAATTGCAATGGGAACTTCTTATGAGATAGAATAGACAAGAAAGGATACATAAATGAATCAAGATAATAAATTAACAATCAAATCAATAGAAATTCAAAGGGATTTGAGCATCATACGAATTGATACAATAGTGAATCATAAGATACAATTATGAATCAGAAGCATGTATATGATGCTTGCGAAGCTTTCTGACAATAGTGGGCTGGCTAACGCCAAGAGCCTTTGCAATCTGGCGCGTTGTTTGATACTTCGCTGCCGCGCTGTTCAAAATATGCATTTCAGCCTCGTTTAACGCTTTGTTCAAATCTGTCACGTGAGGAATATCGATATCGCCTGGGGCTCTTGTGCTTTCAAAGATGTAACTGGGGAGATTTTCAGGGAGAATGGTATTATTCTTAGTTGTAATCACCAGACGCTCAATGATATTTTCAAGCTCCCGCACATTGCCGGGCCAGGGGTACTTCAGCAAAACCAGCATTGTACGCGGGTCTATCACTTTTGTTTCATTTAACTTTTGATTGTGTTTCTGTAGAAAGAGTTTAATTAAAGGAATGATATCCTCCGGGCGCTCCCTTAGCGGGGGAATCTGAATCGGAACAACATTTAGCCTGTAATAAAGATCCTCCCGAAACAGGCCGTCCTTGACACGTTTTGAGAGATCCCGATTGGTGGCAGAAATGATGCGGACGTTTACGGGGATATTCGTGACTCCGCCTACTCTTTGGATTTCTTTTTCTTGAATAACTTGCAAAATTTTGACCTGAAGATTTAAGGGCAGTTCTGCGATTTCATCCAGAAAGATGGTTCCATTCTGAGCAACTTCAAACAGACCTTTTTTTCCTTCTTTGCGAGAGCCAGTAAAGGAACCGCTTTCATAACCGAAAAGCTCGGATTCTAAAAGATTGTCCGGTATGGCGCCACAGTTAATTTTAACGAATGGACAGTCTCTGCGGTTGCCGCTCTCGTGAATCAGTTTTGCAATAATTCCCTTACCCGAGCCGGATTCACCTGTGATCAGAACCGTTGAATCCAGACTTGAGAGCCTTTCGGCCAAAAGAAGCACATTGACCATTGCAGTACTGTTTGCAATAATATCACCAGAGTAGATTTTCTCCCTGCTCTTAAGCACTTCCAAATCGGTTTGCATATCTTCGAGTTTATTTTTAAGACTGACAAGTTCTGTAATATCACGAGAAGTAGAGATGACCTTTTTGATTTTTCCAGACTTACCGAAGATAGGTATCCCCGTACTCATAATTCTCTTGCCATCTTTGTTTTTATGAATAATACTGACTTCTTTTTGCTGATCCATTACCAGTCTCGCCACGGAAGGAGAGAAGATGCCTTCGGCTTCTAAGGAGAAAATACTTTTGCCGATAACCTCATCCCGTGTTACTTTATAGAGATCTTCACAGGCCTTATTAATCCACATGGCGTTGCCGAATTCATCGTCAATGAAAATGGCGTCAGTGATACTATCAAGTATTGCGATGAGCTCTTCCGTTGAAAATTGGGATAATAAATTATTGACATGAAATTTTGACATAAAGGCCTCCAAGGCTTATAATGAATCAAATGAATGGACTATTACTATTTGGTTTAATTAATATGACGTCTTGATTATATAGGGGAATCGGAAGCACTGCAACATTGAGGTGCAAAAAATATATTGACAGCATAGGCATAAAATGATATTGTCGTACGTGAATAAAGAAGAAGTCATCCGCTTCTCACCTTACGGCTAGCGTTGTTAGGGTTAATACGATCAAATTCATTTGATTTGTCTTGAGGCGGGTATAATTATCCGCTTTTTTATATTTTTAGGAGGTGTTAACATTAACAAGGAAAGTCTGATCAACGAAGAGATTCGTGATAAAGAAATCAGGGTTATAGACAGCGATGGCGAACAGCTAGGCGTCATACCCACCGAAAAGGCAATGCAGATAGCTTTGGATAAAAAGCTTGATTTAGTTATGATTGCGCCTACTGCCAACCCACCGGTTTGCAAAATCCTGGATTATGGCAAATACAGATACGAACTTCAAAAGAAAGACAAGGAAGCCAAAAAGAAGCAGAAGACCACTCAAATCAAAGAAATCAGACTGAGCCCGTCCATTGAGACCCATGACCTTCAAGTCAAGGCGTCGCATGCCATCAAGTTCCTTAAAGATGGGGATAAAGTTAAGGCAAGTTTAAGGTTTAAAGGAAGAGAGAGGGGCTATACCAGCATTGGAGAGGTCGTCATGACGAAATTCGCCGAGGCCGTATCCGAAGTGGGAACTGTAGAAAAAAAACCGGAATTTGAAGGTAGAAGCATGATTATGATATTAACACCTAAAAGTTAAATTGACCCAACAAGATTTTTGATACAGGAGGAACCATAAATGCCAAAGATGAAGTCCCACAGAGGAGCTATGAAAAGATTCAGACTGACAGCCAGTGGCAAAGTCAAAAGAAACAAGGCCTATAAAAGCCATATTCTGACTAAAAAAAGTGCCAAGAGAAAAAGAGGCCTAAGACAAGCAACTTATCTCACAAGCGCAGATATCAAAAGAATCAAATCAGTATTAAACAAATAAACGGGAGGTAAGAAGAGATGGCAAGAGTTAAAAAGGCACTTAATGCAAAGAAAAAACATAAAAAAGTATTAAAAAGCGCCAAGGGATTTTATGGTCTGAAAAGTAAAGTCTTTAAAGCAGCAAATACTGCAGTGATGAGAGCGCTTCGATCAGCATATATTGGCAGAAAAAATAAAAAGAGAGAGTTCAGAACGCTTTGGATCGCCAGAATCAGTGCGGCAGCCAGAATCAACGGCATATCCTACAGCAAACTGATGAATGGACTTAAAGTTTCGGGAATTGAGATCAATAGAAAAATGCTTTCTGAAATGGCAATCTATGATCCTTCAGGTTTCTCGCAGCTTGTTGATACTGCAAAGAAACAGCTCAAGATATAATAATATAGGAATTTGAGAACAGGGTTTCCCCTGTTCTTTTTTTATTGCGCAATGCGAAAAGTATTGCACATGTCACAATATATAGTTAATATTTAAAGTGACCACAATATGAGTTGGGGTTTAGCCGATTTGAAATTGGCTTATAATAATAACCAGCTATTTGGTCTGAGGAGGTTTTTACATGAAATGTCCATTTTGTGAAAATATTGACACTAGAGTCATTGACTCAAGACCCACAGAAGAGGGTTATGCCATAAGACGAAGGCGCGAATGTGACAATTGCAAAAAGCGGTTTACAACTTATGAAAAGGTTGAAGAAATACCTTTTATGGTAGTTAAAAAAGATGGAAGCCGCGAGGCCTTTGATCGGGCGAAAGTCCTTAACGGAATTATTAAAGCTTGCCAAAAAAGACCGGTGTCCATATCTGCTATAGAAACGATTGTAGGGGATATTGAGCGGGGATTGAACAACATGATGGAGAAGGAAATTGAAAGCAAGATCATCGGAGAGGTGATTATGGAACATCTGAAGGAACTGGATGAAGTCGCTTATGTGAGATTTGCATCTGTGTATCGGCAGTTTAAGGATGTCAACACTTTTGTTGCGGAAATAGAAAAGCTTCTCAGTAGTGATAAGGGAAAAAAATGATGAAACCCAATCAGAATGATGAAATGTTTAAGCTGAGGAAATCACCCAATGGTGTAGAATATTTGTATATACCCATGTTTGATGATACAGGACTTGTACGCACTTTTTTTACAACGCGTAAGGGCGGAATCAGCGAAGGCGACTTTGATTCCTTGAATTTCGGCAAATATACGGAAGATCACATGTTAAATGTGGTGGAAAACAGAAAACGCCTTTTTTCGGCGCTTAGTATAGAAAAGCCAATTATGGTCTTCCCAAGACAGGTCCATGGAGATGCAGTTGCCTGCCTAATGGCCAAAGATATTGAAGGGCAGGAGAATGTCACCATTGAAGATACAGATGCGGTGATTACTAACATTAGGCATGTTATTTTGACTACAGTTCATGCGGACTGCCTGGTGGTATACTTGCTTGATCCTGTGAACAAAAGCATAGGGCTTGTCCATGCTGGTTGGCGGGGCACACAAAAAAACATCAGCGCCAAGACTGTTGATCTCATGATTCAAAAGCTTGGCGCTAAAAGGGAGAATATCATTGCTGTGATAGGCCCGGGCCTTGATGGCTGCTGTTTTGAAGTTGGCCCGGAGGTATATGAGCAGTTTATGACCAGCCTTGACTGCATCGAAGAATTTGTATCCCGCAATAAAAATGATAAATATCTGATTGACCTAAAAGGCTTGAATACAAAGCAGCTAAAAAATGCTGGTGTCAACCAAGTCTACATGACGAATTATTGCACCAGCTGCAGCCCAGAGCTTTTTTTCTCCCATAGAAGAGACAAAGGGAGAACGGGTCGAATGGGGGCCGGAATTAGTCTCTTATAGAAGATCAGGATTTCTGAGTAAGGAATAAAATTTTGTCTCTTAAGGAAATCGGGATGCCTAAGAAAGGAATGAACTATGGAAAAAATCAGAATAGCAATAGATGGACCTTCTGGCGCCGGAAAGAGTACGGTGGCTAAAGATCTGGCAAAAATTCTGAACATTGACTATATCGACACTGGAGCTATGTATCGCGCAGTTGGCTATAAAATGCTTCAGCAAAACATTGGGCTTGATGAAGCCGATCGGCTTTCTAAAATGCTGGAAACAACTGAGATTGATTTCGCTAAAGGCAATATCATACTGGACGGAGAAGTCATCAACGATAAAATACGAACTCAGGAGATCGCCAAAATGGCTTCGGACTGTTCTGCTTTAGCTTCAGTTAGAGCAAAGCTGGTGGATCTTCAGCGCAATATGGGCCAGCTTAAAAGCGTGGTCATGGACGGCAGGGATATTGGCACAAACGTTCTTCCGGACGCAGAATACAAGTTCTATATAACTGCGACCGCAGAAGAAAGAGCTCATAGGAGATGGCTGGAGCTGATTTCCAAGGGTGATCTGATTTCTCAGGAGAAGGTGCTTGAGGATATGATTCAAAGAGATATCAATGATTCAACAAGACTGCTGAACCCCCTTAAAAAGGCGGAGGATGCCATAGAAATTGACTCGACGAAAAAAAATGCTGAAGAGACGACGGCTATAGTGCTGAGTTATATCAAATGATCAGCACGATTAAAGATGTCGCAAAGGCAGCAGATGTTTCAATCGCTACGGTTTCGAGGGTTATTACTGGGAGCGCCCAAGTAAAACCAGAAGTTAGGCAAAGAGTACTTGAGGCCATTTCTTCACTGGATTATAGGCCGAACATCTCAGCTAGAAATTTGGTCATGGGCAAAAACAGAACTATTGGCGTTCTGGTTTCTGACTTGACCAATTCTTTTACGGGAGAAATTTTAAGTGGCATAGAAGAAATGTGCCAGACTTTTAAATATGATGTGCTTGTCTGCAGTACGGGAGGGGACATCAAAAAAGAAGCCTATTATCTTGAACAGTTTGAAGGAAAACAGGTTGCTGGACTTATCATGATACCCTGGAAGCTCCACGCGGAGACAGTCGAAAAAATTAATTCCATGACCATACAGATTATTATGGTCAACAGAAACAATAGCAAGCTGACAGTGCCGACAGTTGCAATCGACAATTACAAAGCATCTTACCAGATGACCAATTATCTGATCTCTAAAGGGCATAAGCGGATTGGGTTTATTAGAAACAGTGTGGATGTTGATTTTTTTGGGCTTGACCAATATAGAGGATACAAACAGGCTATGCTTGACCATCTGCTGGAAGTCGATCAACGCTATGTCAAATACGGAGATTTCAGCATGGAAAACAGCTATAGAATCGTAAAGAACTTTATCGTAGACAGGGATATGCCCACGGCTATTTTCGCTACTAGTGATATCATGGCTATAGGAGCAATCAATGCATTGAGAGATAATGACTATAAGGTGCCAGAGGATGTTTCTGTAGTAGGGTTCAACAATGTTAAGATGGCGCTGCTTTACAGGCCGAGACTAACGGTCATCCATCAACCTCTTTATAGCATAGGGACCGTAGCGGTCAAAATGATAGCCAATAAAAAAGACTACAATTTTACTTCTGAGAATAGAGTCGTTATTATGCCGCATAAACTCATTGAACGGGAGAGTTGCGGGCCTGTGAATATGAATATGAAACAACCTCCGTCCCCAAGAATCTGGGGCGAAGAAACTATAGAATAAACCAAATGCGGCAAGACAAGTTAGGAAGTTGGTTCGAGGATAGCGAACTATAGCCCCAGAATATTGAACTATAGTTCGAAGAATGAGAACAATACTATAGTTCGTGTATGAAAAGCCCACTCCCCAGCTTAGGTTCAAACCAGGTGGATTTGGGCGGCATAATCATCCCCTGATCAGAAACAGAAAGCAAATCTTCTATGGAAACAGGATACAAAGAGAAAGCAACCTTCATATCGTCATGAACCCTTCTTTCCAATTCTTTAAAACCTCTTATGCCCCCGACAAAGTCGATGCGTTTATCTTTTCGAGGATCCCCTATACCTAAAAGCGGAGCTAAAATGTAATCCTGCAAGATGGAAACATCCAGCGATTTGATGATATCATCGCCATGAACAATCTCGGGTTTCGCTGTCAACTGATACCAGTGATCTGATAGATACATACCAAAAGTATGCTTTTCTGTAGGGGCGAAAATTTCTTTGCCAAAATCTTCAACAAAAAAACTGTGGGACAATAAATTGAGAAAATTCTGATTGTTCAATCCATTTAGATCTTTAACCACACGGTTATAATCGAATATTCGCAAATCCGTATCCGGAAAAAGCACAGACATAAAATAGTTGAACTCTTCATTTCCAGTATAATCTGGAAATTCATCCCGTCTTTTCAGACCGACTTTAACGGCGGATGCTGATCTGTGGTGGCCATCGGCAATATAAAGAGCTTCTACAGACTCGAATAAAGTGGACAACCTTTGAATAACATTATCATCAGAAATTTTCCAAAGAATATGGCGTATACCATCTGATGAGGTAATGTCGTATTCGGGCCTGTTTTTAGAAATCCAGCTGTTCATAACAGCCTGGATACCGGCGTGGTCGCGGTAGGTCAAAAAAACTGGCTCTGTATTGGCATTGCAGACATCAAAATGCTTTATGCGGTCCAATTCTTTTTCATATCTCGTAAATTCATGTTTTTTAATACTATTATTCAAATACTCATCTATCGATGTGGTGGCAACAAGACCAGTTTGAACCCGGCCAGCCATCTCCTCGGCATAAATATAAAACATGGGTTTTTCGTCCCTAGCGAAAATTCCTTTTGAAATAAAGTCGGCAATATTGGACTTCGCTTTTAAATAGACTTCTTCGGAATAGGGATCTGTCGCATCGGGAAGATCAATTTCGGAGCGGCAGATATGTAAAAAACTATAGGGATTTCCGATTGCCATCTTTGTGGCTTCTACCCTGTTCATCACATCATAGGGAAGGGAAATAACGTTCTCAGCATACGCGCTGGTCGGCCTTAAGGCGGCGAAGGGTCTAACGATAGCCATGATGTACCTCCAATGATTTTTATCTATTGTAACATACCCCGGACGGCATTGTCACAGCATATTTCACTTGTAAAAACCCCTATATAATGCTAATATTAATGATACCTGTTATAAGGGAGGAATCTGGTGACGCAGCATATTATCTTGGCTTCTTCTTCGCCTAGAAGAATTGAAATTTTAAGAAGAAACAATATTGAACCGGAAATCATCCATCCCATTGTTGATGAAATTTTACCAGAGGACATCAGCATGGAGCAGGCTGTTATGTATCTTGCTCTTAAAAAGGCTCTAGCCGTAGAAAAAAATTGCGGAGACGGCATTATTATCGCTGCGGACACTATTGTCTATAAAGACAGAATAATAGGTAAGCCTAGAGATGAAGAGGATGCGTTCTCTATTCTTTATGCACTAAGAAACGCTGAGCACTACGTAGTAACGGGTGTTGCTATAGTTGAGCGGGGTACCAATCGAAGAAAAGTATTTTATGACGTGTCAAAAGTATTTTTTAAAGAGTTTTCACCGGAAGATATCTATAAGCACATCGCCTCAGGAGAAGCCTGGGATAAGGCTGGAGGCTATGCGATACAAGGAGAAGGCAGACAATTTGTCGATTATATAGAAGGGGACTATGACAATGTGGTTGGCTTTCCATGGACGATGATCAAAAGAGAATTGTCCGAATTTGGATTGAGGGTTTAGAGATTAGAGGAGGGCAGATTAGGGGGGGAAATGAATAACACGACGCTCATTAAAGAGATGCCGAATGATGAGAGGCCCAGGGAAAAGCTGATGAAATACGGGGTGAATCTGCTGTCAAACCCCGAGCTTTTGGCCATCTTAATTGGTAGTGGAACAAGAGACAGTTCGGCAATTACACTTGCCAGCAAATTACTCACATTGGATGGCACCGGAATTCTATTTCTGGCTGATTGCATACCAGAAGAACTGATTAATGTCAGAGGCATTGGTATTGCAAAGGCCTGTCAACTGGTATCGGCCATTGAGCTTGGCAAGAGAATTGCTGTTAAGCCTAAGGATAAAAGAATTAATATCAACTCGCCCAAAGAAGTGGCGGCATTGTTTATGGAAGAAATGAGATATTTAAGAAAGGAATTCTTTCAGGTTCTTATGCTGAACACTAAAAACGAAATCATCATGGTTGATAATGTGTCGATCGGCAATTTGAACAGTGCCATCGTACATCCCAGGGAAGTTTTCAGCAGAGCCATAAAAAAAAGTGCGTCATCCATTATTCTGGTGCATAACCACCCCAGCGGCAATCCTCAGCCGAGCAGGGAGGATATAGATTTAACCAGCAGATTGATGGAATCCGGAAAAATATTGGGCATTGAAGTTCTTGACCATATTATTATTGGTGATGGAATCTTCATAAGTTTAAAGGAAAAAATGCTCGTTTAATAAGAGCGAATAAAATGCTCATTTAACAAGAGTTAACAAATGCTCGTTTGATAAGGCTAAACCCTCAGCCTGGATTAAAAATCTCGGAAGGAGATATTATGTGTCTGAATTTATTTATTAATGATGTTGGTATAGACCTTGGTACAGCCAACACCTTAATTTATTTCAAAAATAAAGGAATTATATTTAATGAACCCTCAGTTATTGCGGTGGACGATAATAGCAAAACCATTATTGCAACGGGCAAAGCCGCCAAAGAAATGATCGGACGTGCGCCGGAATATATCAAAGTTGTCAGGCCTCTTCAGGACGGCGTCATATCAGACTTTGGCATGACGCAGGCAATGCTTAAAGATTTTTTGAGAAAAGCGATTCCTTCGAAGTCCGTTTTCACGAAAACACGCATAGTTGTTGGAGTGCCTTCAGGAGTAACGGAAGTAGAAAAGCGAGCAGTGCAAGAGGTTATTCGTCAAATGGGAGCCAGAGATATTTTTATCATGGAGGAGCCCATGGCAGCAGCTATAGGCTCGGGTCTTCAAGTAGACCATCCAAGAGGCTGTATGGTTGCTGATATTGGAGGGGGCACTTCAGATATTGCCATCATTTCACTCGGTGGAATAGTCACCAGTACCTCACTTAGAATTGCAGGTGACAAGATGGACGATGCCATTATTCAATATATGCGTAAAAATTATAGCCTTTTAATCGGAGATAAGACTGCTGAGGATACTAAAATTAAAATTGGCTGTGTTTCTTTTGATGAATTTGAAGAAGATCAAAACTTATCGACTGAGGTGCGCGGAAGAGACATGGTTACCGGTCTTCCTAAAACAATCATCATCACTTCTCTAGATATTATGAAAGCCCTCGAAGAACCCATCAATGCAATTATTGATGGCATAAAAACAACCCTGGAAAAAGCGCCGCCTGAAATATCTGCTGATATTATGGACAGCGGTATGGTTTTGACCGGAGGCGGAGCTCTTCTTAGAGGACTGGAAAAATTAATCGCCCAGGAGACCGGAATGCGGGTTTATATTGGGGACAAACCACTTGAAGCTGTTGCACTAGGTACCGGAATGAGCCTTACGCATATGGAAAATATCCAAAAGCATATCAATAATCGTAAAAAATTCTAAGAGCGGAGTATGGATTTATGAGATGGCTTAGAGAGCATACGAAGCAACTGGTTATTGGCGCAATCGTCTTGTTATTGTTTATTGTCATGATTGTTTCGTTTCTAAATAAAGGCAAAGATTCAGCCGTTGTAAATTTCGTGGGCAATGGAATCGGAGCGATGCAAGGGCCTGTCTCAAATCTTGGCAATGGAATAGCAGATGGTTTTTTTGGTTTTTTTAATTCAGGAAAAATCAGCAGGGAGAATAATGACCTAAAAAAACAAATTTCGGAGTTGAATAGAAGAATAGTAAGCCTTCAGCTGGATGCCGCTGAGCTTCAGGAGCTTAAAGACCTTAAAAACGCATTGAATTACAAGGGAATAACTGCCCAGTACAACTATATCTCTTGTGATGTTATTTCTATCGATAATTCAAATCTGTTCAATCTTTTTAATATTAATGTTGGCACACAAGAAGGCGTTAAGGTTGGTTCCGCCGTTCTAAGCGGAGATGGTCTCATAGGTAGAGTTTTTTCTGCCGGGGAACATACAGCCAAGGTTATGTCGGTGATTGATGAGAATAATTCCGTGAGCTTTAGAGTGTTCCGCGACGTCAAATTGCTGGGGGTTTTATCCGGCAATGGCAATGGTGGGCTTAACGGCTATATGCTGGATGCCGAAGCATCGGTTATCGAAGGGGATATTCTTATTACATCTGGGCTGGGATCATATCCCTCCGGTATTACTATTGGAAAAGTAACGAAAGCTTATTGGGAAAATGATCAGCTCTTAAAAGCGATAACCATTGAACCCAGCGCTCAATTTAAAAGTTTACAGAAAGTGATGGTTGTAACCCCAAAATAGCATTAGGGTAACAGCGGAGCAGGAGCTATTATGAAGTACAGATATGGATTCATCGCTTTTTTTACAGCATTTATTTTGCAGTCTACAGTCTTGCATAATATCGCCATATTTGGAACAGCACCTAATTTAATCCTGGCTCTGGTGATTGTATTTTCGTTTTTATTTGAGGAACTGCATGGCATAACATTCGGCATTTTATTTGGACTGATTCAGGATGTCTTCTTTTCAGATCTGATTGGCATTAGTTCAGCTTGTTATTTTTTGGTTGCCCTTGCGATAACTGAGGCGAAAAGATTTCTATACAGAGATAATATTCTGTCCGTGATCTTTATTTCCATCGGTGGAACCCTGATGTTTAATGTGATTTACTGGACAATATCAAAAGTTTTTGGCGGAATTCATCTATTTACATTTATGCTTGCAAAGCAACCGGTTTCAATCCTATACAATATGACGCTCATTCTGATACTTTATTGGATAATAGTAAGAAAAGTGATTAAATATCGCGGTTTTAAGTATATGTAAGGGGCAAAATGAATAACTGGATTAAATCAAGGAATAATCAAATACTGCTGGTGATGCTTTTGTTAATGTCCGTTTTAACAATCAAACTCTTTTCCTTAACGGTAGTACAAGGAGAGGAATGGGCAACGGCGTCTCAGAACATGAGCGTGAAAAACATTCATACTGTAGCGCCTAGGGGAGAAATAAAAGATCGATACGGCAGATTGCTGGCCACTAATGTGCCCAGTTTTACCGTGCAGCTGAACGCTAATAATCTTCAGGACAAAGATGTCAACAATTTGGCTTTATCGCTTATTAAAACCTTTGAAAAGAATGGCGATAACTATTTTGACAATTTTCCCATCGTCATCAAAAGTGGACAGTTTTATTACACCTATCAGAAAACGATAGAAAACTGGCTGGCTGCTCAAGGGATGCCTTTAACTTTTACAGCTGAACAGGCTTTTGAAGAGATAAAAAGGAGACAAAATATCGAAGCTGGCTTAGATAAATATGAAGCACAACAGCAGATGCAAACAGTTTATAATATCTTTCCTCCTATATCTGTTAGAAATATGAAATATTTAGAGGATATGAACAAGGAAAGCTTTTTGCAAAAGCTTAACCTGTCTTCAAATTTATCGGCTAAAGACGCTTTTTATAAGCTTGTGGATAAATATAAAATCGATCCATCCATGTCGGTTGCCGATGTAAGGAAAATACTAATCGTGAGAAATGAACTTGCTTCTTTAGGTTTTAAGAGTTACTTGCCTGCTAAGATTGCTCAGGGGGTTTCTTCTCAAACAATTATTACACTTGAAGAGGGCAGGATGCAATTTCCTGGCGTAGAAGTCGTTGCTGAGTCCATTAGATCTTATCCGAATATTAAAGCTGCAGCGCATATACTTGGTTATCTTGGGCGTATTTCTGAAAGTGATAAATCTTATTATGTTGATGAACTGGATTATAATGCCAATGATTTGATCGGCAAGGATGGCATAGAAAAGGCATACGAGGATATTCTGAAAGGCAAGGATGGGACAAAAAGTGTTGAAGTCAATGCATTCGGAAAACTGGTCCGTGTCATAGACGAAACGCCGGCACAGCAGGGAAAAGATGTCTACCTGACCATAGACCTTGAGCTTCAAAAGACCGCAGAGAAGGCACTAAAACAGGCACTTGATGAAATTAGTGTAGGAGGAGAATTTAAGAGCGCTTGGGGCAATTATAATTATTCAAAAACATATACAAGGGCTGATGTGGGCGCTGTGGTGGCTATAGATGTCAACACCGGGGATATTTTAGCTTCTGCCAGTTATCCTGCTTTTGACCCCAATCTTTTTGCTACAGGCATTAGCCAGGAAAATTGGGACTCTTTACAAGCCATCAATCCCAGAGACCCTCTATCGCCACTGCCTCTTTTTAATGTGGCTATGAGGACTGCTGTTCAACCTGGTTCAACATTCAAGATGGTGACGGGGACTACTGCTTTAGAAAGTGGTCTTGATCCAAATAAGAAGCTTTATGATGGCGGCGTAATAAGAATCGGTGACAAGACTTATGCCTGCGATCTTTGGAATTTAAATAGAGGTAGCCATGGCAATGTCAACCTTATGGAGGCGATTGGCAGATCATGTAACTACTACTTTTTTGACGTTGGCTCTGGTTATGACTATACTAAAAAACAGAGTTTGGGCTTTAAAGAACCTATTAGTATTGAGAAGATTATGACCTATGCTCAGGAATATGGTTTAGGCTTACCTACAGGTGTTGAAATTAATGAGACTGTTGTTCCGGTTCCCAGTGAATCACGTAAAATAGTCCAGACTAAATCCTATTTGAGAAATGTACTGCTCACTAGGGCAAAGCTGTATTTTGATGCGGAGACTTTAGCTGATAAAACCATGCTCACAGAGGATATCGATAAGATTGTAAGCTGGGCTGATGAGAACCCAACCCGAAATGAAATCATGAGAAGGATGGCAGACGTGGGCGTCCTTCCGAATATGATCGCTACTGTAACAGACCTCAGTAAATATACCTATTTTAATCAGGCCAAATGGACAACGGGAGACAGACTGAACATATCAATAGGGCAAGGCGAAAACGCATATACGCCAATCCAAATGGCCAATTATATCGCAACTGTTGCCAATGGTGGGACGCTAAATAAGGTGAGTTTAATCAAAGGCATTGAAGGACAGGGAATAAAAGTAAAACCTGCTGGAACTAAAGTTAAAATTGACGAAAAGTCGTTGGGCTATATTAAGCAAGGCATGTATATGGTTACTTCCGGATCTGGTGGCACCGCCGTTGGCGCTTTTAGAGGCCTTCCAATTGAGGTCGCAGGAAAGACCGGCACAGCTGAAAGAGGAGGCAAAGTTAATCCTCCTGATGAGGTAGAATACATTAAAACCTATTTATCACGCATCAATTATAAATTAAAGTTCGCAGACGTTGAAAAAGAAATGAATGCACTGATGAAGGCCTACCCGGAAATTTACACATCAAAGAATATTGCAGTGAGGCAAGCCGTAGTCAATGTTTCTGGAGGAACAACGAGCTATGCGCGAATAGACACTTTTAAGAAAGACTATGACAACTTTTCTTGGTTTGTCTGCCTCGCACCACTTGATAAACCTAAAATTGCTGTTGCAGTTTTGCTGTTTCAGGGAGGCTGGGGGGCTTATTCTGCGCCAGTAGCCAAAGAAATTATTGCAAAGTATATGGATCTTGAGAAAGTATATTCGGACTATAATATCAATACACAAATAACACAATAGAAATTATACACAGAGGAGGAAGACGCATGGGGCAAGTAATAACAGTTGTATCGGGCAAAGGTGGCGTCGGTAAATCCATGTTCACTGCCAATTTGGGCGGCACTCTAGCACAACAAGGCAAAAAAGTTGTTCTAATAGACATGGATATGGGGCTGCGCAATCTTGACATCATTATGGGCCTTGAAAATCGTGTTGTTTATGATGTGGCTGATATACTTGGCGGAATCTGCAGAGTGAAACAAGCGCTAATCAGGGACCGAAGATTCCCGGAACTCTACCTGATTGCATCACCTCAAAATCGTGAGAAAGTTGAAATAACACCTTTGCATATGAAGGTTCTTTGTAAAAAGCTTAAAGAAAAGTATGACTTTGTAATAATAGATGGTCCGGCAGGCGTTGATGAAGGCTTAATGAATGCGGTTTCTGGTGCTGACCAGGTAATTATAATCACAACACCTGAATTTACAGCAGTCAGAGACGCGGATAAAGTCGACAGGGTCCTAATGGCAGAAGGAATTAAGGACCGAAAAGTCGTGATTAACAGACTTAAGGCTGAATTGATCAATATAGGGATATTACCAAGCATCTCGGATGTTTCAGATATGCTTCGTTCGGAGATCATAGGACTGATTCAAGAAGATGACAATATTCACATAGCGACTAATAATGGCATACCTATTATCCTAAAAAAAGACACCTATATCCAGGAGAACTTTGCTAAAATAGCCGGTAGAATTTCAGTTTAAAAATTGATGACCTTGCTCCTTATGCCCACATTTAGAACCAAACCGAGAGCGATCATATTAGTCAACACAGAGCTGCCACCATAACTTATAAATGGCATTGTGATTCCAGTAACCGGCATCAGCCCCATGGTCATGGCTATGTTTTCAAATATTTGGAAGCTGAACATGGCAAAGATGCCTGATGCAACTAGAGAACCATATAAATCCTTTGCGTTATCAGCAATTTTCACCAATCTGTACAAAAACAAAGTATATAGTGCGACAATAAATGTACCGCCTAGAAATCCCAACTCCTCTACTATGACTGAAAAAATAAAATCTGATTCTTGAACTGGGAGAAACTTAAGGGACTTTTGAGTGCCTTCAAATAGCCCTTTGCCCAAAAGACCGCCGGATCCTATGGCGATTTTAGAATTCCATACTTGATAATTACCCGGCAAAGACAGGTTGTCAGGGTTCAAAAACGCGTCAATTCTGATCTTTTGATGGGATTCCATAAATCTATAAAGAATGGGCATGGAAAGTATGCCGGCGCCAGCAAGCTGAGCGAAAAGCTTGTATTTAACCCCTGTGCAGTAGATCATGACAGCTGCGATAACAAACAGCACTATGGCATTGCCCAGATCCGGCTCGATAAGAACTAAAGCAACAAAAGGGATGAAATAGAGTCCTGCCATGACAATTCCTTTGAAAGTCTGCAAGGTCTCTTTTTTTCGGGTTAGATAGCTTGAAAAACAAAGAATAAACGAAATTTTCAATATCTCAGAGGGCTGTAAATCCAAAGGGCCCAGACTGATCCATGCCCTGGCACCAAATTGTTCTTTGCCAAGCCCTGGGACATAGACCGCAAGTAAGAGAAGTAGGGAGCCAATATAAAAAATCCTCTCCATGCTCTCAAAGGTTTTATAATCGATCAATAGAATAAAGCCGATAGCGATAATTCCAAGCAAATAGGCGACTAGCTGGACTTTAATTTCTCTTGTAATATGAAAGCTGCCATCAAAGGAGGTACTACCGATGATCAGAACACTGATGGCAGCAAATACAAACGGAAGAAGCAGCAACGTTTTATCTAAATTTTTCAATAAATCCCGGAAATAGTTCATGATATCAGACCCTCTTTTCACCTTGACAATGGTATAGGAAACATTATAATATAGATTGTGTAGTTCAATCAATATTTAATTAAGTAATGCTTGAAAAAATATGAGTCGAAGAGTCGAAAAGGTTTATAATTAGGCTGTTTAGAGATAAATGAAAATACAACTTAGAAGGAGGTGCATTCAAATTAATGAAATACTACTTATAATCCCGATATCAATTTTTGCTTTACTCATTGGAATTCTAATCGGATATTTATTAAGAAAAAACTTGGGAGAAAAAGCGATTGGAAGTGCTGAGCAAAAGGCAAAAAATATGATGCTGGATGCAGAAAATAAGGCTGAAACATTAAAGAAAGAGATCGCGATCGAGGCAAAAGAAGAAGCTCATAGGATGAGAAGAGAAATCGAGAACGAAATCAGAGACAGAAGAGCAGAAATTCAAAAAAATGAAAAAAGACTTATTCAAAAGGAAGAAGTTATAGACCGCAAAACTGAGAACATTGAAAAAAAGGAAGAAAGCATTACAAATAAGGAAATGGCTCTCGCTGCAAAAGAACTAGATCTCAACGGATTTATAAATAAACAGATTCAAGAACTGGAAAGAATATCAGGCTACACAGTTGAAGAAGCAAAGGCCCTGCTGTTATCAAATATTGAAAAGGAAATCAGGCAAGAAGCTTCTTTAATGATTAAAGACATCGAAGGTAAGGCTAAAGAAGAGGGAGAAAAAAAGGCCAAAGAAATCATCACTGGAGCAATCCAGCGGTGTGCCGCTGATCACATTGCAGAAAGCACTGTTTCAGTTGTTCCTCTGCCAAATGATGAAATGAAAGGCAGAATTATAGGAAGAGAAGGCAGAAACATTAGAGCGATTGAAACCTTGACAGGCATTGATCTCATTATTGATGATACGCCAGAAGCCGTTATTCTTTCTGGATTTGATCCGGTTAGAAGAGAAATTGCCAGATTGACCCTTGAAAAGCTAATTGTTGATGGTAGAATCCATCCGGCTAGAATCGAAGAGATGGTCGAAAAGTCGGAGAAGGAAGTCAATAATACCATAAAGGAAGCTGGCGAACAGGCAACTTTCGAAGTTGGCATATATAATCTTCACCCTGAACTTGTAAGACTGCTCGGTAGGCTTAAGTATAGAACAAGTTACGGACAAAACGTCTTAAAGCATTCTATTGAGGTTGCCCATTTGGCTGGACTTATGGCATCTGAGTTAGGACTTGACACAAAGATCGCCAAGAGGGCCGGACTGCTTCACGATATCGGAAAAGCCATAGACCATGAAGTAGAAGGAACACACGTCGAAATTGGTATTGATTTGCTTAGAAAGTACAAAGAGCCAGAAGTCATCATTGACGGTATGGCTGCGCATCACGGAGACTGCGAACCAAAGAGCCTTGAGGCGATTTTGATTGCCGCTGCCGACGCTTTATCAGCTGCAAGACCGGGAGCAAGACGGGAAACTCTGGAGACTTATATTAAGAGACTTCAGAAACTAGAAGATATAGCAAATACGACGCCTGGAGTAGAAAAGTCTTTTGCAATTCAGGCAGGTCGTGAAATCAGAATTATTGCTAGACCAGAAGAAATGTCTGATGCAGAGATTGTATTCTTGGCAAGAGATATCAGTAAAAGAATTGAGAGCGAACTGGATTATCCAGGGCAAATCAAAGTTAATGTCATCAGAGAGACGAGAGCAATAGAATACGCCAAATAAATGCCGAAATTTTAAAAATATTAATAAGATAAAAACTTGAAGAAAAGAGGCTAGGGCCTCTTTTCTTCAAGTAATGGACCGGGGGATACCTATGATAGTTTACTTAGATAACAGTGCGACGACAAAGCCCTATGCCCATGTGACACAGGAAGTAGCCAGGGTTATGACAGAGGATTATGGCAATCCGTCATCTCTCCATAGGATGGGAATCGATGCTGAAAAAATGATTAAAAATGCAAAGAGATCCTTGGCGTTGCCTCTGGGTGTCAGCCCTGAAGAAATAGTGTTTACCGGTAGTGGTACAGAAGCTGACAATATGGCCATATTTGGTTTAGCCAATGCCCAAAAGAGGCGAGGCAATAAGATCATCACGTCAAAAATTGAGCACCCTGCTGTGCTTGAAGCCTGTAAAAGATTAAGCACAATGGGGTTTGACGTTGTCTATATTGGCGTTAATTCATTTGGCTTAGTAAATCTTGATGAGCTTGCGAGTGAAATAGATCATCATACAATCCTCATATCGATTATGCATGTTAATAATGAACTTGGTACTATTCAGCCTATCGAAGATATTGGGAAATTAAAAAGAAAGCACGACACTATTTTTTTCCATTCGGATGCGGTCCAGTCCTATGGGAAATTATCTTTAGATCCACAAAAATTCGGCATTGATTTGCTTTCGATGAGCGCACATAAGATTCATGGCCCAAAAGGAATAGGGGCTCTGTATATAAAAAAGGGAACAAGAATTGATCCGTTTGTAGTAGGCGGTGGACAAGAACTAGGCATGAGATCTGGCACTGAAAATGTACCAGGGATTTCGGGTTTCGGCCTGGCAGCACAGTTGGCCAGCAATGGACAGTCTACAAAGATGAAAGAAATTAGGAAACTGCGAAGCTATTTGCTTGACGGTATTAAAAATGACATCAAGGATTGTCGCATCAATAGTTATGAATCTTCCGGTTCGAGCCCCGCTATTTTGAATGTCAGTTTTGAAGGAACCCGGGGGGAGGTTTTGCTGCATATGCTTGAGCAATCTGGAATTTTTGTTTCAACCGGCTCGGCCTGTTCGTCTAAAAAGAAAGGGCAAAGCCATGTCTTGAAAGCGGCAGGACTTTCTGACAAGCAGATTGAAGGAGCCATCAGATTCAGCTTCTCGGAGATGAATACGCCTACGGAGATAGAATATACTTTGGAGCAGCTAAAGAGGTCAGTTTCTAATATGAGAAGGGTCTTAAGCAGATAATGTGAAAAATAAGAAATTTATATATGAATCGGAAGCTTTAAAGTAATCAGAAGGCATATAAAAATAATTAATAAATTAAAATAATGAGAAGAAATGAGAGAATGATGGATACAAAAAACAGGAATACCTTCATAGTCCGGTGCGGGGAAGTTGCATTAAAAGGTCAGAATAAACCCTTCTTTGAAAGACTCTTAGTCGAGAGATTGAGAAAGGCGCTATACAAGTTTCAGGCACTAGAAATCAAGAGAAACGAAGGCCTTATTTTCATAAAGGCACCGAGGGAATATGAGCCAAATACAGTAGCGTCAGAAATTTCCAGAGTATTTGGCGTCGCTTCAGTTAGCCATGCAGTTGAAACAGAATCAGAGCTGGAGGCTATTGGCCTTGCTGCGGTTGATTATATGAATAACCTTTTAGAAACTAAAGCATTTCACAGTTTTAAAGTTGAGTCGAAGCGAGCGAATAAGGATTTTCCCATGGAATCGCCTGACATTGCGCGGTATGTAGGAGGTAAAGTTCTTATAGGGTGCAAGGTGCTCAAAGTCGATGTGCATAATCCAGACTGCAGGCTTTTCGTAGATGTGCGTAGAGACCGCACTTACATCTATGTTGACAAAACAGCGGGGTTTGGGGGTTTGCCATTAGGGACGAACGGGAAAGGCTTAGTACTGCTTTCTGGCGGCATAGACAGCCCTGTTGCGGCATTTATGATGGCCAAGAGGGGCATGATGATTGAAGCCGTTCATTTTCATGCTTATCCGTACACCAGTGAAAGAGCGAAACAAAAAGTTTTGGATCTGGCTATAATCCTGTCTGAATACTGCGGAAAAATAAAGATTCATTCCATTAATTTACTTGACATACAGCAACAGATTGCAGAAAAATGTCCGGAAGATGAAATGACCATCATTACCAGAAGGTTTATGATGAAAATCGCAGAAATCATTGGTAAAGAGACAAATTGCGATGTTTTAATTACTGGAGAAAATTTGGGACAGGTCGCCAGTCAAACGGCCAAAGGATTGGTTGTTACAAATCAAGCTGTGACTATGGCTGTTATGAGACCTTTGATTGCCTTCGACAAGGTAGACATTATGGATCTTGCAAAAAAAATCGGGACGTTTGAAACTTCAATCCAACCCTTTGAAGATTGCTGTACCGTATTTTTGCCGAAGCATCCAGTCACTAAGCCTGAAATTGAAAATATATTGAAGTCTGAGGCTTTGATTTCGGAAAATACATTAATTAATGATGCCTTAAAAACAAGAGAAATAACACTAGCACAAATTAGGGCGCTATAATAAAGATAAAGAGCTCAAATCATGGCACAATAATAATGATTCAATAAGAGCTCGAATCATGGCACAATAATAATGAATCAAGAAGAGCTCGAATCATGGCACAATAATTGCTATAAATAATAGATATAAAAGAGATCTATTAATAAATCGACATAAAGAATTTTCAAACTAACGCTATTGGCAGGTTGTGAAAGGGTTTAGTCTAACTCAAGATGTTAATATATTAACAATAAAGCGCGAATAATACAGTGTCTGAGCGGGATTTAGCCAGGATTTGATTTTGAATTCGAATTGAATTTAGTCGAAAATGTTCAGAAAATTGTGGCAATAAAGTTCACTCCAACCCTTAATTGCATAACAAATCCCATATATGCTCAAATTTCAATTGAAATTTGACACCTTAAAAAATATTATTAAAAAGCGTAAACAAAGAGTTGAAAAAAAGACAAAAGTGTTGTTTAATAGGAACATATGCTGTTAAAAATCTAACAAACAAATTGCTTGCGGGATATAAAACATCGTAATGAACCCTTTAAAATACTAAAAGGAGGCTTAAAAAATGAACTTTCAATTAACAAAAGAACAAGAACTGGTCAGAAAAATGGTTAGAGAGTTTGCGATCAAAGAAGTAGAACCAATTGCTGCGGATATTGACATAAATGGAGATTTCCCGTACGCAACTGTATCTAAAATGAAAGATTACGGATTGCTCGGTGTGCCATTTCCAAAGGAATATGGCGGCGCGGGCGGAGATAATGTGGCTTATGCCATCACTGTAGAAGAATTATCGCGCGTATGCGCATCAACAGGCGTTATCGCATCAGCGCACACGTCTTTAGGTGCTTGGCCGATATTTTACTTTGGGACAGAAGAGCAGAAACAAAAATACTTGGTTCCACTTGCAAAAGGAGAAAAACTGGGCGCCTTTGGTTTAACCGAACCAAACGCAGGATCAGACGCTGCCGGTCAACAGACAAAAGCACTTGACATGGGAGACCACTGGTTGCTTAATGGCACAAAGGTGTTTATCACTAATGGCGGTCAGGCTGGTACTTATATCGTATTAGCTATGACTGACAAATCAAAAGGAACAAAGGGCATCAGTGCCTTTATTGTTGATAAGGATGCTCCCGGGTTTACTATTGGTAAAAAAGAAGACAAAATGGGTATAAGAGCTTCTGCTACGACTGAACTAATATTCCAGGACTGTGTTGTTCCTAAGGAAAATCTGCTGGGTGCAGTAGGGGATGGATTCAAAATAGCGATGGCAACTTTGGACGGCGGTCGAATCGGGATAGCATCCCAAGCCCTTGGAATCGCTCAGGGCGCCTTTGATGTCACTGTAGAGTACATGAAACAGAGAAAGCAATTTGGGAAAAAATTATCTCAGATGCAGGCGCTTCAGTTTGACATTGCTGACATGAAGACAAGAATAGAAGCCTCCAGACTGTTGATTTATAAGGCGGCTTATATGAAGTCGGCTGGACTTAAGTATGGAACGGACTCTGCTATGGCTAAACTGTTTGCGGCAGAAACCGCTATGTTTGTCACCACAAAAGCAGTTCAGCTTCATGGGGGATATGGTTATACCAAAGACTATCCAGTTGAGAGAATGATGAGAGATGCGAAGATCACAGAACTTTATGAAGGAACATCAGAAGTACAAAGAATTATTATTGCAGCATCTGCATTAGGGAAATAGAGGAAGAAGGAGGAAAGACAATGAAAATTATTGTATGTGCAAAACAAGTTCCAGATACGAATGAAGTTAAAATAGATCCAGTTAAGAATACATTGATACGAGAAGGCGTTCCAAGCATTTTGAATCATGATGATGCCAATGCATTGGAAGAGGCACTGAAAATTAAAACTGCCTATCCGGATACCCACATCACCGTTTTGACTATGGGACCTCCTCAAGCTAAGGATATGCTGACAGAATGTCTTGCAATGGGCGCGGATGAAGCGATTTTGCTGAGCGATAGAGCTTTTGCAGGCTCTGACACTTGGGCAACATCTAACGCATTGGCAGCTGCAATCCGAAAAATTGGAGATTTTGATTTGGTATTTGCCGGGAGACAGGCTATTGATGGAGACACTGCTCAGGTTGGACCTCAAATCGCAGAAAAATTGGACCTTCCTCAGGTGACTTATGTTAAGGAGTTTTCCTTTGAAGGCAAAAATATTACAGTTAAAAGAGCGCTTGAAGATGGCTATGAATTGATAAAATTAAAGATGCCTTGCGTATTAACTGCAATCAAAGAACTGAATCAGCCAAGATACATGTCCATTCCTGGCATATATAACGCCACTAAAAAAACAATTCCGACATGGAGTGCCGCCGATGTGGCAGTTGATCTTGCTGAAGTTGGGCTAGAAGCATCACCTACGAATGTATATCGTTCATTTACGCCAGCTGGAAAAGGAAAAGGCATAATGATCGAGGGAGAAGGCGAAAAAGAACAAGCTCAAAAGCTGCTTATTAGCCTTAAAATAAAACACATTATCTAAAGAGGAGGTAAGGAAATGGCAATTAAAATTATAAATGAAAATTGTAAAGGTTGCACGCTTTGTGTTAAAGCATGCCCCTTCGATGCCATCGATATGGTCAATAAATTAGCAGTGATTAATGAAAAATGTACAGTTTGTAATCAATGCATACCGGCCTGCCCTTTCAAAGCGATTGAAAAAGAGGCTGAAAAAGAAGTCGTAAAAGTAAAAGACTTGTCGGCTTACAAGAACGTTTGGGTTTATACGGAACAAAGAGCCGGAAAGCTTATGAACGTAGCCCTTGAACTTCTGGGTGAGGGATATAAGCTCTCAAGAGAAATCGGAGATGACAGAAAAGTTTGTGCTTTATTAGTTGGCTATAACACAGAACACTTAATACCTGTACTGTTTTCTTATGGTGCAGATGCTGTGTATCACATTAATGATCCATTGCTGGAGAACTATACAACTGATGGCTATACTAAAGTCATGTCAGAAGCCATAACAGAATACAAACCGGAAATTGTTCTCTTCGGCGCAACTCACATAGGAAGAGATTTAGCTCCTAGAATAGCTGCAAGACTTGATACAGGCCTGACTGCTGACTGCACAAGACTGGATGTCAAAACATCAAATTATGTTGACTATCTTGAAAAATATACGACTCTTGACACATCCAGTTTAGATCGTAACTCCACAGATAAGAACCTGAAGCAGACTCGTCCCGCCTTCGGTGGAAACATCATGGCTACCATTATATGCCCAAAGAACAGGCCTCAAATGTCAACAGTTCGTCCAGGCGTAATGACAAAACTGGAAAAAGATGAGACTAAAGTTGGCGAACTGATTAAAGTACAGACCAATCTTAAAGCCAGCGATATCAGGACAGAAGTTGTTGAAATTATTAAAGCTACCAAAGAACTGGTTTCTTTGACAGATGCAGAATTCATATGCTCTGGCGGCCGTGGTCTTGGAGATCCTTCTGGATTTGATTTAATCAAAAAGCTTGCAGACAAAGTCGGCGGCGTCGTTGGATCATCTAGAGCAGCTGTAGATGCTGGGTGGATCGATCACTCTCATCAGGTCGGACAAACTGGAACAACTGTAAAGCCTAAAATATACTTTGCCTGCGGTATTTCTGGTGCAATTCAGCATCTTGCCGGCATGCAGACTTCCGACATCATCATCGCCATTAACAAGGATCCAGATGCTCCGATTTTCGAAGTCGCAGATTATGGCATCGTGGGAGACCTCTATAAAGTGATACCACAGCTTATTGAAGAATGGGATAAGGCGCAGGATTTATACGAAGCTGAACTCTATTTGAAAGCATAATAATTAGACTTATACAGTGAATCGAATGAAAAGGAAGCGGAATATTTTTCCGCTTCCTTTTGATTGTTTAAATAATATTTTTCACTATTCTTTAGGTTGCTTATTTATATATGACCATCAACCAGGCTTAAAGGCTGGTTTGGATCAGAGGGTGGATTCACTACATGCCGGGCGGCAGGGTCGGATCAACGGGTGGAAGAGTCGGATCGACAGGTGGCAGGGTCGGATCAACGGGTGGAAGAGTCGGATCTACTGGCGGGAGCGATGGATCTAGCCAGACATAGGTCGTATCTAAAGTCTTTGATGGATCTATAGGATACTGAATTGGATTCGGATTATGGAGATTGCAATAATAACTTGGCAACTCATAGCTAAAGTCACCAACTCTAGGATCTGGTGGAACGGGTCTCCTGACAAAAACCTTTGAAACCGGAAGCGGACACCAAGGTGTGGGTAAATAGCCGGACTGAGTGCAAACTGTTGCAGCAACATGCAATGTATCAATAGAGGTAGGCTGCGTACCCTGAACGAAGTATTCATTCCTGACAGTTCCTCTTGGATCCAGAGCAGAAAGATCGGATGGCAGCATACCAGAAATGGTATCAACTGCAACACTTGTAACATTGTCGGCCGTCTTAAAACTGCCTGCAGCAAGTCCAACATGGGCTTCTTTCATAATCTTGCTCCAAAGCAGGGAGGCTGCTTTGCTGCCCTGACTGAGTTCAATATCGATATCGTTTCCAATCCAAACGCTGGCAGAATAATAAGGGGTTAAGCCAACAAACCAAGCATCGTAATTATTAGAGGTTGTTCCGGTTTTTCCGGCAACAGGCTGAGTGCCAAAACTGGCTGCTCCTGCGATGCCGTTTGTGACTGTTGTACGTAAGATGTCCGTCATGATAAAAGCGACACCAGGATCCATGACCTTAGTTTTAGCTGGAGCGATTTCTAAAATAACCTCACCTTTTTTGTTAGTGACTTTCGTGTAGGAAACCGGCTTTATATAGACGCCTTGATTGCCAAAAGTGCCATAGGCTGAAGCCATTTCCAGTGGAGAAATCCCCTGGGTCATACCGCCAAGCGCTAGGGCTGCAGCATTTTGGTCATTGGTATCCCCGGACTCGACAACGGTTGTAACACCAACTTTTTTAAGAAAATCGATGGAAGCTGCTGGACCTATCTCTGTGAGCATTTTAACAGCGACAACGTTCATAGATTGTTCAACAGCATGTCTGATCGTAACAAGGCCCTTATAGCCGTTATACCAATTCTGTGGCCACAGCTGTCCATTATAATAATTTGGCGAATCATCTACAACATAAGCGGCGGTCCATGGGCCTTTGTTATTGGCACCAAGATTTAACGCCGGCCCATATACCCCAATTGGTTTTATGGATGACCCTGGAGGCTGAGGATTGATAGCCCTATTATAAAGCATATCCCCCTTGAGGCTTCGCCCGCCCATTAATGCCTTAATCTGTCCTGTCTTATAATCAGTTATAACCGCTGCTGCCTGGGGCTGAACGACCTTTGGTTTTAATAAATAATAGCTACTAGCAACAGTGATGCGGCCGTCGGCACTGCTTACCAAATAGTCTGGCTTATCTTTAAAGAGCTTTTCGCTAATAATGATATTTCCATCGGCGTCTTTACTTTTATACTCTGCCGGGATCAGTATTACGCCACCATTGTAGCTGTAAAAGACTCCATCCTCAACAATATAAACATTTTTAAACTCAATGCTATAATCAACTTTTCCTTTTACTTCCGTCTTATAAAAATTGAGTCGTTTATCCTTATAAATTAAAAGGTCGCCATTATCCATCTTTTTAAAGTCATTAGGCTCGAAAACAAAAGCACCTGCTTCATTGATATAATTGCTATAACTGTAAAGCATAACTTTTCCAAAAGAATCCAAAATATTTCCTTCTGAATCCTTATTGAGACCAACGACTTTAGGGAAGTTGCGCGGATTTTTAAATTCTTTTTCTATAGCCTTTTGAACTTTGATATTAATTGTACTGTAAATTTTAAGGCCGTTATTATAAATCATATATCTTGCTTCATCCCTAGTGATGCCCTGAGACGTCATCAGGTCCGTTACGACTTCATTGACAATATAATCTGTAAAAAAAGAGGAAAGCTCGCCGGTGGTATCCAGACTAGGCTTCATAGCAGCCTTCATGTCTTCGGAAAGGGCGGCATCGTACTGGGCTTGATCAATAAAGTTTTGTTTCAACATGAACTGTAAAACCAGTGCCTGTCGATCTTTGAAGGCTGGATCATAGACAATGGTATAAGAATCCCCTTTTGAAATAATGTTGCCATTTTCAGGGAGCACTTTGATATTATCGTATTTTTTTAGGGGGGCATATTTGCTCGGACTTTTCGGTATACTGGCAAGAAGGGCACATTCTGCCAAGGTTAAATCCTGGACGTTTTTAGAAAAATAAGCTTGAGATGCAGCCTGAACGCCATTGGCATTTGCACCGAGATAAATCGTATTCAAATAGGCTTCAATGATCTGCTCCTTTGAAAGCTGCTTCTCCAATTGTATCGTATAATAAGCCTCTCTGATTTTACGCGTGAAAGACCTTGTCGACTTGGTTTCAGCAAGATAGAGGTTTCTTGCCAGTTGCTGAGTGATCGTGCTAGTCCCGCTTATGCTTTCACCTTTAAAAACGCCTTCAAAAATGGCGCCGAAAATCCGAATGACATTAAAACCATTGTGTGTGAAAAAGGTTTTATCTTCGATGGCAACAAAGGCGTTAATAAGATTCTTAGGCATATCAATATAGGCGACATTGGTTCTGAGTACACCACTTTGAAGGTTTTCGATTACCTCACCCTGATCATCGTATAGAACTGAATTCTCTGATAGAAGAGAGTAGATATTATCTGGTTGAATAGGGGGCGCGGTTTTGGCAATAAAGAAGACCGTAGCAGTCAAAACTACAACAACAGCTAGAAAAATGATAAAAAGAGCCTTAAAAAGTTTCGGATAATCAAACTTATGCTTTTTACGCGACTTGCGATTATTTCTATTTGCCATGCTTCCTGCTTCCTTAGAGCCATCCAACTTGAAAAGAGTTCTGAAAAAATCCCGAAACCTTTTGGTTAGACTGCTCATGGCACTAATGCCAACGTAAGTTCTAGATTTTTTTAGCCGGTCTACTCTAGTTTTTGGCGGCTCATTTCTATTAGTTTGCTTGTTATTTATTGATGGCTCAGTACTATTAGCTTGCTTTTTATTTATGGGTTCATTTTTAAAAATTTCTTCAAAGATATAATCAAAATCATCATGGGGTTTCTCATTTTCTGTCAAAGCATTTCACCTGCCTTTCTCGTGTCTAAAACATATATATCTATTAATTATAGCATAATATTAAATTTGTGTTAATGTATTGGCCGCAAAAACATAATCTTGTAATAATTGATTTGTATCGCGCCTGGCATCGGGGTATAATAAATTTATTGATAAATATTTGCAATAAATAGTAAAAAAGCTGAATTTAGGAGGTTGACGGATGTTTGACAGTGTAGATATTGCCCGATGTGCTGTGAAGTTAGCGATTACGTCCACTAGAGCAGAGGAAGAACAAGAAATAATAAGAATGAGAGAAAAACAGATTTATGCAGTCGCCGTCGATGTTGGGGGGAACATTATTGACACGATTCATGTCATCATAGAGAGGGCGATTATGGCCTCAAGAAAGGCAGGATTAACGCAGGAATCCCATGTTCAAGATGGCGCAATCGCAGGAGCTGCAAGAGAAGCAATCATGCAAATAGCAGCTAAAGCAGCGGGCCTTAATGGGGGCGGAAAAATTGGCATTACAAGACATAAGGAACATCTTAGTGTTTGTATTTTCATGAGCATTGGTCTCCTTCACCTCAATGAGGTGGTCATTGGTCTTGGGCACAGATCCTTGCCGGAAAACATTGTGTCGGATGGGAAATAGCCTTGACTGAAAACGTTATGCCATTTGGGAAATAGTCTTGACAGATTATGGTAAATAATGTAAAATATACAAAGTGATATAGTGAACAAAAAAATAGGAGAATAGCCGAATGAGCGATATTCATAGTCAGGAGCAGATTGTGTCATTAAAGATTCCGCTATCAACAGAAAACTTGAGAGAAGAGCTGAATTTCTATAAGGAATTGAGGGCTTTTTTCAAAGAATATGCTAAGCCTCTCGATGAAATTGACTTCATTATTGGAAACATAGAGGCTAATATATCGATTTTCAATCAAAGTGGTGCTATTGTCATTGACGCTGATAAGATCTTAAGCCAAATTGAAAAGCATCCCTATTTTAAGAATCCATGTGCCTATCCCATAAGGTTGATTACAATCCTTAAGTATCTTAAGGGCAAGGGCTTTAATATGAATTTCAAAGATATCGATATTTATGTGGATAAACTTATTCAAAAGGTTGAAGGGGTTAAAAAAGTAGGCAGAGGGCTGTACAAGAAATCAAAATAAAGTCGGGATAAGGGATTGGGTAGGAAACGATTCAATACGGGGGGAAGTTTGCTTGAGAAGACCGATAGTGTTTATTCTATTAACTTATGTGAGTGGAATAACGGCTGGTTTTGTTTTTAAAGGCGAAGGATTGATGCCGATTGGGGGATTGGTATTGATCCTGATTATGTTTTTGACTGTAGCTCCAAGTATAAAACAAGGATGGTTACAGCCTTTTTTGTGCGTTTTTTTTCTTGGATGCCTATATTTTAATCTGTATTCATCCAATTCAGATGCGTTTAAGCAACTTGAAAATAAGCAAGTGACTGTTACGGGGTATGTCGTCAGTGCCCAAAAGCAATATGAAGATTACTATAAAATTGAACTTACTGGAGAAGCTTATTATTTTGGCAATCAAGGGAGAAATTTCAATGAAAGACTTTTGGTAAATCTGAAAGGATCCTTAGATTATATTGATCTCAGCACTTCAAATAATAGCAGCATTTCAAAGGATAGCAACCTGGTTTATGCGGATTTGGTCGGTAGACCTGTTCGATTAACGGGTATAGTCACAAGACCACCTTCAGTAAAAAATCCCCATCTTTTTGATTATAAGCTCTATCTTAAAACAAGAAACATCAACACTATAATTGAAGCCAAATCCTGGCAGTGTTCAATACTGCCAGGAAAAGTGAAGGTGCAGACGAATCTCCTTGCACTGTATAAATACGGGTTGATGGAAAAAATGAATAAAAATATGTCCCCCGAATCTTTCGGACTAATGGCTGGGATTCTGTTTGGAGACAAAAATTTTATTGATGACAGCACTTATCAGGCTTTCCAAAAAAATGGTGCAGCGCACATATTATCAGTATCAGGGATACACGTAGGCATCATCTACGCCTTTATAGACAAAATGGTGGGTAAGGGAAGACACCCGCTTTATAATGGAATCTCAATAGGAATTTTGTTGGTTTATGCGGCGCTTTCGGGCTTTTCGCCTTCCGTAGACAGGGCTGTGTTTATGATTATCATATTTATAGCAGCTAAATTCCTCAATGAACGGTATGATTTAACAACATGTACGGCATTCAGTGCATTCGTGCTGCTGCTATATAACCCCTATAATATTTTGAATCTTGGTTTTCAACTCTCATATTTGGCCGTATTCATACTTGCTGTGATACTGCCCTGGCTGACAAAATTTAGGGATAAGCTGACTGCCATAAAGAAAGAAGAAACAGTAACAAGTCTCGAAACTCAAAAAAAAGAAACGTTGCGAAATAAAGCGGTTCAACTCGTCTTGCCACTTATAGCGATTCAGATTGGCATGATTCCTATCACTGCCTATATATTCAACTATTTTTCATTAAGTGCATTCGTAGTAAACACGCCAGTTATTATGCTTGCCGGCATCATTTTACCAATTGGTATTTTGCTCATGATCATCGGTCTAATATTAGCATTATGCGGGAATCCCATATTGATATCTGGAGGAATCTCTGTGGTGATCCTTGAGATAGAAAGAATTCTATACTTTCTATTTTCTTTACTTTCAACGGCTGCGGAACTCTTAATCCAGATTATGATTGAACTCAATAAATTCGCTGCCGTTCGGGGCATAGGATATTTTAACATCGAAAATCCATCATTAATAACAGTGTTTGTGTATTATGTTATACTATTTTTAGGTTGCTCTGAGCTTGGCCAATGGTATTTTGAAAAATCAAGGATGCTTGAAGATAATCCACAGCGTAAAAAAGAAAAAATAATTGTAGTCATAATATTGACTTTGATCCTGATGGCAAGCATTATATTTGTCCATGATGACTATGACCAGGCAGAACTTGTTTTTATTGACGTAGGGCAGGGGGACTGCCTTCACATTAAAACGCCATCTGGGAAAAATATTCTAATAGATGGCGGGGGCAGTCGTGATCTTTCCTCTGGCGGATCTGGCTACGATGTAGGCAATAAAACGCTGCTGCCTTATTTGCTGAAAAACGGAGTCTCCAAAATTGATGTGGCGATTGTATCCCATGTGCATGAAGATCACTTCAAAGGCTTAGCATCCCTATCTCAGGCGATGAAGATAGGCAAACTAGTACTCTATTCCGGGAATCAGGACAAACAAAAGGAGCTGATGTCGTCCCTGGATGTTGATGAAAATAAACTGGTTTATGTCCAAAAGGGAGATCGCATTAATTTGGAACCAGGTATTTTTATCGACGTGTTATACCCGGATTATATAAAAAACAAGGGAGCATCAGACCTTGGAGCTACTGATGGATTTGCTGATGAAAACAGCATGAACCTTTTATTACGTCTGAATTATTATGGATTTACTGTCATGATGACAGGTGATTTGACCGGGGAAGATGAGATGAAAATGATAAAGGAAGGGCTGAATCTAAAAGCAGATATCTTAAAAGTTCCTCATCATGGCAGCAGATATTCAAGCACAGAAGCCTTTATAGATTCCGTGGATCCAGCTTGCGCCATCATCCAGGTGGGGAAAAATAATTTTGGACATCCTAATCCTGAGATTGTTGAAAACTACGAAAAAAAAGGTATAATGGTATTCAGAACTGACCGTGATGGCGCTGTGCTAATCGATATCAAACAAGAAAATTATTTTGGACTAATGACAATGCTTGATCAGCATTGGAAAAATATTGGAATTTAATCAAAGGAGAGTATGGGCAAGCATGTTTATGCATTTGGCCATATAAATGAATAGTGGCATACAAACAAGCTCAAAATACAAAAGAACATGCGTATAAAATTATCGAGGCTGACATAAAAATGGATCAGCTTAAAAGGGTGGTTTTGCTTTCCGGGCAGGAAAGCTACCTCATCGATTGGTCTATTAGAATGCTGGTTGATCGCTATGTGAATCCAGCTTGCAAAGACTTTGATTTCATTAAATTTAATGGCCTCACAGCATCATTTGAAGAAATAAGAAATTGTTGCGAGACCTTGCCCATGTTCTCGGAAAGGAAGATTGTTGTCGTAGAAAAGCTTAAATGTCTTGAAGCAGAAAGTGAAGATGAAAAGAAATGGTCGGCTTATTTTAAGGAGATACCTGATTTTTCACTAATGATTCTAGTCAATGAATCCGTAGATGGCAGGAGAAAAATCACTAAGATCATCAATGAAATTGGGAAAACTTATGAATTCAACCAATTGCCTGAGGAGTTTTTAAAAAAATTTATAAGCAAGCAACTGAAGTTAAGAGGCAAAACGGCTAAATCTCAGGTCATATCTGACTTTATTGCTGATTCGGGCTATTACGATAAAAATACCAATTACACATTGTATAATCTGGACAATGATCTCACTAAAGTGGTAGCCCATGCAACTGGAGACGAAATTTTAAAGGACGATGTCAACCAAACTTTATCAGGGAATATTGAAAGAGATATATTTGCTATGATGGATAACTTAGGAAGAGGGAACAAAGGGTCTGCTTTTCAGATGCTGAGCCATCTATTTCTTTATGGGGAAAATGAATACAAAATTCTAGGTTTGATTTGCAGTCAATTTGAAACAGTGACTATGATTAAAGAGATGCAAGAAGAAGGAAAAAGCTTCTCGGAAATTAGCACCAATCTGGGGTTGAATCCATATAGGATAAAAATCCTACACGGATTATCTGAAAAATACACACTATCTCACCTAAAAACAATCCTTGGAGATGCCTATAGGGTCGATAGACGTATTAAAACTGGTATGCTGGATAAAAATCTGGCGCTGGAATTGTTCATAGCAGATATTTAACTGATAAAAACGTAAGGCATTTAAGAATGAATATCATGGATCATATTATTGACCCATTTTTTCGATTTAAATCTAAAGAAACATAAGAAAAATTCAACGACTTCCACAGTTTGGGCAAGTAGAACCACATAATAAACAGGGAGACTCCAATAAAAGGTACCTAAAAAGACAAGAGGAACCCCAATCAGCCACACGCAGCCTATCTCCGCCAGCATGGCGAATTTGGTGTCACCACCGGCCCTAAAGGGCCCAGTAATATTGATTCCGTTAAAAACCTTGATGCTCATAAAAAGCCCGTAGACAAGCAAGATATTTTTTGCATTATATAGTCCTTTGGGAGTGAAGTTAAAAAACTGCAGAATCGAAGGCGATAGTATAATGAGTATGATCCCAGATATAGCGCCCACGATAACGGACAGCTTTAAGAGTTTTTTGGCTTTTGCATAGGCGTAGAGCAGTTCACCAGCGCCAAGCCTTTTTCCCACAAGAATCAACGTGGCGTCCCCTAGGCTGAAAGCAAATAGAATAAATAGGGTCATTATGGTATTGCTCGCCTGGATTGAAGCGAATTCAGTAACGCCCATTCGGCCATAAGCTGCGTTGTAAGCGGCCATCCCAGAGCCCCACATAACCTCATTAATGGTTGTAGGCAATGCATTTCGCACTATTCTTTTGACCAGCTGAAGATTGAACGAGAAAAATTCTCTCAATTTGCCGTATATCAAGTTCTTTCTTATGATGACCACAAATAGAATTAAGGCAAGCTCAATGCATCTCGCGGTAAGCGTTGAGATGGCAGCACCCTTGACGCCTAAGGCCGGCATGCCGAAATTTCCAAATATAAAGACGTAATTCAAAAAAGTGTTGGTACAAAACACGACAACGCTTATTTTCAATGGGATTTTGGTTTGTTCTGTTGTTCGTAGTGCCGACACCAGTGGCACGACAATACTCAAGGTCAAGAAAGTAAACGATGCAGTGGATACAAACTGGGCGCCCAAATTTATAATCGCTGGATCGTCTGTAAAAATGCCGAGAATGACTTCAGGAAAGAAGAATGCCGGTATAAAAAACAAGAGACTTGCAGAAAAACTCATCACTATAGCAAAACCTGTTACTCTGCGAATATTCCTCATGTCTTTTACGCCCCAGAACTGAGAGATAAAAGTTGATGATCCGCTGGTGATGCCAAAAAGCAACATATAATGTATAAAATAAAGCTGAGTGGATAGGCCAACTGCCGCCAGTTCGAGTTCACCCAGACTGCCGATCATAAGCGTGTCCACCAGATTCAGAGTAGAAGCAATCAGACTCTGAAAAGCAATAGGAAGCGCAATGCTGACAACCGATTTATAGAACTGTTTATTATTGATAACAGGTAATTTTTCCATGCCAACCTCTCAAAAATCATTATTACAATAAATCATTGTACCTTTACAAGAATAACAATGTCAATTAAGATATAAGTCATGTGCCAGTTAAAAGCAACAAATTGACGCGACTTTAAATAACGATCATATATTAAGAACGAAAAGAATAATTAGGTTGAATTAATGGCTGGAGAAGTTAAATAAATGGCTGGAGAAAATGAAATGGGGAAAAAAGTCAAAGCAGATTTAATGCTCCTTTTGGTGACCCTCTTTTGGGGGACGTCATATTATCTTATTGATGTGAGCTTGGTTAGCGTTGAACCGCTGAACCTAAACGCACTAAGATTTCTGATTGCTTTTTTTCTGGCGATGACACTGTGCTATAAGCGCATGAAGACGGTCAGCGTAGACACTCTTAAATATGCATTGCTGCTTGGGGTAATTTTAACGGTAGTCTATATAGCGGCGACCTATGGGGTGAAATACACAAGCCTTTCAAATGCTGGGTTTTTATCCTCTCTTGCCGTCATTTTTACACCACTTCTGGTATTTATCATAAAAAGACAAGCGCCCGGAAGAAAACTGGGGGTTTCAATTGGCCTATCCCTTATTGGCATTGCACTGCTGACGTTAAATAATAAATTGGAACCGGCATTCGGAGATCTGCTCTGTATCATTTGTGCTTTATTTTATGCACTGCATATTGTCACAACAGAAATTGTGGTCAAAAAAAGCCACATCGATGCCTTTCAGGTGGGGGTGCTGCAGCTTGGATTTACTGGCTTGTTTAATTTAATATTGTCATTTATAATGGAAACGCCCAGATTCCCTGACACGGAAGCCTCCTGGGCGGCAGTTCTGGTGTTGAGTATTTTCTGCACAGGACTTGCGTTTATTGTACAAAGTGTTGCTCAGCAGTATACCTCTGCTTCTCATGTGGGCGTCATCCTAACCCTTGAACCGGTCTTCGCCGGTGTGGTGGCTTATGTCTTCGCAGGCGAAATTCTTCTCCCAAGAGCATATTTTGGAGCCCTATTATTAATAATTAGCTTGCTCATAATGGAAATAAATTTCTCTAAAAAATAAATCCAAAGTGAATGGATTTAGACAAAGGATAGACAGGAAAATTACAATATTACATGGCCCATTCTCAAAAGTGAAATTAAATTGCAAAATATAGACGGTTATAAGAAATAATTGATTGTAAAATAAAAACGAAGCTTATATATGCCACTTCAGACATTCTTTTAAATGTGGCATCATATTTGCTTGTTATAAAGGTGAGCTGCTATGCGAATAATCGCTATGGCTTTTACAATATTTATTAAATAGGTTGGATTGTCACAAAGTCCTGGACAAAATTCAACCGGTAAAAAAATAAAAATTAGGAGGAAAGAGAATAATGACATCGAAAAAATGCGACTGTCAGGGTTTATGTGATGCACCTGATTTTTCAGAGCTAGCGCCGGTACTTGGCAAATATGCAAAAGTACCTGGAAGCCTGATTACCATCTTACAGAAGGCACAGGATATTTACGGATATCTGTCCATGGAAGCTATCCAGTATGTTGCAGAGCAAACTGGCATAAAAGCAGCAAAGGTCTATGGCGTAGCTACTTTCTATACCCAGTTTAGACTAAAACCGATTGGTAAAAACCTCATTATGCTTTGCCAAGGTACAGCCTGTCACGTTAATGGATCTAAAATGATTGAAGAAGCCATCTGCGACGAGCTTAAGATTAAAGATGGAGAAACTACAGAAGACGGACTCTTTACACTTAATAATGTTGCTTGTCTTGGTTGCTGCAGCTTGTCACCTGTCGTTATGATCGATGGTGAAACCTACGGAAAACTGACAAAGGACAGCGTGAGAGAAATTCTTCGCGATATTAAAAAAAATGAGAAGGCATAGGGGGTGAAATAGATGAAAGTAATTATTGGATTTGGAAGCTGCGGCATCGCTGCTGGCGCTAACAAAGTTTACAATGAATTTGAAAAGCAAATAAATGAAAAGAATGCAAATATTGTTTTGGAAAAGACCGGATGTATCGGGACTTGTTTCATCGAGCCGATGGTTGATATCATTGACGACCAGGGGAAAAAAGAAACATTTGTCAACGTGACCCCAGATCAGGTTTCCGAAATATTGGAAAAGCATATCATAGGCGGAGAAAAATCTATTGCGCAAATGATCGATGCTGAAGACCTTGACATGATCAAAAAG
>JANYJS010000093.1 GCA_025361765.1 Bacillota bacterium
GAAAATCGCCGATAGACTTAGCTGCAGTGCTTCTTCCAAAGGAAGTGCTGGAAAAACTAAGCCTTCGGCGAATTGACCCTGACAAGATACTCTTGAAACCAAGCCTACTCCATACTAAAAGAACATAATATTGCCTGGGCAAGGTATCTTTAAATATCATCAAAGCAAATGGAATTTAGTCTGACACACCAATTTCCCTTGCTTTGTTTACCTTGCAATCTATTAAATCACAGGCATTATGACAAGGCCAGGATACCACAAATACAACCTTTTTATCAACTAAAATAGCATAAAAGCACTTTTGAAGCGGAAGTAAGTCTTGCGCTTCCTTGCTTCTGAACGAAGTGGAAGTTACTTTTTTATTCAACCTTTTAAATAGAAATCCTTTCCGCCGCATCCTGGGCATTTGGAATCGCCCTTCGTCTGATAACGTGGGCAAAGGCCACAGTTGAGTCCACGTAAAGAAAATAGGGGGTAACTTTGCGTAAATTCTCTCATCCTGTGCCCTCCGTATATTAAAGAATCATTGAACTTCAAATCTTCCTGCATAAATTTATTATACGACCTACTTAGACTCCTGCAACAAATCTGCAATCTTTTTACCGTATTCTATGGCTGATAATTGCTGATCATTGTCCGGGATCCATTGATTTTTAAGGCCTTCATGAAGGACTTCAAATCCGGCATCAGTCAGCAACTCATTTAAAACCTTTGTTGACTCTCCACTCCAGCCGTAGCATCCGAATACTGCAGCCCTCTTGTTTTTGAATTTAAGTTGCTTCATCAAATGAATAAAACCGGCAAGAGAGTGAAGTATGCTGTTGCTGACTGTAGGTGAGCCCATAACAAGCATCTTTGATTTGAATACCTCAGTAATCAAGTCATTTTGATCACTTTTAGCCAAGTTAAACACTTTCACCATAACATGGGGATCAGACAAAGACATCCCTTCAGCGATTTTTTCCGCAAGTCGTTTCGTCCCATTAGACATCGTATCATAAATAATTGTGATTTGATTCTCCTGATAATTTTTGGCCCACTTTGCATATTTCTCCACAATTTGCATCGGATTATCTCGCCAAATAACGCCGTGACTTGTGGCAATGATGTCGATGGGAAGACCGAAAGATATTATTTCTTCAAGCTTTTTTGTCAAAATCTGACTGAATGGAGTCAATATATTTGCATAATATTTTATCGCCTCTTTGAAAAGGTCACACTCATCCACCAAATCGTTGAATAAACTTTCGGTCGCATAATGTTGTCCGAAAGCATCATTGCTAAATAAAATATTATCCTTTGTCATATAAGTTGCCATGCTGTCGGGCCAATGCAGCATAGACATTTCCACAAATATCAGTTCTTTGCCGTTTCCGATATCAATTTTATCACCCGTTTTAACCACTTTAAAATTCCAATTTTGATGGTATTGCCCCCGCAATGATTTCACCGCATTTGCTGTGCAGTATATCGGCGTATCAGGAATATGTTTCATCAAGGCCGGGAGTGCACCGGCGTGATCTATTTCCCCATGATTTGCAACAATGAAATCAATCTTCGTTAATTCAATTTCTTTTGCTAAATTCTCGACAAATTCCTCTGCATAAGGCATCCATACTGTGTCAATCAGAATAGTCTTCTCTTCCTTTATCAAATAAGCGTTATAAGACGAGCCATGGTTGGTCGTATACTCCTCACCATGGAATTTTTTCAATTCCCAATCAACTTTTCCAACCCAAGAAACATTGTTCTTAACATTTTTCCTCAAAACCATTCCCCCTCCTTCTCTTGTACCTTGATTTCCAGGTCAATATACTTGGAAGAATTTTTATGCTGGAAATCAATTTGTTGCAAGAATCGCAAATACAATATCATTATATGCTTCCTCGATTAAAAACGGGGGTTTTAATCAGATAAATTTGTATATAAAAGTTAAAACAAAATAGGCATAAACACCACCTGCATAAATACATGCGTTGCTCCGTGGGCAAGCATCGAATATGCTAGTCCCTTCTTCCAGAACAAATAGCCAAATCCAATCCCACCAATTCCATTTAAAACAAAGCATCTTATTATTATAGGCATAGATAATCCAATCGACTGCGCTGTAACTGGGAGATGTCCTGCTGCAAATTCGGAGAAAATACATAGTTTGTTATTTGCGATGGCAGATATTTGGCGAAAATAAAGCTGTCTGATCCTGTAATGATAAACGCCGTAGCAAAGCCAATCAAAATTGCCAAAAGTAAAGCCTTTCGATCTAATTTAAAGTTTAGTTTTAGATTGACCTTTCTCGCAAGCTTTAATCCAATAAAGGTCGCAACGAAAGTAATTAGTGCTCCTTGCACCGCGGCAATAGGGATTAGCGCTTCGAGTGAGCCAAGTTGAGAAATGATTTGTTGCTTTAAGTCCTCCGTAAACATGGAAATTTGGTATAATGCTGCAAAAATGCTTGCAATCAGTCCTATGAATGCAAATATGAGACTGCTTTTTAAATCTTCGTTTTGTAAAATTTTGTGCATATCAGTTACCTCCTAAACTCATCTTTCTTTTTGTTCGTCTATTTTTAAATGGATAAAATAAGGTACGAGCAAAGCTGCGCTGACAATAGTAAAAAAAGATGCGAGCCCTACCATTTCTATTGCAACCTTTGTATGTCCAGTTAGGGGTACATATAGCTCTCCGAATGACCAGGATAGGCACAATGCAAATATTTTCATTAAAGCTACGCCAGCCAGAACTTTGCCTAATGCTTTATTCTTAAATAGCAGCATTGTTATAATAGCTATTGCCGGAAAAACGATGCCCAAATCTAAAATGAAGACAGCATAAGTTTCAGATGGACTGTTGGCTATAATATTTGGAATGATCCGCGCTATCTATAATGGGATCATTAAAAGCAGGATAAATGACAGAAACGCTTTGATTAAGCGGTTTAAATGTTTCGGCAATTTGAATGAATATAGAGATAGCCCAAGTAGCACGATTGAAAATGGAAGCATGATCATATCCTGAGCGATAGAACCATAATAGAGATTTTGAGATAGTAATTCTTTCTTTACCAGCTCGCTATAGATATTCGGATTAAATATGCCAAGTGAAGCTGAAATTGCAGCAAGTAATGAGATTGCAAGCGCAAGCGCTATTGCAATTTTTGAATATAATGGATGTATGACCCTCAATCGATTTCTTCTCGGTGTTTTTAAGCATGAATTCCCATCCTCCTATTTAATTCTGTATTTGATATGTTCTCATCTTTTGACGTATTTTTCAGTAAAAGGATTAAGCATATTATCGCCAATAGATTCAACATCGGGAAGACAAGAATTTCTACCAAGCTCATATCAACACCTTTTAGAGCCATGTTTACAATCATTGCTGAGATACAGGTGAGCATTGTTACACCCTTTATAATAATTGCCGATGATAGCAAATAGCCGATGGGCTTTCGTTTGATTATTAAAATGCCTGAAAGGAAGGCCGCTGGCATAACGATGCCAAGATCCATGCCTTGAATAACAAGAGTTGTATAATTCTCAAGTCCAGCTGGAATGGACCCTAAAAATATTGACGGTGCGATTCTACCAAACCACATCAGGCAAAGAGCCAGTCCCACAGCTATTTGGAAACCGCCCAGAAATTTTATTGGCATTTTTGCGTTAAACATTTCAGGCATTGTTTCGATTTCAAAGGACATGAAACACAAAATAAATGCGTACAAACATGCTGACATAATAGTCACATATACTATGAATAAAGGATTGTAGGTGAGCAAAAATGTATATGACATATAGGTGTAAAGAAAATACCCCAATGTCCCAGTCAGCATGAGCTCGCCTCTAAAGGAGCCCTTATTGGCGAAGTAAAGCGAAGCCATAAGCAAGGGTATTCCAATAGTAAGCGTGACAAAGTCAGATGCTTTCGCCTGAGCAACACCTGATACCGAATCATTCTTATAAATGCCTTCTCCATAAATTTTTACAATTTCGTTATTAATTGACTTAAAGTCATATTGGCCCGATCCTCCACTTGAAAACAGACCAAAAGCACAGGCGAAAAAGGCTAGGGCTATAACACATAGTACAAGTATATTTATTGGCCTTTTATATTTTCTCATCATAAATTCCTTTTCAATTTTTCAATTTTTAGATAGTCTTATTCATTTACCTTAACAAATCTCTCATTCCCTTTGATCCATCTGTTCTAGATTAGACATCATTCTCTGCAGCATAGCTCTCCCTTTTGAAATCTCATCCTCTTCAATGCCCATAAAAAGAGCCTCCGTAAAGGCCGCAGCTTTTACTTGTATTTTTTTTGCGAATTGATCATTTTCATCCGTTAATCTAATTCTTGTCACTCTACTGTCTTTTTTATCTCTTTCAAGTGCCAGCAAACCTTTTTGCTCTAGTTTTAATGCCAACTGTTTTATATTCTGATGAGAGCTGCCCATGGCCCTTGCAGCTTCTTTTAATGTTGGGAGCTTGTCTAAGGCATTTTCAGAAACAACAGTCAGGAACCATTGTTTAGATGTCAAGCCATACACTTTGAGTTCTCTTTCAAGTAATGTGTCCATCTTATTCGCCACTATTTGAACCGATCCAAAAATAAATTTTCGGTCTTTCATCGCATCCAGTTTTTTCACAATATCGCCTCCAGTATTTTTAGGTAATATATTATCCTTATAGGTACTATATTACCTATTTTAATATATGTCAACCTTTTTCTTAATTAAATCGCGTCAATCAGTGTTTAATTACATTGCAAAATCAAATCGCTTTCAGCGCAATGAATTTTCAAATCTGAATATATAAAGGCTCGCCTCAAGGTTATAGATTCCCACCATATTCGGCGTAATCTCGAGGGGCTTCAAATCATCCGTAATTTTAATCCGTTCCTCTATGTCCGCATCCCCATTAACCAGGATCCCCCACTGCGGATGCGCCTTGCCATCTTCATTGTAGGTGGCATCGCTCATATCCGCATTAATCACGGTAAGTTTTGCGCTAGGATCATAGGTGATAACGGTGTACTTCCACTCATTACCGGCATCATCGCGCATCGTTTCTGTTCTGTCAGACATGACGTTAGAAAGCTCAAACTCAAAATTTTGAAAAGTATACCTTTTTGTTTCACCCTGAGACGGCAGAGTTTCTGATGGAGGTGTTGATGTCCCCGGTGATGGAGGGGGTTTCGAGTCTGTATCGGAAGAGCTGTTACAACCTGCGAAAAGTGCGATAAAACAAATGACCAATAAAATCATAGCTGTGGCATGTTTACGATTCATATTTCTGCTCTCTCCTTATATCATATTTTTGCATATTTGTTGCCTCAAAAATCTGCATTCAAACTTATTTGCGCGAATACGTCTTGGAGTATAGCTCTACAATTCCCTGCTCTGCATCCCATTTCACAGATGTCCCCATATATTCGGCTACAAAGCGTAGCGGCACCATGACTCTGCTGTCCTCAACTGCTGGGCCAGTGTCCATGAGTATGGTCTTGTTATTCACCATGACCTCATTTGAACCAATGGCCATTTTTATTTTATCCGTATTGTTAATGATCGTTACACTTTGATTGTTAGTATCCCATGAAACCTTAGCTCCAAGCTTTTCAGCTATTAGACGAATTGGCACCATAGTTCTGTTATCCAAATTAATATAGGGCTGGGCGTCAGATTTGATTTCCACACCGTCAAGAAATAGGACCACTTTATCAAGGGTGATGCTGTCTCTTAATACATCATTCACATCATACGCCTGTATGAGCATTCTATTGTTTGCAACAGTTACCGCTATGTACATCTGCGTATTAGGTTGAAGGTCGACTTGCTGCCATGACCTCGGCTTGAGGGGATAAAACTTAACGCCGCCAGAGTTTCCGGTAATATAAAGAGTCCCTCTCCCGTCTGGTGCTATAGTTTCATTTCTCATGCTGTACGATCGCACATAATTATGATCATGGCCCTGAAGTACCAGGTCAATGCCGAGTTCATCAAATACCGGCGTCAAAGACTTCCTAATGGCTGCCGAATCATAAGTCGCCCCATAAGGTCCTCTGTGAAGCGCTACGATTTTCCAAAGCTTTGTCGACCCTGACATATCGAGCTTTAGCCAATCCGCTTGTTTCTTTAGATTGATGCTGTCACACTCTGTATTTATGACCGCAATATGCGTATTCCCATAATCAAAGGAATATGCTGTGCCTGGCGGCACGCCCGTATTTATCTCTTTCGGAAGATTAAAGCTCTCAGTGAAGTTTTTGGCATTGGCGTTGGTAGTGTTTTTATTCAGCACGTCATGATTGCCGGGGGCGGGGGCAATCGTGAGATTCATAAGCTCCTTTGATGCTACGCCAAGAAAAAGATTCCACTGGCTTATTTTTTGTCCATCGTCCACCATATCGCCGGTATGGATCAGAAACCTGGCCTGGGGGAATTGGTCAAGTGCCTTATCTAAGGTATTCTTCCATAAAGCACAATCTCTTGCTGTCGCCCCTTGGGTATCCGTGATATTAAGAAAGGTGAAGCTTGAGGATTGATTGCCAGTTGTCCAGGTTTCATTGCTTGCTGTCCAGAATTCACCTTGCTCGCTATAGCTTCCATCAGTTCCAACACGGTAAAAATATTGCGTTCCGGATTTTAAATTCTCAAGTTCAACTTTATGAATCATTCTGGTATCCGAATCCGTTTTTGTTAATACACTTGAAGCCGATTTGATTTGAATATTGTCCTGGTCAAATCCGGTAAATTCATCTTTATCGCAAAACTCAATAACACCGACTTTTATATTAGGGGATGTCACCCAGGTAAAATTATGTGTGGTTGCCGCATCATTACCAAAAGTATTTGTGATGCTCTGGGGCTGAAAGCTCAGCGCAAACGCCGGCCCTCTAGAACTTATATTTACCGTAAACATCGGCAAGATGATCAACAATATGACGATTGATCTAAACAAGCGTTTTTTCATAACCTTTTCCTCTTTTCAGAATTAAGTAGCCCTTATTATACTACTTTTAAATCCAAGGAAAGGAGATAATCCTCGAAATGTTTTAGGCTGGCTTCAAATCCGGATCTACCATAACCCATACGGAAATATTGTCCGTCGAAATCATAAATATTAGAGCCAAGTAGCAACACCCCTGATTCTTCTACCAGCTTATCCACAAAATCCTTAATAGGCATTTCAATATTTATTTTATGAAATCCGATTGGTCCAGCCTGGGGCCTATTATAGATGAATAGATTGGAATATTTTTTAAAAAACGCATCTGCAATCTCGAGATTTTTTTCTATTAATGCCAAATTTTTAGTTAAGATCTCATTACTATGCTTTAATGCAACAACTGATAAAAGCTCTGACGTACTGCTGCTGCATATGCTTGTATAGTGCTTCATTTTTGTCATTTCAGTAAGAATTTCATGATCGCTGGTCGCAATCCAGCCAATTCTAAGCCCGGCTAAACCATAAGCCTTGGACATTACACCTAGGGAGACGCCCTTTTCATAAATATCAGAAAACCACGGTCTCTTGATCCCATCAAGTTCTAGGCCTTTATAAACTTCATCGCAGAAAATATAGATATTATGTTTTCGTGCTATTTCCGCTATTTTCCTCATTTCTGCTTCTGAGAAAATGAAACCGGTTGGGTTGTTTGGATTATTAAGGCATATCAGTTTGGTATTGGGTTTAATATGCGATTCCAGTTCGTCAATATCCATGAACCAGCCCTGATCGCCTTGTTTGATCGTCCACTTTGTCACTTCACAACCTATTGCACGCGCAACCTCAAAAAGTGATTGGTAAACCGGGAATTGGCTGATCACGTGATCAGCCTTGTTTAGGAAAACGTTCATGAAGTTAAAAATGGGCTCCTGTGCCCCAACATGTACAATGATGTTTTCTTTATCCATATTTGAATACAATTTTGCTATCTCATTTCTGAGCTCTGGACTTCCAGTAACTTCAGTGTATCCAAGCCGGCTCCCCAAAAGGGTATCCATCGATCCGGGCTCAAGGGCCAGTAGTTCTTTTACGGTCATGGATTCGCAGTCGGACTGAGTCAGTAAATAGGGCGCTGTAAACTCATGTTTTCCAAAAAACACTTCCAGTTTAAAATCGTTAAGTTTCATAATATTGAACTCCTATACTTCCAGCTTGATTCTGTAATCATTATCGTTATTGCGACTTCGCTATTGTCCTTTATTTCTTCCGGCTTGATTCTCTAAATATAGGTTATTTTTTTACTTCATTTTATTGTAGACATGACATCAGGAAACCTATTTTATTATACATCATTGTCCTATTTAATCAACTGATCGCACATAAGGGACAAACCTACATCGCACATATGTCCTAGATGAGCAAAATAGTCGCGTTGTAATAACAACTAGCCACCTGTCCATCTATTCAGCTTTTACGATCAAGGATCAGAATACAAGAAGCGCAAAAATTATACAGGTTAATTCCTTCCCGCCGGACGGGTAAAATAAAAGCGGATGGGACTGTAAGAACATCCTTAACTGCTCGCGGACATATACAGTCCGGCGCTCCGGATAAGCTGCTTCTTTTATAGTCATCCTTTTGTATTTCAAAAGCCTTGTCAAACAAGCTAGTGGTCTCTTTAATTGAATTTTCCTTCAAGACCTCAATGGCAGCGTCAATGATCCTCTGTTTTCTTTTATTAGTTTCCCCCATGATTTTATTTCCTTTTTCATCTTAATATGATAACTATGTATTTAAAACATTTTTTATAGTTCAATATGAAAATTACTGGCAATTATCTTTTTTTATATTCTACTGAATTCAAAGGATTGCAAACGAAACTTTACACGACTACAGGGAACTCCATGAATATGTCACCGAACGGCTTATTCCTGGCAAAATGACTTATGTATTTTTGATGAAATACAGAATCTGCCGCAGTTTCAGAAAACAGTCGACAGCTTGTTTATCAAGGACAATGTGGATGTGAGTCTGCGCCACATGCTGCTTGGGGATAAAAATGTCGCTGTCGGTCACATACTTGAAAGCATTGTATATTTAGAGCTTCTGAGGCGCGGTTACAAAGTCAGTATTGGTAAGATCGATGATAAAGAAATTGATTTTATCGCGGCGATGGGGAGTGATAAAGGGGTGCGGACTGTAAACTCATAATAGAGCCGTCTCAACTATGGCAGCATATAACCAATGTCCGATGTTGATGTTGGATAGGCGTAGAGCATATGCTTCATTTGTTCGGCCGGCATTTTACAGCCCATGGCAGTTGCAAATTGATTTATCAATTCACTAGCTTGACCGCCCATGATATGCGCCCCTAAAATCAGGTCTGTCTTACGATCTACAATCACTTTGGCCATTGCGTAAGAATCATTGGTTCTTCTATAAGTGTACCAATCTGACATATCAACCTTCACTATTTGATAATCAAGGCCTTTCGCCAAAGCTTGCGCCTCAGTTAAACCAACTGCCCCGATACTAGGAACGGTAAACACCGCTGTCGGCATGAGTGAATAATCCGGTTTAATTTGATTGGCTCCTAGCATATTTAGGGCCGATATTTTCCCTTCCATGCTTGCAAGAGGAGTTAATGGAAGCCCCGGCGAAGCGCAAGCGTCACCCGCCGCATACACAAAAGGATTGCTGACGCTTTGCAAATACTCATTAACAACAATGCCCTTCCTGGTATATTCAATGTTTCCGGCCTCAAGGTCCATACCTACCATATTAGCCACGCGGCCAGCGCCGTGTACAACGATCTCTCCTTTGATTAGAACTTCTTTTTCCTGCTTCAAACAATGTGCAACAAAATGATCCTCAACCTTCTCGACATAATCAACACTTGTTCCGGCGTGAATTCGAATCCCTATTTCTTCTGATTTGGCAATCAACATATTTACTAAATCCTGATCAAAATTAGCCAGAGGCATGTCCTGCATTTCAATAATATGAACCTCCGAGCCAGCTCTAGCCGCAATATGGGCAAATTCAAAAGCAATCAATCCCCCACCGGCAAAAACAATTGTCTTTGGCAATTCTTTTAAATCAAGAAAAGCTTCGCTGTCAATCATATACTCAGTTCCCCGAAAGGAAAGCGGCATTGGGATTGCACCTGTTGCAATAAGAATAAATTTGGCTTCCAAAATGTGATCCTCAACCAATACCTGTTTTTGGCCCACAAATTTAGCATGTCCATGAAACAAAACAATACCGGCTTTACTCAGTGAATTTTCATAGTTTTCGGAAACACGCTCCGTAAATGTTTTTTTAAAGGCAATCAGGTCTGACCAGTTGATGGCGAAAGACCCGTCAATACCCTTACCCTTCATTCTCTGATTCCAGTCCATAAGCTCTGCTGCGCCAACCAGTATTTTTTTTGGATCGCACCCGCGAAGTGCGCAGGTACCCCCAAATGGTCTTGAATCAATCAAGGCAACATTCCAGCCTTCTTTTTTGCATTTCTTTGCGGCGCCCATTCCAGCCGTCCCCGCACCAATGACTATTAAATCAAATAAATTTTCCATAGCTTATGCTCCTTTCAACTTATTGATAAAATTAGAAATGTTGAAAACTTCTGTTGATCATTGTGCTGATATTTTATCATACGGCCGATCATTAATGCCACCCAAATTATAAATGTTTTTATATCCCATTTCAACAAGCCGTAGAGGCGGTAGCACTTCTGTTTCCACTTCGTCAGCAATTTTATCAACTGGCAGCAAAATGGCATTTGGGATGTGTTCCTCATCGTATTTAATTCTATTTTACCACAATCGCAAATCCATTCCTATGGGATTGAATGATAAGCTTGCTATGCATTAAAAAAAAGTTTCGGTTTCCCGAAACTTCTTTAATATGTAATTCTTATTCTTTCTAAAATTCTGTCAATACTGGCTTTTGCTTTTCACGTAAGTCGAGCAGTTTTTACTATTTTGCTATTGGAGGTGTTCCTTCAGCGTTAGATACAACCACATCGATCTGAATTAAAGCATCTTTAGTTAAAGCAGATACGCCAACCGTTCTTCGCGCAGGAATACCGCCTGGGAAGAATGTTTTGTAAACTTCGTCTATTGCATCAATATCTGCAATGTTTTTAAGGAAGAGATTTATTTTAACGATATCGTCCATTACGTGGTCGACGCTTTCTAATATTGCCTTGATATTTGTTAAGCACTGCCCCGCCTGCTCTTTTACACCGCCAGCTACCATTTCGCCAGTTTTTGGATCCAAAGGTAGTTGAGCAGAAATGTGATTATAATGTGAAAATGCTACAGTTTGCGTGGATAGAGAACACTTTGGTGCATGTTCTGTGTTGTTTGCTTTGATGATAAGTCCGTGCCTGTCCTCAATGGCCTGTGGCGGCGTACCATCTCCATGAGACACTACCGCTTCAATTTGTACCAAAGCATCCATTGGCAAAGCTGCCGCAGCAATCGTTGTACGAGCAGGAACATAAGCTACTGCCCTGGCGATCGCCGAGTCCGGGAAAAATGTTTTATACACCTCGTTTACGGCTTCATCATCCGATAGATTTTTAAGGAATATATTAATTTTTACAATATCGTCTAAAGGAACATCTATACCTTCTAAAATCGCCTTGATATTTTCGAGGCACTGTCCGGCCTGCTCTTTGACACCGCCAGCGACCAGCCTGCCAGTTTTTGGATCGATAGGCAATTGAGCTGAAAGATTATTGTAATGAGAAAAAGACACAGTTTGAGTAGATAGAGGACTTATTGGTGCTTTTGCTGTATTATTCGTTAGCTTTATAAGATCGCCTGCCTGTGGTGAATTCGGAATTGTACCTACACCATTTGCGACAAGTGCTTCAATTTGAACTAAAGCTCCCATAGGCAAAGCCGCTACAGCAACTACCGTGCGCGCAGGAACATAAGCTAGGAAGAATGTTTTGTATATTTCGTCCACTGCATCCATATCTTTGATATTCTTCACGAATACCGTGATTCTAACAACATCGCTCATAGCATGATCGATGCTTTCTAAAATTGCCTTAATGTTTTCAAAGCACTGCTGAGCCTGCTCTTTTATTCCACCAGCAATTAATTTACCTGTCTTTGGTTCAACAGGTAATTGAGCCGAAAGATTATTGTAATGAGAAAAAGCTACAGTTTGTGAGTATGGACCAAATGATTTCGGAGCATTGTCCGTATTTCTTGCTAATACTGCGTTATAACCGCTCATAATATTTTCCCCTTTATTTTGTTAATTGAATCTTAAAATTCATCTAAGTGAATCATAAACCTTTGACTAACTCTAAGGTCAATAGTATGATGAAAATAAACATGGATCCAACTAAAAACGCCCTTAAGTATTAAGAAATGAAGGAAATTTTTATGAAAGATAAATTCTCTATTGGAGAGCTGTCAAAATTATTTAATATCAGCACTGACACCTTGAGGCATTATGACAAAATTGATCTCCTAAAGCCTGAGTACGAGGAGAATAATGACTATCGCTACTACAGCATCAGGGATTTCTTCAAGTTAAGTAGAATTCTATTTTTTAAAAATCTTGATATTTCATTGAGTGAAATAAAAAAATACATGGGTAATAAAAATACAAACAATCTTCTTAGCTTGCTGAAAAAGAAGGAACAGGAAATAGATTTAAAAATCAACAGACTGGTAAATCTGAGGAAGAATATTCAAACAAAGCTTGAGCTTTTAGAAAATATCGATGGCAAGCTGAATCAAATCATTGTAAAGAAAATTCCACAAAGAATGGGCGCGTTTATCGATGTGAATAATGTGGAAAGTGATTATGAGATTAAACAGACTTTTAAGACGAGTGAAAAATATTTAAAAACAAGTTCCTGGCTAATAGAAGGGCAGATCTATACCTCTTTATCAAAGGAAGATATGGATCAAGGGATTTTAAACAAATTCAGATATTTCATAGAAATCGTGCCCATGGATTCAGAGCTTTATAAGCAGCTGCAGGTGTTTCCTGAAAACGACTATGTTTGCATAACCTTTTTAGGACCATATACGGATATGAGGAAGCATTATCATCTACTGATCCGATGGATTGAAGAAAATGACTATCAAATTGCAGGCGACTCTATTGAAAAAAACATCGTAGATTACGATTTTTCGGATTCAGAGGATGAATATATTTCGGAGATTCAAATTCCTATAATAAAAAAATAAACTCATCCCCCATCAATAATCAAATTATAACAATGCGCCTCAGCTTATAGGATTGCGTATTTCGTCAAGAACCTCTATCTCTTAATGCCATCAATTAATTTATCAAAATCGGACTGAAACAGTTTGTCTTGAATAATACGATATTTTTCAAACTCACTTTCAATTTTTCGTTACATTGCCAGCACCCTTCAGCACTCCCGTCGGCTCAATTACAGGGGCCAAACGAGAGTTAAGTCAATATAAATCAGAATTTCATAATTTATATTGACTTAACTGTCAGAGCAAAAATGGCGGCTCCAGTGCTAATTTATTTCTAAATATATACAAATGACTGCGGTGCAAAACTAATCCCAAAATCTATAAGCTTCATTGGTTCTTTGTATTTTTTCACTTTGCCGAGCCTGTAGGCTACGGCAATTTCTTTATTCTCAAAATACACATCAAAGAAATGCTTTGTAATTCCTGAAAATTAGGCAGTAAGTTCCCAAACCTCATTAGGAGTATCTACTATTACTTCCAGAATTCCAACTTCGCCGACCACACGCATTACTGGGGAGGTGGAATATATTATAATCTTATCCACTTCAGATTTGCACTTAATTTTCCTAAACTCAAACTGCTTATTGCCATTTAATATATTTTCTACATGTTCCGGATTAATCGATAATAGCATTTTGCACATCTACATCACCCATTTCCAATAGTTTAATGAATTGTTCTTTTGTGTAATCTGAATTGTAAGGATGAGCATCAAATAATCCCATTGCCTGCTGTTTCCTCTTCAATCTCGCGCTTTCTGATTTTTAACTCAGAATAAGGAAATAGTCTATCATGAAATCTCTCGAATATAGGCAATAAACCCGCTTTGCTAAAGTTAGCCCGAATAAATGAAAAAGCTTTATAAGGGTCACTATAATCAATTTTGCTGCGGCTTTTTAGATATATGAACTCTCCGCGGTTATTAATAACAATATATTTAAAGCCAAATCGCTCAAAAAAACTGATTAACTCGGAATGTTTTTCAAAGACGGTAACATAAATGTCCTCAGCTTTATCATCACGCCATTTTAAAAGAGTAACACCTAATGCACCCTCTCCAAGTCGCATTCCTCGGAACCGTTCAGCCAATCGTAGTGTTCCAATTTTAACACGAGGTATGGCAGGTAATGTTTTATCCATTAGCTGAATATCCTCATTTTCTCTTTTAAGATAAACAAACGCACCCACACCTTGTTCATCATTAAAAACTAGGGCATGCTCCCCTGCATCGCTTTTTTTCTTAAACCAAACCGGAAATTCCTCATAATCCTCTTTGAGTGAATTAAAAAAGGATCCTCAAGATTCACCTCTGAAAACTTATGCCATTCAAACTTACCAGCCATTATGCTACCTCCATTCGAAATCAGTTACTTCAAGCACCGCAATAAATTTCCCGAAAACATCCATAAATAAAATGTGTATTTTATCTATCGTGCATAATAATCGCTTCCTCAATCAGCGCTTTTGAAATATACATTGCATTTAGCCTGTTTTTGAGAAGTGAGTGGTGGGAAGTGCCCCCTGGGAATTTCTCTTGCACTTTCTCACATTTGTTGATGATTGAAGATACGGCACGAAGGGCCTCAGTCAATTCTTCTTTGGTATATTTATCCATGTCTCATCACCTAAAACTTCTGTTGAACTGATGCCAGTCTTTTGATCATTAAACAGCATCCTCTTTTGACACAACCCATATGCGCATAAAATCATACCACGCAGATATGTGAAGCGTAGCTCCCGACTCAAATTTAAAAACAATTTCATCAATGTATTCATCTTGATTCGGTAATTCAAATCCAAAGGCACCTGTAAACTCGCATTCATTTGCTGTCATGACAAATATCTCGATAATCTTTTTATTTAAAATTTCTGATAAGCATTTCTCTATATCTCTTCTGCAAAGAATCCCTTGATATGATTTGATATCCAGCGGCAACCTATTATCTCCGATTCTGACAGTACCACCGTCTGAATATAAAATTTCGACACGAATATCATCAAATATCATAACAATTGGCTCATCGAGTTCTGCAAACTTGGCTTGTTCACCATCATAATCGAATATTAGTCCTATGTTCCAAATTTGCTTAATACTCTTTCCCTTTAAGTTCAATACTTCTAATTTGCCAACCAATTCCTGAACAGAAGTAATGATTGTAGCCGGCCAGTTTTTAACACTAAATTCATTTTTATTCATGACAAACATCTCTCCAATTTAGAGTTTACACAGTTTATGGGATAGCCCAGTATTATTATTTGTATACGCCTCTACATTCCCTTATCCCACTCATTATATCTTTAGGTGAATCTGCTCCAGAATTATATCTTATTATTGAGTCCCAATTAATACTGCCATCCGTATTCCCGAAAACATCCATAAATAACTTGTAAACTTTATTAACGCTTTTATTCCATTCTTCTTCAAACTCTTTTTCATGTAAAGTGGCTATTCTCCCGATATGATGCATTAACTCTAGATAAAAATCTTTATCACCAGTTATTTCCATCCAAAATGCTTGCCCAGCAATTTCACGAAAAACAAATTTGTTATTCTCACTTGATTTCTTCCTGCCATATGCATACCCAACAATTGAGTCTACAGCAACCTTTGTTAAGCGTCTCATGGACTCCTGAAATGCATCGTTCTGCTTCTTTTTTGATTGTGCATTAAAGATATGAGGGCCGGATTTTACAGCAATTAGTTTAACCGCTTTATTATCATCATCCCATATTTCAACATCAATGCTATTTGATGCTGATTTCTTTCCTTGGCTAACCTTCAATGCTACCGTTTCAAAAAACTCACCAAAAAGCGTTTCATCAGACGAACTTTGCGTTGCTCCTAATAAATCCAATATGTACGCATGTGCATCCGAAGTTCCGAATGCACGAAACATATATGGGTTTTTTCTTTGCAAAATTGGAAAGATGTCAATTTCAGAAAGCTTTTGAATTCTCTTTTTATAGAAGTACTGTAATGCATCTTCGATTATGTTATGTACAGTTTGTTTATCCATTTCAGACTACTCCCCTTCACATTTATTGCATATTTTCTTTATCGTGCAAAATAATCGCTTCACCAAGTACCTTACTTAGGCCCAAAGGAACTGCATTTCCCACTTGACGATATTGCTCTGACAAATTACCTGTCAAAATCCAATTGTCAGGGAATTGTTGAATTGCTCTATATTCCTCGATGGAAAGCGGTCTATCCTCATAGGGATGTCCGAGATTTGTAGCTTTTTGGTGTGGGGAAGTTAGCAAGGTTGGGGAAGGCATATCAACGTTTAATCTTTTATAAAACCCAACCCTACCTCCTGTACTTTCATAAGCTCCGCCCATTGCTTCTTTAATTAAATCCTTTGGCAAGTCACGCCAATTTCCTCCACCCTTTGGTATCATTTGCATAAATTTCAATCGATCATTGGAATAGCTCGGAAAGTGGTGTTCTTGAACATTTTTAAGGTTTTCCAATACCGCACCAAGTTGAACCCATGGCTTTTGATTCGACTTCGCTGTAGGATCTTTCGAATGCGTTGTTTCGGGAAACTCAATTGCACCGCCTACTCTGCTGCCTAAAAATACAATTCTATGGCGTGCCTGTGGCACACCATAATCAGCAGCATTTAGAATCCTATAATCAACAGCATAGCCCAGTGCATTAAATTCATCAAGAATATATCTTAAAACTGACCCAGGTTGCTCATCTGCGCTAAGCGGTGGGAATTGGTCTCGTCGTTCATTGATAGGTCTGTGACTAAGAGAGGCACTTATCAAACCCTTAACATTTTCCATCAAGAAGTACTTCGGGTTAAGTTCTCTAAGAATTCTAATAAACTGTATTATACAAACTCCTTTATCATCGTTAAATGCTCTACGCTTTCCAGCCGTCGAAAAGCTCTGACATGGCGGGCCACCAAACAACAAATCTATTCCTTCATCAGGATTAATTCCTGATAATTGATAGATTTCTTCGGAAGTAACAGTTCTAATATCGCTTTCAATTAGAGTCAAATTTGGTCGATTCGCTCTGATTGTCTGACATGCATACTTATCTCTTTCAACTGCAAGTCTAATTTCGATTCCTGCCTCTTCCATACCTTGATCTAGTCCCATAGCCCCGCTGAATAGGGAAATTGCTCTCATTTTTGTCACCTCGTTCTTAATCTGCCAACTACTATATTTAAACGCTTTTCTTTGATTTTATTTATTGGGCGTTGGATATGCTTTTCTCATACAGACTACTTTAATGAAATTATTATAACACAGTCGTTTTAATCGGTCCATTGTTTTTTGTTTTGCTTCGTAACGGGATTTCTATGTCTTAATAACTTATTATATCCCCTTTATAAATAAAGAACAAGTGTTCTTTATCGTCAATTGTGCGACTGATCAAAATTAGCTTTTCATCAGCCAGTAAAAGACATTTGGCTGTTTAATGCCATTGTGAAAAGTAAGCGGTGCATAGTTCATCGTCCAATTGCTTAGACGAAGCGCCTCTGTCAATTCTATAACGGTCTAAGAAAACTCGACAATAAAATGGCCTGAAAATAATGAACCTGCTATAATAAAAACATCACAGGAAAGCAGGTTATGAAGATGAAAAGAAGAACATTCAGTGCCGAGTTAAAAGCCCAAATTGTACTTGAGGTGCTCAAAGGCGAAAAGGAAATCAATGTAATCGCCAATGAAAACGAAATCGCCCCGAATCAGATCCGCAATTGGAAAAGTGAGTTCTTAGCCAATGCTGTGAATGCCTTTGATAATAAGAAATCCGACTCCATAAAAGAGGATCTCAAAACCACTGAAGCGCAGCGGGACGAACTATATAAGAAGGTCGGACAGTTAACCACTCAGGTTGATTGGCTTAAAAAAAAATCTGAGGAATTGTATGGACCTGATTGGGAGAGTAAATTTACTCCGCGCTCAAAAAGATAACGCAGAGCTTCCTCTTTCTACCGTAGCAGCCCTGCTGGGTGTGAATCGCAGCAGTGCATACTACAAGGCTAAGGACCCGTCAGAGACGGAATTAGCCATCAAAAATGCTATAGACCAACTGCATACGGAAAGTCCAGCCTGGGGCTCAAGACAAATCTCCAAAAAACTTAAACGCCTTGGCTTCGACATCGGAAGGCTCAAAACCCGCAGATACATGGCCGAAATGGGCATTCATGCTATTTATCCAAAACCGAATCTATCAAGGCCTGCAAAAGGCCATAAGGTGTATCCATACCTCCTTCGAAACATGAATATTACAAGGCCGAATCAAGCATGGTCCATAGACATTACCTACATCCGCCTTAGGCATGGCTTTGTGTATTTAACAGCCATCATTGACTGGTATAGCCGGCTCATTGTCGGCTGGGAGCTGGACGATACCTTATCCGGCAGAATGGTCAGAGGTGCGCTTGAAAAAGCATTTGCCGTAGCCAAACCGGAAATCCTCAATTCTGATCAAGGCAGCCAGTTTACTGCAAGAGATTACATCGATCTACTTGAAGTAAGTAGGGTCAAACTCAGTATGGATGGTAAAAGCCGCTGGGCCGATAACATCATGATTGAACGCTGGTTTCGCACACTGAAATATGACGAAGTCTATCTTAAGGATTATGAAAATATAAAGGATGCGAGGAAGCAGATTGGAAACTACATTCACCTGTACAATTTTGAAAAATTGCATTCCTCCCTTGGGTATCAAACGCCAGCAGAAAACTACTATCCGGTATTGCTTGGCATGGTAGCGTAGCTCCTGCCAATTGTAATATAGGGTTCATTAAAAACAGCCTAAAAAATTGTCTTTACAACCGAGCCACTATA
>JANYJS010000113.1 GCA_025361765.1 Bacillota bacterium
CAATAATCGTGATGGCGTGGCTTTCTGCCATAGCTTCTGCTACAGCATGGGTACCCTTGGCATAGTTTGACAGTTCAAACACACCCATTGGTCCATTCCAGATGATTGTCTCCGACTTAAGAAGCGTCTCTTTGAATAAAGCAATGGTTTTGCTTCCTATATCAAGACCAATCATATCCTTTGGTATTTCCTCTATTGAAACGTCCACAAAAGGCGAATCGTTGCTGAACTCTTTTGATGCTAGTGTATCTACCGGAAGTAAAAGCTTAACCCCTTTGTCTTTAGCTTTCTTAATCAGCTCTAGAGCAAGATCCATCTTATCTGCTTCTAGCAGAGATTTTCCGATTTCAAACCCAAGCGCCTTTATAAATGTATAAGCCATACCTCCACCAATAAGAAGTGCATCCACTTTGTCAAGCAAGTGATCAATGACCAAAATCTTATCGCTAACCTTTGAACCGCCAATAACAGCCGTGAAAGGTCTTTTGGGATTTTCAAGAGCAAGGCCCAAATAACTGATTTCCTTTTCGACAAGGAAGCCAGATACAGCGGGAATATACTCTGCAATTCCTACCGTTGATGAATGTGCACGATGAGAAGAGCCAAAAGCATCATTGACAAAAATGTCGGCCAGATCAGCCAGCTCTTTTGAAAACAGTTTGCCGTTTTTTGTCTCTTCAGCCCTAAATCTAAGGTTTTCAAGAAGCATCACCTGCCCTGGTTTTAGGTCTTCCGCCGCCGCCTTAACCTCAGCATTGACCACATCGGCAGTGCTTATAAAGACGACGTCCTTGTTGAGCAGTTCAGACAATCTTTTTGCCACTGGTTTTAGACTGAAAGCCATATCGGCCTTTCCATCAGGTCTGCCAAGATGAGACATCAGAATAACCTTGGCATCCCTTGAAATCAGGTTGTTAATTGTTGGCAACGTACTGGTGATTCTTGTATCATCAGTGATTTCTCCGCTTTCTGAAAGAGGAACGTTAAAATCACATCTGACTATGACGCGCTGATCTTTGACCTCTATATCCCTAATTGTCTTTTTCATGGCTTACAAACCTTTCTTTATAACATACTCCATTAAATCGACTGCTCTGTGAGAATAAGCCCACTCGTTGTCATACCAGGATAGGACCTTAATCATGTTCCCTTCTATGACCATGGTTGACAAGGCATCCACAATTGAAGATATGGGATTTCCTTTGAAGTCAACTGAGACAAGTGGTTTATCGCAATAATCCAGAATGCCTTTGAGTTCTCCCTCTGACGCTTTAAGCAGCGCTGCATTGACCTCTTCTTTTGTTGTGTTCTTTTTGACTTCACAAACCAAATCGACAACAGATACTGCCGGCGTCGGAACGCGCATAGACATCCCGTTCAGTTTTCCGTTAAGCTGTGGTAAAACAAGCCCGACTGCTTTTGCTGCTCCCGTCGTCGTTGGAATCATGGATAATGTGGCAGCTCTGGCTCTTCTCAGATCGCTATGAGGCAAATCCAGAATTCTTTGATCATTTGTATAGGAATGTATCGTTGTAACCAGACCTTTTACAATGCCAAATTCTTGATCAATCACTTTTGCTAAAGGAGCCAGACAGTTGGTGGTGCAGGATGCATTGGATATGACATGATGCAGCTTCGGATCATATTTATCTTCATTGACGCCAAGCACGATTGTAATGTCTTCATCTGTTGCTGGAGCTGATATGATGACCTTCTTTGCGCCTGCTTTAATATGCTTTTCTGCATCTGATTTTTTTGTAAAAAGACCAGTGGATTCTAAAACGAGTTCTACACCAAGAGCTTTCCATGGCAGATCCTCAGGATTTCTCACGGCCAGTATTTTAATCTCTTTGCCATTGACAATAATAGCATCTTCCGTTGAAGAAACATCGGCATCAAATATCCCGAAAATGCTGTCATACTTTAAAAGATGCGCAAGAGTTGCTGGGCTGGTGATATCATTGATGGCAACAATATCAAAGTCCGCATTCTTCTCAAAGGCCGCTTTAAAGGCATTTCTGCCTATTCTTCCAAATCCATTAATACCTACTTTTGTTCTCATGATCGATTCCTCCTATTAATATGTAAAATTTAATTTATGGCTAAATTAATATTAGTAACGTTTTCTTTTTGATGAGGAAGGCAGTTTAATCTCATCTCTATATTTTGCTACGGTTCTTCTTGAAATTTCCATCCCGCGATCTGTGAGCATTTCAGAAATCGTCTGATCACTTAAGGGGGAGGCGGGTTCTTCGCAGTCGATAATCTCCTTAATAAATGTTTTGATGCTTTCAGAGGAAATGCCTTCCCCAAGATTGCCAAGCACGCCACTTGTAAAGAAATACTTTATTTCAAAAAGGCCTCTAGGGCACTGCATATATTTTCCATTGATCGCTCTGCTGACTGTCGATTCATGTATCCCGACCTCATCAGCAACTTGCTTTAGCGTCAATGTTTTCAGATGTTTTGATCCTTCCTCAAAGAAGTTCTCCTGGAATTTAACAACGGTACTAACAACATTAAAAATCGTCTGTTTACGCTGTTCAATACTTTTAATCAGCCATAAAGCTGAGTTTAAACGACCAGACAGAAATTTTGAAATGGTCGATTCTTTATCAGATTCAGCAAGAATCTTGCGGTAATAGGAACTGACCAACAGCCTTGGCGCAGTCACTTCATTGACTGTTACAATATATTTCCCATCAATTTTTTCTACTGTTACGTCGGGTGTAATATACCTGGTATCGTTGGCGTCACCAAATTCTCTTCCCGGTTTGGGTTCTAGGGATTTTATAATATCCCCGATATCCTGGATCTCTTTAACCGAAATATTCAGCTCTTTTGCTATGACATTCAGTCTGTTGGCGGCGATATCTTCAAGATGGTTTAAAATAACCTGTTCAATAACGTCGTTTAATGTGCCGAACATTCTAAGCTGAATCAGCAGGCACTCTTTTAAATCTCGCGCACCGACTCCTGCCGGCTCGAAAGTTTGAATTGCGCTTAAAACTGTTTCTATTTCAAACTCAGCAAAGCCAAATTTTTCAGAAATCTCTTTTACCGATAAGGTCATATAGCCATTTTGATCCAGGGATTCTATGATGTATCTGCCTACCTGCCTGCACCTCTTTTTAATTGGCGCAAATTGAAGCTGAAACATCAAGTGCTCTACAAGAGTTATGCTGGAAGTGGCAAACTGCTCAAAAGTATAAGTGCTTTTTTCTCTTTTAATATAGTCTTCTTGTCTATAACTGATATCATCATACTCTTTAAAATGCTCCGACCAATCAAACTCTTCGCGAACAGGCCCCTCAGTTTTAGATGCAAATTCATCCCTGCTTTTTTCCTGATCAGTATCCTGACTAAGGTTCTCTGATTGGCTGGGGGGTGCTATTTCAAGTATAGGGTTCGTCAATAACTGCTCTTCAACATAGCTTTCTAGCTCCTGAGTGTTGAATTGTAGTATCTGGATGGCCTGTATGAGCTCAGGTGTCATCACCAGCTTTTGTATTTGAGCAATATTCAATTCGTATCCTAGCTTCATGAAGCCACCTCCATTCGTATCTACTTTTCTAGTTTTTATTCTAGGTCATCCACATAGGCGGATGCGGCAACCGCTGCCACAGCTCCATCTGAAACTGCAGTAGCCACCTGTCTAAGTGTTTTCTCACGGATGTCTCCAGCGGCAAAAAGTCCTGGAACATTAGTCTTCATTTCCATGTCAGTGATGATATATCCCCTGCTGTCCATTTTTAGCGTATTTTCCCAGATTTGACTATTTGGCAAATAGCCCGCGTAGATAAAAACGCCCATCATACCAGCCTCGGGATCAGCCTTATGACTGACTACCTCACCAGTTTTTATATTTTTTACCACTATTTCATCAACTGCGCCATTACCTTTGATCTCTTCAACTATGGAGTCCATAATAAAATGAATCTTGTCATTTTTTTCCGCTTTTTCTACGATTGACTTTGCGGCTCTAAAGGCATCTCTACGATGAATGATGGAAACCTTCTCAGCAAATTTGGTCAAATAAATGCCTTCCTCCAGGGCGGCATCACCGCCACCAACGACATAGACCTCAAGTCCGGTAAAAAACGATCCGTCGCAGGTAGCACAGTAGGAGACACCCATTCCGACATGCTCCAATTCTCCCTTGCACCCAATAAACCTCGGCCATGCTCCCGAAGCTATAATGATTGCTTTTGCTTTATAGGAAGCGTTATGACTTTTGAGCTCTTTAACTGAGCCAGAAATGTCAAAAGACACAATTTCATCAAAAACAATTTTCACGCCAAATTCTTCAACCTGCTGCCTCATCCTTTCGGTTAGCGAGCTACCGCTATCCCCTTTGAGTCCACCGGGATAGTTCTCAATTTCATGAGTAGAAGTGATCAGTCCGCCGATATTGCCTTTTTCGATAATCAGCGTCTTTGCTCTTGCTCTGCCTGCATATAGACCGGCGGCAAGACCCGAAGGACCGCCCCCTATTATTATGATATCATAAATATTTTCCATAATTTTCTCCTAGTATTTCGACACTTCGATGATGAAAACGCCGATTTTCTTTATGTGATCCGCCACTCTTTCCATATTGCTAATAACATCGACGAACAAAATTCCAGAGCCAGGCGCACAAACTCCTTGATTAAGCCTTTGGATATGCTTATCTCGCAGTTCTTGTTCGATCGCATTGATATTGACTTCCCTATCTATGATGCTTATCGCTAGAACACTGTTGTTTGTTTTAAGTGCTTCAACCATTTCTTGGGCTGATTGTACCACTTTATTATGTAGGTCAATCAATTCATTCTGAGCCATCTCACTGATGGTAAGCCCATTTTCTCTCTTTGCTACAGCAAGTTGAGCAATATTTTCTGCCAGATCACTGATTCTTTCTACGTCACCAGTGATACCAAGCATAAGATTGAGTTTTTCGTGTTGCTCATTCGAAATATTTTTTTGGGACAATTTTACGAGATAGACTTCAAGTTCTTTTTGCATTTTATTGATGGTCTCTTCTTCTTGAAAAACCCGTGTAGCCAGTTTTTCATCGCCATGCAGCAAAGAGCTAAAGCTAAGATCATAATTTTTTACTGAAGCCTTTGTCATCTCTATGAGTTCGTTATAGGCCTGCGCTAGTGCAATTCCAGGAGTTTCCAGCATTCTGATATCCAAGTTCATTTCAGAAGACTGTTTATCATCATGACGTTTGAGCGGAACAACTTTATCCGTCGCTGAGACAAGAAGGCCCACAAAAGGCAGGAATAGGATCGTGTTGCCAAGATTGAAAAGCGTGTGGGCATTGGCAATTTGCCTTGCTGTATCTCCTGGGGAAAGATAGATGACCAAATCCTGCATAAGCACTCTAAAGAAGACAACTATGACAATAGCGCCCACCAGATTGAAGATGAGATTCATGACGGCAGCGCGCTTGGCGGTTCTATTTGCGCCTCTGCTGGAGACGATGGCACTGACACACTTGCCAATATTCAAGCCTAATATGAGAGGCATGGCGGCTTCCAGCCCTAAAATGCCCGATGCTGCCATGGCGATTAAGACACCCGTTACTACGCTGCTGCTTTTTAAAAGAACTGTCAATAAGAATCCGAATAGAATCAAGATGAGATACTTTCCAATTGAAAGGGTTGTAAGACTTGCCAGGAAAAGTTTTATCCCTTCGTATGTGCCAATTGAAGACATTCCGCCTTTAAGAAAAATCATACCAATGAACATCATGCCAAAGCCTAGAAAAATTTCAGCGATATACTCGACCCTTTTGTTGCTCGTATAGCGCCACGTGATAGCAGCGGCTCCAACGATGAGGGGTGCAATCGCATCCAAGTTAAAAGCGAGGAATTGTGCAGTAACCGTGGTTCCTATATTTGCGCCCATTATAACTCCGGCGGCTTGAGCCAGGGTCATCATGCCGGCATTAACAAATCCCACAACCATGATGGTAGTAGCTGAACTTTTTTGATTGATCATGGTCGCTACAACACCGACCAAAATACCGATATAGGTGTTTTTAGGTGAAGTTTCAAGTAATTTTTGCGTTCTCCCAGAGGTTGTTTTCTCAAGAGCATCTTTCATGATTTCTATGCCATATATAAGTAACCCTATGCCACCTAATAGTTTAAATATAATGATCCACATTAGTCTTTCTCCTTAAAACTTATTAATTATTGCATATATTTTAGCATAAGCCTTATCAATTATACTTTATTTTATATAGTTAGTATAACCCTTGAAAGCCATTTTGTCTCAATGCTTCAAATAAAACTATATTAACCGAATTCGATAGATTAAGCGATCTCAAATTTGTGTCCTTGCACATAGGAATGCGAATGGACCTATCTACATTTGCTTCTATTAAATCTTTGGGAAGTCCCTTAGTTTCTTTGCCAAAAAGAATATAGCACTCATCCTCATAAGCAATCTCTGTATAAAGCCTTTTCCCTTTAGTCGAAGCGAAGTATAAAGAACTATTCTCATTGATTTCCATGAATTCAGCCAGGCTTTTGTACATCTTGATGGTAACGAAAGGCCAGTAATCAAGGCCAGCCCTTTTTAAATGAGCATCATCAAGGGAGAAGCCAAGAGGCTCAACCAAATGAAGGGTTGTCCCAGTGGCAGCGCAGGACCTCGCTATATTTCCAGTGTTCGGTGGAATCTCGGGTTCAACTAGTACAATATTAAGCATTGTGCATTTTCTCCCTGCATTTTCCTTTTTATTCTTCGGCTGATCTAAAACAATTTATTTATTCTTCGGCTGATTGAATACATTATATTCTCACCTTGATTGCTCTGTAACTCATCTATCATAATAAATTTTTTCAATTATATAAAGACAATTTTTGTTAAATATAATATAATATTTTGCGATACACGGAATAATACTCATATAATAGATCGAAAAAACTGGAGGTCAGCATATGAAAACATTGAAAATTGGTTTATTAGGCCTTGGGAATGTAGGTACAGGCACCTATGAAATTCTTGCCATGAATGCAGCTAAGATTTCTGCTTTAACCGGATGTGAAATTGTCATTTCTAAAGTGCTTGTCAGCAATATCAACAAAAAACGCAGCCTCAATTTACCTGCTGATCTTCTGACAGAAAACGCCGCCGATATTCTTAGCGATCCAGAAATTGATATCGTCGTCGAACTGATTGGTGGCATCCACCCAGCCTTCGATTACATGCTAACTGCCCTTCAGAACAAAAAGCATGTCGTTACGGCCAATAAAGCCGTCATCGCGACTCTGGGCGACGAGCTTATGTCTGCCGCCGCCGCTTCAAATGTGCTACTTAAATATGAAGCCAGCGTTGCAGGAGGCATACCCATTCTCAATGCGCTTTCGACAGCTCTTGCCGGCAATGAATTTGATGAAATCGTTGGTATTATAAATGGTACGACCAACTATATTTTAACACAGATGACAGACTTTGGATTAAACTACGATGACGTGCTCAAGGATGCACAAGCAAAGGGGTTTGCTGAAGCGGATCCCTCATCTGATGTAGAGGGCGAAGATGTTGCCTATAAGCTATCAATTTTGATACAAACTGCTTTTGGTCTGAAAATCCCTCCGCTTTCCATACCAAGGGAAGGGATCACTAAAGTGTCCAAAGACGACATTGCCTATGCCTCCCAGTTTGGTTATAAAATTAAATTGCTGGCTACAGCCAAGAAGAACGGTTCTACTTTGGAATGCCATGTTCAGCCTGCTTTGATTCCAGTATCGCATCCACTGGCTTCCGTAAGCAATGAATTCAACGCCCTGTTTATAAAAGGCAATGCTGTGGATGATCTTATGTTTTATGGCAAAGGGGCTGGTTCAATGCCAACTGGCAGTGCCATTGTCGGCGACATCATCGACATCGCTCGAAAATTAGATTGTCTTCCCTGTTGCTTAACTCCCCAAATTTCAGCGCCTACGAAACTGATCTTTGCTGGAGAAGGAAAAAGTATGTATTATATTAACTTTCTCGTAGCTGACGTCCCTGGCGTTCTAGGCAAAGTCTCAACAATTTTTGGAGATCATGGCATCAGCATTGAATCCGTCATGCAAAGATCAAAAGGAAAAAGCGAAGGCGAAGACGTGCCCGTTATTTATATTCTTCACGAATCCAGCAGGCAGCAACTCGACCCGGCTTTGGCCGAGATCAGCAGCTACCCTTTCATAAAGGAAGTCAGAAGTATCCTTCGTGTTGAACCACTTAATTAAAATATAAGAAAGATTTAAGGAGAAAAATAGTAATGAGCTTATTTAAAGAATGGAAAGAATTGATTGATAATCAAACCAAGGAAAGTTATACCAGCTTTTGGGAGGATTACAGCAGCACCGAAAAAAGAATATACGCCGCCATTTTACAGGACTATAAACTTAAAGTGGCAGGCACTTTCGCCAATCTGGCATCTAAATATGAAGCAACGGAAGTCCTATTTATGGGCTTTCTCGATGGTATAAACACAAGCCTTAAAAGCGAATTGCTCCTAGAGGAAATCGCCTCTGACTCAGAGATTGAACTTGACATCGATTTTGAAAAGCTTTATTTCAATATGCTCAATGCTGGTGCCGATTATCTCTACGAACTGCCACAGTGGAAATCAATTTTGTCAGATGAAAAAATTGCCGAAATAGCAAAAGCCTATAAGAAATCCAAAACTGTTGTTAAAGGCGAACAAATCGGAAGAAATGACCTCTGCCCCTGCGGTAGCGGGAAAAAATACAAAAAATGCTGCGCTGTCTAAGTAATAGGATAAGCTTTACAGAGACTTTTTAGTCTGCAGGTCTCACATAGGGGTTTTCGGGCGTAGCATTGGCGCCTACCATGCCAAATCAACGTGTGGTGCATGCTGCTCCACTGATTCTTTGGTAGCTGGGCCATCAGTGAGATCTCCGTTTTATAGACATCCTTCTCGCAGGTAAGCCCAATTCTATTTGCAACCCGAAAAACGTGGGTATCCACGGCAATAGCTGGCTGATCGAAAGCATTTGACAAGACTACATTGGCGGTTTTTCGGCCAACGCCCGGCAGCCTGACCAATTCTTCAAGGGTTCCTGGCACCTCTCCATTGAAATCAGATTGAAGCATTCGGCAAAGAGCCATAAGGTTCTTTGCTTTTGTTTTATACATACCGACTTTCTTAAGGATTCTTTGAAGTTCGTCTTCATCGATTGTTAACATGGTCTCTAAATCCGGATAGTCCTTAAAAAGCTCATCCGTTACCTTATTGACCATTTTATCAGTAGTCTGTGCGGATAACATCACAGCAATCAAAAGCTGAAAGCTGGATTTATAGTCCAGTTCGCAGTCAGCCAAAGGATAGACCTCGGAAAGTATGCTAATGACTTTTTCCACCTCGGCTTTTGACAGTATTGTCATGATTTCATTATCCCTTCTTTTCGTTTCCATTAAACTCTTGACCTTCATTTCCTTGAATTGAATCATAACACTTTTAGCGTTAAAACATCCAGCAATTTTGACGAAATAAATTCTGGTTGCCATATTGACTTGCGGGTCAGTTATAGTAAACTAATGATGCTACCGACCCGTCGGTCGGATATTATGGAGGTAGAATAAATGAAATCACGGAAAAAGACCCTACTAGCAGTCATACTCATGTTGATCTTGGCCTTCGTTATTTTTAGAATCATATGGACAAATTTAGCCAATAGACCCGCGGAAGTCAGCGACGTCATCAATATACACGTGACCGTCGCTCAATTAACAACGCTGGAAAACACGGTGCCTCTCACAGGTCGAATCGAGCCTGTCAAAGAAGTATCCATCATCCCTAAAATGCCCGGACAAGTTGCCAATGTTTACGTGAAGCTTGGCGACCAAGTTTCTGAAGGTACTCTCCTTTTTGATCTGGATAAAACCCAGATATTGGCCTCCTATAATCAGGCAAATGAAGTCTATCTCAACGCGAAACTCAATTATGAGCGCATGCAAACCTTATATCAGGAAGGCGCCATATCAAAACAACAGTTTGAACAAGTTAAAATGCAGTATGACACCTCGAGCCAAACTAAAATAATGGCACAAGATGGTCTCTCAAACACTTCCATCACCTCTCCAATCAAAGGTTTTGTCACATCTATAAATGTGGTGCCTGGTGGCATGGCATCCCAAGCTATGCCCTCAGCCTCCATTGCCGATATCAGTCAGGTTGAAATTCGTTCTTCAGTTTCTGAATCCTTAATCAATAAAATTAAAGTTAATGATAAGGTCAAAGTCTTTGTTGCATCGGTTTCAGATCAGCCTTTAACCGGAACCATAACTGCCCTATCCCCAGCACCTGCAGCCGGATCACTGACTTACCCTCTAATAGTTACTATTGATAATCCTAACGCTGCAATTAAACCTGGCATGTCGGCAGAAATCATCATGGTTTCTGAGAAAACCGAGAATGCCTTGGTAGTGCCTTCAAATGCAGTTATGATCAAGGGTGGCAAAACCGTAGTAGCCCAAATCGATGCCAACAACAAAGTCATTCTTAAAGAAGTGACCCTAGGGATAGATAACGGAACCAGTGCTCAAATAAAAAGCGGCTTATCTGCCGGAGACAAGATTGTCATATCAGGTCAGCAGTATCTTGATGAAACTTCCATAATCAGCATCATTGAATAGGAGTTAATAAATATGAATATTTCTAAATCCTCCATCATGCGTCCGATTACGACTCTTATGATGATGTTCATTGTGGTATTGCTTGGCATCGTAGCCTTCACTAGGCTCCCTTTGGATTTATTCCCCAAAATGGAAATCCCGGTTGCTATAGTGATGGTTGAATATAAAAATGCTTCTCCAGAAGAAATTGAGAATCTGGTAACAAAGCCCCTCGAGCAGCAAATTGCAACCGTAGAAAAGCTTAAAACAGTCTCCTCCATAACTTCTGATGGCATGGCGATCATTATCGCTCAGTTTCAGGATAATACCGATATGAACTTTGCCACTCTCGATATGCGCGAGAAGGTTTCTTTGATTGGAAACTATCTGCCCGAAAAGGCTTCTGAGCCCATGATTTTGGCTATTAACCCGAATATGGCTCCGATCATGCAAATCTATGTTTCCGGAGATTTACCCCTTGAAGAACTCTATAGTATCGTGGACAAGGAACTGCTTTCTCCCATCGAACGCAGCGAAGGCGTGGCCTCAGCTTCAGTTTTTGGCGGCGTTGAGAGTGAAATCAGCGTGAAGCTCAGTCAGGAAAAGCTCGTAGCTTATGGACTCAGTCTTTCTCAAATCAGCCAGATGCTGGCAGCCGAAAACATCAATCTTCCAAGCGGAGATGTGAACAAAGGGTCGAAAAAAATGGTGGTACGAACCATGGGCCAATTCGAAACTGTCGACGATGTTAGAAATCTGCCCATTCTGTTGGCTACGGGCGAAGTTATTAGACTGCAGGACTTGGCTGAAGTAGATAAAACAGTCAAAGAACGTTCCTCTATCGGCAGAGTTAATAATTCGCCTGCCATCGGAATCAGCATCACGAAACAGTCAACAGCAAATACGGTCACTGTTTCCGATAACGTCAATGCTGCACTAAAACAGCTACGTACTGATTACCCTGATCTCGCTTTTACTGTGGCTTTCGACCAGGCTAAATATGTTAAAAACTCCATCTACAATGTGGCTGAATCTGCTCTAATGGGCTGTCTCCTGTCCGTCCTGGTTATTTTTCTGTTTCTCAGAAATTTGGCGTCCACTCTAATAATAGCCATCTCCATTCCAACCTCCATCATCGCCACTTTCATGCTGATGTATTTTGGTGGCCTAACCATGAATATCCTATCTCTAGGCGGTCTTGCCGTTGCCGTAGGCATGCTGGTAGACGACTCTATCGTCGTACTTGAAAACATTTACCGGCTGCGTGAAGATGGTTATACTGCAGAAAATGCCGCCATTGACGGAACAAGTCAGGTCACTATGCCTGTCTTTGCAGCGACAATGACTAAAATAGCCGTATTTCTGCCCATGGTTTTTGTAACAGGAATTACCGCTACTTTATTCAGAGAATTTTCTTTGACTATTGGCTTTGCACTAGCATGTTCATTGGTTGTTTCTCTTTCCGTGGTACCAATGCTCAGTTCAAAGCTTATGAATACAAAAAAAGTCGGTCACCCGATTGCTATCGGAAAGTTTAAATACAAATTCACTTTGCTTCCTCTCATTACAAAAGGTATTGCAAGGCTAACCGAGGACTATGTGGTTGGCATTCGCTATGCTTTAAAGCATCGAAAGCAAGTGATGATTGCAGCCTTTGCCCTGCTGATTATTTCTGCCTCACTGATTGCAGTTGTGGGAGGAGAGCTTTTTCCAACCAGTGATGAAGGTAGCTATACCGTTACTGTGGAAACCCCGTATGGCACTTCCCTAGAGGAAATCGACGCCATCATGACGCAAATCGAAAGCTATGTCTTTGACAATACGCCGGAACTTGTATCCTGCGCGGTTTCTGTTGGCAATACAAATACCCTAAGCATAAGCCAGTCTAATCAGTCTACAGTTACAGTTAACCTGACCGAAAAAAATCAGCGCAACAGAAGCACAAAGCAGATTGCCAATGCCGCGCGAAAAAGCCTATCCAAAATTGTTGGCGCAAAGATTTCAATTGCTGAAGCAAATATGACCAGCATGATGACAGGGTCATCTTCACCGATTCAAATAGTGCTTAAAGGAGATGACTTAGATACTTTAAGAACGATTGCAGATCACTACGTAGGTATTATCAGAACGATCGAAGGCACTGCAGAAGTCAAAACAGACATCACCGAAGGCAATCCAGAGGTGCGCGTTGTTATAGACAGAAGCAGGGCATCTTATTATGGCATAACCGCCTATCAGTTAGCCAATACACTTCAATCTGCCTTATCCGGTTCGAAAGCGACCACTTTGAAAACCCAGGGCAGCGAATTTGACGTTACCTTATCACTGAATGATAATTATAAGCAGTCAATAGAAAACATGAAGCAAATAACCCTGCCCAATCCACGCGGGGCTCTAGTGACTCTTGGTGATATCGCCTCGTTCACATTTGACAATTCGCCATCTCAGATTAATAGGCAAGACCAAGTACGAACAATTACCATTTCTTCCTCTTTATCTGGGAGAGATCTTCAGTCCGTTTCAAGAGATGTCGAGAAAGCTTTAAATCGCTACTCACTTCCAGCAGGCTATAGTTATAGCACCGGGGGTCAGCAGAAGGAAATGGTTGATGCTTTCCAGAGCCTTGGGTACGCCCTATTGCTTTCTATCGTCTTGGTCTACATGATTTTAGCATCGCAATTTGAATCCCTGATTCAGCCACTCATCATTATGATGGCCATACCCTTTGCCCTTACTGGTGCCTTCATTGCCTTGTTTATAACCGGCACTCCTTTATCCATGGTTGGCTTCCTTGGCATCATCATGCTTGGCGGTATTGTTGTTAACAATTCGATCCTTCTTATCGACTTTATCAATAAGAACAGAAGTCAGTCCGAAAACCGAACAGAAGCAATTGTTAACGCAGGCAGATACAGAATTCGTCCCATTATAATGACCATGCTCACCACAAGTCTTGCCCTGGTTCCCTTGGCTTTGGGCATCGGAGCCGGCGGCGAACTCGAGGCGGGCATGGGCATAACAGTAATAGGAGGCTTACTCTTCTCCACCTTCATTACCCTAATTATCATTCCAGTTATTTATTCCTTAGCTGACGACCTTCATATCAGAAGGATCGAGAGAAAGAGGCTTAAAAATGGAAAAAAAGATTAAGCGAAATTTAATGATTGAGGCTGCCTTCAGCCTATTTCTTAAAAATGGCTATCTCAATACTAAAGTGATTGATATCGCTGAAGAGGCAGGTGTTGGCAAAGGCACTGTTTATGAATACTTCCCGAGTAAGGAGCTCTTATTTGCAGAAGTGTTCAGGCTTAAGATTTTATCGGACTACGGCGAAATCGAGAAATTGATTCGCTCTAAAATGTCTGCCGAAAAAAAATTATTAAAATATGTCGCCTTTGAGGCAAAGAATATGAAAAAATTTGGAGACTCCCTGCATATGCTTCCTGATATGGTTATGAGTTCTGACGCTTTTAAAAACGAAGCTCTTCAGAAAACCATCTACGACCTTTGGGTTCTCAGATTTAATGCTATGCATAGCATCATAAAAGAAGGGATTGCCAACGGAGAATTTTTGCCAGCAGATTCAGAACTGGTAGCCATGTCCGTCATGGGTTCTCTCAACTTCTTCCTTCTATTTAAATATGATATGATGCCTAAGGCCTGTCCAAAGGTTGTGGATGCAGCCGAATGGGAATTCGAAAGCTTTTCCCAGACTATTTTTAATGGCATAAAGGCTTGATAACCTAGATTATTTTGTATGGCACTGTGTGTTTTGTGTATATTGTATTCTTGTCTGAAATTAAGTGAATTTTGCAAAAACTCGAAAATATATTGTTGCATTTTTAGATTTTGTAGTATAATAGAGCAGTAATAATACTATTACTATTTTCTATTTAAAACGGAGGTGTTTTAATGTCGAAGTACACGCAAAAGGAAAACGGCGGTCTTTACGAATTAACTGATGCTGCTCGCGCAGAACTCGTTGATTCCAAATACTACAACGAAGACTTAGCCCCAACATCCCTTGCACAAAGAACATGGACAACTTACAACATTGCTTCCCTATGGATTGGAATGGCAATCTGTCTTCCTTCCTACACTTTGGCCTCAGGCCTTATGGGTGCCGGCCTTTCATTATGGCAGGCTGTCTTTAATGTAGCACTCGGAAATATCCTTGTACTTATTCCTATGCAACTTAACTCCCATGCCGGTACTAAATACGGTATCCCTTATCCAGTATTTGCAAGACTTGCTTTCGGTCCTAAAGGCGCTCATTTAGCTTCTTTAGCTCGTGCATTCGTTGCTGCTTGCTGGTGCGGCATCCAGATTTATTTTGGTGGCGGCGCTCTACATGTTATCATCGTTCAACTCATTCCTGCATTTGGAAACGTTCCTGGTGCCAACTGGATCACATTCGGAATTTTCTGGGCTGCAAACATCTATATCGGTTATGCCGGTGATGAGGCTATCAAATTTATGGAATCCTGGGGAGCTCCTATACTTGGCGTTCTCTGCGTCGCGCTCCTTTTCTGGGCCACTTCAATGGCAGCAGGCGTAGGCGTTTCCGTTGGTCAGCTTGTATCCGTACCTTCTCAGCCTGAGCTTCTAGCAAAAGGCGGCGGTTTCTGGCCTGTCTTCATGGTAGGACTAACGGGGAATATTGCTTTTTGGGCAACTCTTGCCTTGAATATTCCTGACTTCTCCCGCTATGCCAAGAATCAAAAGGCACAATTCAGAGGACAGTTATATGGACTTCCAACCACAATGGCAGCATTTGCTTTTGTTGGCGCCTATGTTACCTCTGCAACTTCCTTTATCTACAACATCCCAGGTGGGATTTTTGACCCTGTTGCCGTTATCGCCAAGATTGAGAGCCCAATTGCTGCTATCTTAGGCGCTATTGGAGTCATCCTTGCAACTTTGACAACAAACATCGCTGCTAATTTAGTAGCTCCTGCAAATGGAATCACCAACATATCTCCAAAACGCATCAGCTATAAAATGGGCGTTATCATCACTGGTATTTTTGCTGTAGCCATCATGCCTTGGAAAATCATGGAATCCGGATTCAACTTCTTTGGATTCCTTGGTAATTATGGCATCATGTTAGGGCCTCTGGCAGCAATTTACATTGCTGACTATTACATCGTCAAAAAGAGAAACATCGATGTTATGGCTCTTTTCCAGGGTGAAAAAGGCAGATATTGGTACACCAATGGCTTCAACTTTAAAGCCATAATCACATGGGCCGTTGCTTGTATTCTTCCTTTCGGCGGAATATTTGTACCATCCCTTCTGTTCTTCAACCAGAACGGTTACCTTTTCAGTTTTGCAATCGCTTTCGTTTTATACGTCCTTCTTATGAAGAATGAAACAACTTCCTTCATCTCTGATGAAGAGGAAGAAGTAATGACGCAAAGATAGTTTTTCTAAACCTAAATCAATCAAATAGTTTACATTTTGGTAGAAGCTTTTGCTCCGCAAAAGCTTCTACTTAATTAAAGGAGGTACGTTTAATGGATTTGTTAATAAAGAATGGAACCATAGTAACAGCCTGCGAATCATACAAAGCCGATATTGCAGTTTCAGATGGCAAAGTTTCTATGATCGGACAAAATATCAAACCTGAAAAAAACACAGAAGTCATTGATGCTAAAGGTAAGCTTGTTCTTCCTGGCGGCATTGACGCCCATACACATTTAGAGATGCCTTTCGGCGGAACAATTTCTTCAGATGACTACTTCGCTGGGACGCGTGCTGCTGCTTGCGGCGGTGTCACAACCGTATTTGACTTTGTGCTTCAACAAAAGGGCGAAGGCCTAGTTGATGCAGTTAAAAGGAGAGACGCTTTGTGTGCACCAAAAGCCTGCGTTGATTATGCTTTCCACACTGCTATTACTGATTTAAATGATGCCATCATCGAAGAGATGGCTGCTTCTGTTAAATTTGGCGTGCCAAGCTTTAAAGTATTCATGGTTTATGACTTTGGGGTCACCGACGGTGTATTCTACAAGGTTCTTAAAAGATCAAAAGAAGTGGGCGCTTTAATCGCAGTCCATGCTGAAAACAAGGAAATCCTTGCTTCTCTCAACGAACAATTCCTAGCAGAAGGCAAAACTTCAGCTTGGTATCATTACATGAGTCGTCCCGAATTTGTTGAAGGCGAAGCTGATATAAGAGCAATTCAATGGGCTAAAAGCCTCAATGCCCCACTATATATTGTCCATCTTGCCAATGCCCAAGGCATGGCAGCAGTCACCCAAGCAAGAGATGAAGGTTATCCGATCTTTGCTGAGACTTGTCCTCACTACCTCTACTTTACAAGAGACGTTTACAAACGTGAAGACGGTAGAAACTTCGTCTGCTCCCCTCCAATAAAAGGCAAGGAAAGTCAGGATGCGCTCTGGGCGGGCCTTATTCGAGGAGATATCGCCACTGTTGCTACTGACCACTGTCCCTTCCAGTCTTATGAAAAGGATTGGGGCAAAGATAATTATACCAAGATTCCGAATGGCTGCATGGGTATAGAAAATCTTTACCCTTATATGCTCAGTGAAGCAAATAAAGGCAGAATCAGCTTCAATAAAGCGGTTGAAGTCTGCTCAACCAATGTGGCCAAGATGTTCGGATTAGACGATAGAAAAGGTTCTATAGCCCCTGGTCTTGATGCTGATATCGTCATTTACGATCCTAAAAAGAACTTTACAATTACCCAAAAGGCTATGCATTCTGATGTGGATCATACCATTTGGGAGGGCGCTAAGCTTAAGGGTTATCCCGTCATGACGTTCAGCCGCGGTAAGTTGGTTTATAACAATGGCGAATTTGTTGGTCAAAAGGGCTACGGCAAATTTATAAAATGTAAGCCCATCAAATTGAAAGGCCCTACCCTATAATTTAGATCATTAGCCTTACAAATTTAGGTCTATGTCAACAATTGGGGTAGATCCTGTAAAATAAAATATAGTGAATAACGCCTGCTTCGTGAGTTTCATGGAGCAGGTTTTACGTTCCCCATCTTCTGCACTTGCTTTTTTTTAGTTTATGGTTTACAATTAATTGTTATGTTATGAAACAAATTTAAAACACCAAAGGAAAATTTCAATGGAAAACTTAATTTTTAAAGATTTAAATCTATCAAAAGAGATTCAAAAAGCTATAGGTGAAATGGGCTTTGAAGAAGCTACACCTATCCAATCCTTAGCAATTCCTCACATTTTTGCGGGTGAAGATATTATAGGGCAGGCTCAAACCGGTACCGGAAAAACCTGTGCTTTTGGCATACCAGCTATTGAAATGCTGGATATGGAATTAAAAGGCGTGCAGGTCCTTATCTTATGCCCGACGAGAGAGCTGGCCATTCAAGTTTCAGAAGAGCTTAAAGTGGTTTCAAAATACAAGAAAAATGTCCTTACCCTCCCTATTTATGGTGGCCAGTCCATAGATCGTCAAATATTGGCCTTAAAAAAGAATCCTCAGATTATCATTGGTACCCCTGGCAGAGTCATGGATCATATGCGAAGAAGAACCTTAAAACTTGAACATCTCAAGATGATCATCCTTGATGAAGCTGACGAAATGCTGAATATGGGCTTTCGTGAAGATATCGATACTATTCTTGAGGATATTCCCGCAGGCAGACAAACCCTTTTATTTTCAGCAACAATGGCCAAGGAAATCCTTGAAATCACGAAAAAATATCAAAATAATCCCGTGCACGTTCAGGCGGTTCATAAAGCACTAACCGTTCCTCTTATTGACCAGTTTTATATCGAGGTTCGCGAATCCTCTAAACTGGAACTTCTTTCTCGTTTAATCGATGCCAATAATATTACTTTAGGTCTTGTGTTTTGCAACACCAAACGTAAAGTAGATGAGTTGACTACAAATCTTCAGACCAGAGGCTATTCAGCAGAAGCGCTTCATGGGGATATGAAACAGAGCGAACGAGATCGCGTCATGAACAAATTCCGTAAGGGGTCTATTGAAATCCTTGTTGCGACAGATGTCGCTGCTCGGGGAATTGACGTCAACGATATCGAAGCAGTTTTTAATTATGATATTCCCAATGATGAAGAATATTATGTCCATAGAATTGGCAGAACTGGAAGAGCTGGCAAAACCGGTATCTCCTACTCCTTCATATTTGGGCGTGAAATTTTTAAGCTTAGGGATATTATGCGTTATACAAAGTCCGAAATTACGCAGATTCACCCCCCAACAGTTTCTGATATCACGGATCGTAAGATGGAAGCTGCAGCAGATAAAATCAAGGCCCTGCTTCTTGAAGGTACCTATTCAAAATACAACACCTATATTGAAAAAATCATGGAAGAATCCAACGAAAAAGAATTTGATGCTCAGGAAAAATATATCACTTCTCTTGATATCGCATCAGCCTTATTTAAACTTGCTTTTGACGAAATTGATACGAGAAGTTATGAGAGTGATCTTGATCAGGAAGTCGCTTCCGCAGGACGTTTAATGACCCGATTATTTATGAATGTGGGCACTCTTGATAATATTCAGCCCTCTAATATTGTATCCGGCATCGCTTCAGCGGCCGCTATATCAGGCAAAATGATTGGCTCTATTGATATTCATAAAGAATACTCTTTTGTTGAAGTCCCTGCTGAGCATGCAGATGCCATTATTGCTGCTATGACCAGTTTCACCCATCGCGGCAGGAAGGTCTCTTTTGAGAAAGCTGCTGGCAGGCAAGAACCTGGTGCAGGTTCAAAATCTGGGGGTTCAGGCTCTAAATATGGTGGTTCTGGCGGCGGAAGATCTGGAGGCCCAGGTACAAGGTTCGGTGGTTCTGGCAGTGGCAGATCCGCCGGTTCAAGCAGTGGAAGGTCTGGCGGCTATAATTCCGGACCACGATCAGGCGGTTCTAATTCTAACGGGAAGTATGGCGGCTCTGGTTCCGGTCCAAGACCTAGCGGTTCCGGTCCAAGACCTGGCGGTTCCGGTCCAAGACCTAGCGGTTCCGGTCCGAGACCTGGCGGAGATTCCGATTCCAGATCCGGTGGCAGTGATTCTAAAGGCAAGAGGCCTTTTAAAGATTATGGCAAAAAATAAGCTGCTCATCATTTCTTTGGATGCAGTTTCAAATGACGATATAGCCGTATTGGCTGAGTGTCCCACCTTCAGATCACTTTCTGAGGGTGGGACTCTTGTTTATGATGTCCATCCAGTTTTTTTATCCAATACGTATCCCATACACACCTCTATTATTACCGGTTGCCATCCCAATAAGCATGGCATTAAAGACAATACGCTTCCAGCTCCTGGTGATGCAAAGCCAGGCTGGAACTGGTATTCAAAGGATATTAAGGTGCCTTCTCTTTATCAAAAGGCCTCAGAACTTGGTCTTGTCACAGCAGGCATTTTTTGGCCAGTGACAGCTGGCGCACAAATTAAATATAATATTCCTGAAATTCTCCCAAAAAGGCCTTGGGAAAACCAGATTATTCTATCTTTGACAAATGGCAGCCCTTTTTTTCAACTGTCTTCTGTTTTAAAACATGGCAAACATTTAAAAGGAGCCTTCCAGCCTCAGCTTGATGATTTTTCCTGTGCAGTTTTATGCGATCTTATTGCGAGTAAAGAGCCTGACCTTATGATGATTCACTTTACCGATGTTGACACCCATAAGCATCATTTTGGCATCAATTCGCCCGAAGCTTCGGCAGCTTTGAAACGCATGGATCAAAGGCTAAGCAGCCTCCTTACATCATTAGAATCCTCAGGATTATCTAAGGACTGCCATATTATTGTTTTAAGTGACCATGGCATGACCGATGTTATAAAGAGCATCAACCCTAATAAATATCTCGAGAAAATTGGTCTACTCCGATATAGGCCAAATGGGAGCATTTCATCTTGGAAAGCCTGGTTTAAATGCAGTGGCGGCAGCGGTTTTTTATATCTGAAAAATCCAGAAGATCAGCAAACTTTGTTTCAGGTCAGAAGCATTGTTGATAGCCTGATCCAAGATAAAGAAAGTGGTATTAAGGGGATTTTAAATGAAGAAGAGTTCTTTCTTTCAGGTTTAAATCAAGAATGTGCTTTTGGCATCATCCCTTCTGATGGCGTGGAATTTGTGGAGCATCCCCAAAATGCTCATCATGCTAATCACGGATATTCTCTTAAAGAAAATAAATACAATACTTTTTATCTTCTTTCCGGTCCGCGAATCAAAAATGGTCTTAAACTCCAGGGGGGAAGTCTTTTAGACATAACGCCATTAGCTGCTAGTCTTTTAGATATTCCGATATGGGATATGGACGGGAAGCTGAGAACAGATTTATTAAAGTAAACTTGCTTCTCATTTTCTGATAAAAAATGCTGATCATTGATACTTGATTTAAAGAGGAGAACAAAATGAATGACATGACAAAAATCGAAAAAAACTGGATTATGTACGACTGGGCCAACTCCGCCTATGCAACCATTATGATTGCAGCGGTATTTCCTATTTACTTCGTTAATGCTGCCAGTAATGGCGGGGTTCAAGGAGATGTCTGGTGGGGAATCGGCACCTCCATTGCCACTCTCACCTGTGCAGTTTTGGCCCCCTTGCTTGGTGCTATTGCAGATTATCGGGGAATGAAAAAAAAGCTTTTTACAGCTTTTTTAACTCTTGGTTTGATTTTCACATTATTCAGTGCAATGGCAAACGATTGGAAATTCATGCTGATCGGCTACGTCCTTTCCAATATTGGTTGGTCTGCCAGTCTTTTGTTTTATGATTCTTTTTTAACGGATATTACAACCCACGAACGCATGGATAAAATATCAGCTTGGGGTTATGCCATGGGCTATATAGGTGGCAGCACCATTCCATTTTTAGCTTCTATTGGACTGATTATGTTTGGCGAGAGCATCGGCATCAGCTCAGTTACAGCCGTCAAAATTTCCATGGTCATTTGCGTGCTTTGGTGGTCTTTATTCAGCATACCCTTCCTTAAAAATGTTAAGCAAGTCCATTATGTTGAATTCCCACCTTCTCAGTTTGTTTCCAATACTTTTCGCAGTATCGGGAAAACCCTATCAGACATCATTGCCAATAAAGTCATCTTCACTTTCATATTTGCGTATTTTTTCTATATTGACGGGGTCAATACGGTCATCCATATGGCTACATCCTATGGTGCTACCTTAGGGCTCAGCAGTTCAGGAATGATCCTTGCACTTCTCGTTACCCAACTTGTGGCATTCCCCTGCGCCATATTATTTGCTGTTTTCGCTAAGCGCTTTGGTTCCATCAATATCATCATCGCCGCAATTGGGGTTTATTTTATCATTTGTATGATTGGCTTTTTTATGGGTTTTGGCGTTGAAGAGAAGTTTTTGACTTTGAATCAAGCTTTAGTAATCTTCTGGATACTGGCTATTTTGGTTGGTACCTGTCAGGGCGGGATTCAAGCTTTATCCAGATCTTATTTTGGCAAGCTCATCCCCCCCGAAAGATCCAACGAATATTTCGGATTCTTTGATATCTTTGGCAAGTTTGCGGCAATTATGGGGCCGGGATTATATGCTATAATTGCTGCTTCTACCGGGCGTTCATCCTATGCAATGGCTTCAATCACCCTGCTCTTTTTGCTCGGTGGCGTTATCCTTTTTGCCGGGAATGTAAGATTACAAAATAAATTGCCTTTTTAAATGTCTAGAAATATTGATTTATTTGTGGAAATTATAAAATAGTTTGTCGTAAATCAAAACAAATTTAAAGCTATCGTTAAGTAACACCCTCATTTATAACAAAAGCTTTTGCCGCAATCATATATTGATTTGATTAAATTTTTGCATTACATTTTCGATCAGAATCAGTTGGCAATAAAACCATGTAACTCTCGAAACAAGTTCCTATTTTCCTAAATTAACGGCAATTTATTTTGTCACAGCACAAGGAAAAAGCATCTGGTGCGTTAATGCTTAACGCACTGGGCAAACTCCGCCTTCACAACCATCGCTGCCAATGTCGTACTCCACTTCTTCCTTTTCATATTTTGAAATGAGTGAAGGAATGAAAGGCCTCATTGCAGCGACTCTTTCTAGATAATCCTTTTCAGTTATGGCTTCAAAGGGCAGCAATTCATAGAAATTATCTTCAAAGGATAAGAACGACAAGGCTACAGTATCCTCCCAATTATCCCATACCCACTGTTCAACGCCGTCCCACTCATGGTCTTTGACATGGACCGTTATTGAGCAGTTGTGCTCAACATAATGAGTCATAAACATTTTATAGATTTCAAGCTGCTCTAATGCAGACACATCATCCTTGGTTCTTCCAGAAGGTACCTTGACGGGAAATTCGACGACCTTGGTAGTGCAGGTTTCGCGGTCCTGTCCAACCTCTGGAAATACCGGGTATCCCAGTTCTTCACAAACTTTGGTCAAAGGATCATCGCTGCTGATTCTAATGCGCCTTATAAAATAGGGTGAATGTGAGAAATGCACTCCGCTTGATACTACCGGAAGAAGGCTCAGTGTCCCTTCAGGTTTTATAGTGGTGATGAGCACCGGTTCTCTTTGACCCAGCTCGGAAGCGTATTCTTTGGCAGCCCTTCTCGCCTCAGCTTTAAGGTCTGAAAGAACAATCTCCTGATCTTCTTTAGACATATTCAAAGCATTGATCATATCCTGCCATCCAGTCAAGGAGCAGCCAAGCAGCTTGTCTCTTTGCTGTACGGCATTCCATTCAGGTATTTCAAGCTCAGTGCAGGTCATGCGGTATCCGGCTCTTGCCGAAAGACGCTGGGCCTCCATAAGTCCTTTGTGGTCAAGCTTGCCATCTTCTACAAATGCCATTACATTGACAGTAGTCAGATTGCATAATCCTTTTGAGTCAAGCAGAATCTCCGCACAGGGATTGACACCTTTGAAATCCGGTCTTCTTTTAGCCCCTGCCTCTTCATTGACCCAGCCTGGCTCTCCTGAGTATCTCATTTGTTGGAGATGCCAATGCAGCTGCTCTCTCGTTGGCTTTCTGGTATAGTAAATGGAATTGTTGCTCATTTGTCTATGGGCTATTTCGCTGTCCATAACCCACTTTTCATCAACCTTCTTATATAAATCCGATTTGGCCATGATACATTCTTTGTCGTCCTGGTCGATCAGGACAATTTCTGCCGTTCTTCGCACGCCGCCTACTACCACATTCTCACCGATGATATTAGCAATATCCATGCAGTCTATTGGCTTAAGCTTTACTTTATTTGTCGTCGATCTAACGGCCGCCTTTTGAATAATTTTTTCGATCTTGACAAACATGTTCTTCATGCTGGAATGGCCGCTGGCAGTACCTCCAAAAGTTTTAAGCTTCTCCCCCTTGCTGCGCACATGATCATAATTGAGAATTACCGTAGTGATTTTTCTGTATTCTGTGCTATATAGGATTTTCAGGAAATAATCCAAAGACTGTACCCAGCCTTCTTTACTATCTCCGATAGTAATTTTAACCGTATCATTTTTGGCAAACTCGATTGCCGTGCTGTCCTGACGATATATTTTCGGCATAGGACTATATGATTCATGAATCATCTCAATGTCCGTACGTACCATGGGGACTTTTTGCACATCAGATTTTAGAACCCTGACGCCAACGCCAGAACCCACCATTAAAAGATAGAATATGTCCTTAAATGCCGCGAAACTATCAATGACTTGAAACGAACAATTATAGTTCGACATGGGATAATGTTTGGACACATCCGTGCTACCCACCCAGAAGGTTCTCCCTGATAAGAATTGTTTCATCTCATAGACGTTTCTATAGAGCTTTTCCGCCTCTTCTTTAGGCGTTGGAATTAGGCTGCAATTATATTCAACAGATCTTCTGACAGTCTCCCACCAGTATTCTCTTCTAAGTTCTTCTGGAATCCATCTGGAATAAGTCCTATAGTAAACAAAGCTGCCCAACTGGTTCATCGGTGAAGGAAGATGTTTATATTTGCTGACAAAATCATCAGAAACAATTCGGCCATCTCTTCTTTTTCTGGCATCTCTGGATTTGTCTCTCTCATATCTGTAGATGATATATTTTTTCGCAGCGTCTTTTCGATCGCTTGCCATTAGGAAGTCTTCTACTAAGTCCTGAATTTCTTCAACATTGATTTTTCTCTCCGCCTTCAAAACCTGCTTTTCAATGCCCAAAGCAATATCATTGGCAAGCTTGACATTGACCCCTTCTTTTGTCTCCATCATAGCCTTTTCGATGGCAGTCCTGATTTTTTCAGGATTAAAAACGACTTCAGTTCCGTCTCTTTTCATGACTAATTTCATGGTGTTCTCTCCTATCTGCTTCTTTAACATAGTATATGCAACCCTATATTTTGTAATATTTTTTCAACGCCCTCATTATATAGTATATAAGTCCTCCTATCAAGGTTAAAATCGAAAACAAAAAATCTATTTCTCTTCACTGTCTCT
>JANYJS010000124.1 GCA_025361765.1 Bacillota bacterium
TCGGCATTGCCGTGGTCGGCTGTCAATATGAGTTGACCTCCCTCCGCTAGAACGGCATCAACCACCATTTGAACGCAGACATCTATGGTTTCGATGGCCTTGACGGCGGCTGACAAAATTCCAGTATGACCGACCATGTCCGGATTGGCAAAATTGAGCACAATAACGTCATAGATATTTGTTTTAATGGCGGAGATAACCTGTTCTGTAACTTCATAGGCACTCATTTCGGGCTGAAGATCATAAGTGGCAACCTTAGGAGAGGGCACGAGAATTCTGTCTTCCCCTGGATAGGGCTTTTCGACGCCGCCATTAAAGAAAAAAGTGACATGGGCGTATTTCTCGGTTTCTGCTATGCGAAGCTGCCTCAGGTCAAGACTTGATAAATATTCTCCTAGAGTGTTGTCTAAGGATTGAGGCGGGAAGGCAACGCTGACATTTGGCATACTGAGATCATACTGAGTCAGACAGACGTAACATAAGTTATCATAGACCTTTGCACGCTTAAATCCTTCGAAATGAGGATCTACAAAACATCGCGTGATCTCACGCGCTCTGTCTGGCCTGAAATTAAACATGATAATCGCATCTTGCTCGCTTATGCAAATGGCAGGATCGACTAAGACCGTCGGTAGGACAAATTCATCATTCTCGCCCCTCGCGTAAGCGTTTTCAAGAGCCTCCGATGCAGAAGCGGCTTTTTCGCCGGTACCTATGGTCATGGCATCATATGACAATTGAACTCTCTGCCAGCGGTTATCCCGATCCATACCGTAGTAGCGACCGGAAATGGTGGCTATCTTTCCAAGGCAAACGGCTTTCATATGAACTTCAAGCTTATCAATATAGGCTTGAGCAGATCTTGGCGGCGTGTCCCTGCCATCTAAAAAGGCATGAACATAAACGCTATTAACCTGTCTCATTTTGGCTAAGTCAATAAGGGCAATGAGGTGGTCGATATGGCTGTGAACCCCGCCATCTGAAAGAAGCCCCATCAAATGAAGGCTCGATTTATGATCATTCGCAAAAGTCATAGCTTGATTAAGCGCCGTGTTCAGATCAAAGGCACCATCATCTATTTCCTTGGTTATTTTAGTCAACTCCTGATACACGATTCGGCCTGAACCCATGTTCAGATGACCCACTTCAGAATTGCCCATTTGACCGCTTGGCAGACCTACATCCATGCCGCTGGCGCCAATGGTTGTATGAGGGTAAGTCGCAAATAGTTTATCTAAATTTTCGGTCTTAGCTTTTTTAACGGCGTTGCCGCAAACTTCCGATCTTGTGCCGAAACCATCAAGAATCATCAACATGGTTGGTTTTTTCATTTTATATTCTCCTCATATAATATGTTTTGCAGGCAAGTATCACCAGATTTTTTTTTAATTACAGATCATATTATACCAAAAAAATGAAATATAATATACATTGACCCAGGCATTTTTGATATAATACCAATAGGTTAAATGTCTTTCACTGACGGAGGAAATCATGAGTAAACGGACTTTTTTAAAGGGAGCGGTCATACTTGGTATTGCTGGCCTACTGGTTCAGGTTATGGGAGCGGTTTTCAGAATCCCTCTAGCCAACATAATCGGGGATCAGGGCATGGGCTACTATCAGACGGCTTATCCTATTTACATTTTTTTACTGGTTTTTTCTACGAATGGGGCTCCGGCTGCTATTTCAAAGATGGTTTCAGAGAGAATTGCCGTCGGAAATAGGACAGAAGCACATCGGGTATTCAAACTGTCCTTCATTCTGATGTTTGCTCTGGGGATTGTTGCGTCGTCAATATTTTTCTTTGGGGCGGAGGCCATTGTCAATGCACTTAAAAATCCGGGAGCTTATTATTCCATGATCGCCATTGCACCAGCCCTTCTTTTTGTGCCCATGATGGCGGTTTATCGTGGCTATTTTCAGGGCCTCCAAGAAATGGAGCCAACTGCGGTCTCTCAGCTGATTGAACAGGCCGTTAGAGTGGCCGTGGGCCTTGGCCTTGCAATTATACTGGTGCCAAAGGGACTTGAAATGGCTGCTGCAGGGGCATCCTTCGGTACCAGCATTGGGCCGATTGCAGGGACAATAACTTTGATTGTGCTCTATTACATGAGAAGAAAAAAAATGGCCCGCGAATTCGAAAACGATACACTACACACAAGAGAAAGCACCGCCAGAATATTGACCAAACTGGCTTCAATAGCAATTCCCATTACAATAGGGGTTTCCATACTGCCGATTATGAATATCGTGGATGTCTCCATAGTCATGCGAAGACTGCAAGAATCCGGCTACACGCCAGATCAGGCCAACGCTCTCTATGGACAGCTTTCCGGCATGGCTGGACCCATAATCAATATTCCGCAAGCTTTGGCCATGAGTATTGCACTCAGTCTTGTCCCAGCAGTAGCTGCAGCCAATAGCATTAAAGATTCAGCTTTTCTTCAGCGCAATATCGCTCTTGGATTCCGCACAGCTATGATTATTGGGGTGCCTTGCACCTTTGGACTGATGGCCCTCTCAAAACAGATCATGCTGCTGCTTTATCCGATGCAGGCACAGAGTGCTGCCAATGGGGCTTCAAGTCTTTTTGTCTTATCGATCGGCATCCTCTTCCTGGCTGTAGCGCAAACCATGGCTGGAATACTCCAAGGTCTGGGCAGACCTTCAATTGCTGTAATGACTTTAGGCGCAGGCGTACTTGTTAAAATAGCAGCGACTTATATCCTAGTAGGCATTCCAAGCCTTAATATTGTTGGGGCTGCGCTCGGTAGCACCCTTGCCTATGGGACGGTAGGTGCCCTAAATTTTGCCATCGTCAAGAAAAGCACCAATACCCATTTTGATCTCAAATTGTCGCTGGGAAAACCATTGATTGCCGGAATATTCATGACAGCAGGGGTGCTCTCGGTTTATTATGGGCTCGCTCAGATTGTCAGCGAAAACCTTGCTACCGCAGTCTCAGTTACTTTCGGGGCTGCCGTATATGGCGTGGCTTTAATCCTCAACAAAGGGATTACGAAAGATGAACTGACAACGCTGCCAAAAGGGCCAAAACTCGTTAAGATCCTAGTCAAGCTTAGACTGGTGAAATGATGAAATGGAGTGAACCTCAAAAGTCGGCCATATTCGAACGAGACAAGAACATTCTTGTTTCAGCTGCGGCAGGCTCAGGAAAGACTGCCGTGCTGGTTGAACGCATAAAACAGCTCATTATCAGGGATGAAATTGGAATGGACGAAATTCTTGTCGTAACCTTCAGCAACGCGGCTGCTTCGGAAATGCGTGAGAGACTTGTGCTTTCTCTTGCTTCTGAAGCTGAAAAAGGAGGAGATAAAGAAAGTTTTTTGAGAAATCAGCTGAATAAAATCAGCAGGTCCAATATCAGCACCTTTCATGCTTTTGCCATGGAAGTGATCAGAAGGTATTTCTACCTAATTGATGTAGAACCAAATTTTCGCATTTGCGATGAACCCTACAAAATAATTCTGCAGTCACAAGCCATGGATCAGCTATTTGAAGAGCTTTTCCAAAGCGGAGATGCGGAATTTATTCATTTCCTGACAAAGTTTGCCACCAGTAAAAATGAAAATGATGTCAAGGCCATGATCGTGGAAGTGCATAAATTCATTCAAAGCATGCCAGATTCCTTTAATTGGCTCGAAAAGCAAATTGAGCAGCTTTCCTGTGATGAGGACGAGTTTTTATCGGGACAACTTTATGCTACCTTGCGACTTGAAATTCAAAGAGCACTGAGCAGCGCAAAAAAATGTTTTAACAAGTCTGAAAGGCAGATACTAGAAGCGGGAGTGACAAGTCTAACATCAAAATGTAAGAATGAGAGTTCTTCTATTGAAGCCCTTATGCATGGCTTTTTGACAAGACCTTTCGACGAATTCGCTGAAGAAATCAGCTGCATTAGATTTGAAACCTTTAGAGCATCCAAAGCAGAGGATGTTAAATATTCAGACATCCGAGATCAGGTGAAGGCGAGCAGAGACTATGGTAAAACCTTAATCAGATCCATCATTGAAAAGTATATAAAAAAGCCTTTGGCGGATACTATTTTTCAGCAGCAGGAAACCTACCAAGATGCCCTATATTTACGCAAGTTGGTAGAAGGCTTCGACGCGCTTTATCAACAGAAGAAAAAAGAAAAAGGGATGATTGATTTTAATGACATTGAGCATTATGCCCTAAAAATACTATCAAATGAGTCAGCTTCCGCAGAATATAGAAATAAGTTCAAGCATATTTTCATCGATGAGTACCAGGACAGCA
>JANYJS010000012.1 GCA_025361765.1 Bacillota bacterium
GAAAAAAAGAAAGCGTATTATAATAAAAAACATAATACAAAGGCCCTATCAAATCCGAATAATTATGGAAACACAGTTGATAAAATTTATGCTGGCGGAGGTTTATTCGGCGCTGTCAGCAAGCAGACAAACTTAACTATAGGTGACCATGGCCCGGAATTTGTAATGGCCATCCCGATGCTTCCTGGTGGTAAAACAACACACAATGGAAAAACGATGAAAGCTGGTGGTGGATTTTTGGGCACCATTGGTAAAAGTTTATCAGGTATATTTGGCGGAAAGGCCGTCAATGATAATGCGCAGGATGCCCCTAAAAAGACTTTAGTTTCCATCGATAAATCTTTAAAAGATATCTCAAAAAACATTAGCGGCTTGACGAAAGCCGCGATTGGCTCATCAGTCGGCACCGGTCTTGCTGCTGGTGGCGGCGCATCTATATTTAAAAAGAAAGATGATGATCGAAGCTGGCTTGGGAGCATTGCTGAAACAGCAGCTGGTGATTTTCTTGGTACGAAATTAGCCAACAGAGGCGGCGGTCAGGGCATGGGCCCTGGTGGCATGTCTGGAGCTCCGAGCAGGATGGCACAAGGCGCCGGAGGGGCCCGTAAATTTGCCGGTAGCGGTATGATGAAAGCTGGGGTAGGAATCGGCGCTGGTCTTGGAGCAATATCTGCCTTCACCGATGATAGTCTAGCGGGACAGTCGACCGGAGCGAAAGCAGGCGTGGCAGCTTCAACCGGAATTGGTAGTGGTATTGGAACATTTTTAGGTGGTGCTTTGGGTGCCGCTATCGGCGCTGCTTTTCCTCCATTATTACCATTTGCGCCTTTCTTGGGTATGGCTCTAGGTGGTATGCTCGGAGATACAGTCGGCAACATGATCGGCAAAGCAGCATTTGTTGAGCAAGATAATGTTCCTAAATTTGCAAAAGGCGGTTCATTTCTAGCCAAGCATAAACAGCAAATTCAAGTTGGCGAAGCTGGCCCGGAACAAGTCACTGTGCAGCCAAATGTTGGTGGCAAGCCTAAACCAATGGAAGTTGTAATAACCGACAATAAATCCAAACTCGCACGAGAGCAAATGAAGGCTCTCAACGATAATATTAAAGATATCGAAGGCGAAACGGCTGGTAAAGAAAAGTCTTGGTGGGATAAATTAAAAGAAGCCACCATAGGCCCAGATAAATCAACTTCAGGGCCCGCATCGACTCAAGCAATTTCTGGACCTGCTTCGATTCAAACGACTTCGGGGCCTGGTTCGACTCAAGCAACTTCAGGGCCTGATCAAGATCGTGCTCGTAGGGCTGGCCGTAAGTCTTGGCCGACTGAAGTTGTAATAACTGATAATAAATCCAAGCTTGCACAAGAGCAGATGAAGGCTCTTAAAGATAATATTAAAGATATTGATGGCGAAGCGATTGAGAAAGAAAAGACTTGGTTAGATAAAATAAAAGAAGCCATCAAAGGTCCAGATAAATCAACTGGAGTTCCTGGAACTCCAGCATCTCCTGGTTCTCCTGGTTCTCCTGGAACTCCAGCATCTCCAGGATCGACTCAAGGGGCCATAGTCAGTACCTCATCATCGATGCCCAAACCAAAAGGTAATATAAATTTTGGTAATAATGAAGTCGGTCGAGTGATGTATAATAAAGTTCAAGAAGCGGGATTAGTAGGACAACCATATAACAAGGTTGATTGCTCACAACTCATGCGACAAACGAATTCTGAATTTACTGGCAAAGCGATCGGGGCAAAATCTTCAATCGGTGGAGCTGATGGGATAATGAAGAACTTTCAGTCAGAAGGAAAGTTCTTTGGAGGAAGTGGGAGTTGGGATTCCGCTCAGCCTGGAGATTATGTTTTCATACACAATAGCGATAAGCACCATGCATCAGGCGAGAGTGTTAACGGAGATTTTGCCAATCATGTTGGAATGTATATGGGCCCAGATGAAAAAGGATACCCACTATGGTTTCATGCAAGCAGCAAGGGAGGTGCTTCAACCTTAGCTAGAATCCCAGAAGAATATGTTAAGGGAGATCAGTCCTCCGGCAAATACATTCTTGGATTCGGTCGTAGTGATGTCGGTGATTCGATCATGGCGAAAGCAAATTCTTCATATAGCGTGGCAAGCGCACCGAAAGCTTTTGCATCACCAACCGGTGCCAGTCAGGCAGCCGCAGCTGCTGGAGACGGACCTGCAGCATCAAAATCACTGAGTGAAGCATCAGGCAATGTGTCTGGAGTGATAAGTCAAGGCAACGTAAATAATAACACAGT
>JANYJS010000055.1 GCA_025361765.1 Bacillota bacterium
GACCTGCTCATTCTCGACGAACCCACAAACCATATTGACAACGACACCGTAGACTGGCTGGAGAAATATCTCAACAAGCGCAGCGGGGCACTTCTGATGGTTACTCATGACAGATACTTTCTTGAAAGAGTGGCCAACCGGATTATAGAACTTGAAGATGGCAAGCTCTACAGTTATCAGGCGAATTATAGCAATTATCTGGAAATGAAGTCTGAAAGAGAAGAGAACCAGCAGACGGCCAATATCAAAATGAAAAACTTAATCAAAAAGGAACTGGAATGGATTAGAAAAGGTGCCCAGGCAAGATCGACCAAGCAAAAGGCCAGGATTGACAGATATCAGCAGATGAGTGATGACTATAAGCCTGGAGACAAGGAGACTATTGCCATTGGAGCTCAAACTTCGCGCCTTGGGAAGAAAACTATAGAGATAGAGAATATCAGCAAAAAATTCGGCGAGCTTCAGGTCATTAAGGATTTTAGCCACATATTCCACAGAGATGATCGCATCGGAATTATTGGGCCAAACGGCAGCGGGAAATCGACGCTGGTCAAGATTATTGCAGGCCTTCTTTCTCCCGATACGGGTAAAATTATAGCGGGTCCTACAGTCAAAATCAGTTATTTCTCGCAGGAAAGCGAAGAAATGAACGGTGACACCAGAGTCATCGATTATATCAGAGAGGCCTCAGAGTATATCGCCACAAATGACGGATCGATCAGTGCTTCTCAAATGCTGGAACGATTTTTATTTCCGCCGGATACCCAGTGGGCCCAGATTTCAAAGCTATCTGGTGGTGAAAAAAGACGACTCTATCTCTTAAGGGTACTAACGGAAGCACCCAACATCCTGCTTCTGGATGAACCGACAAATGATTTTGATATACAGACTCTGGCCATCCTTGAGGACTATCTTGAGGAATTCAAGGGCGCCGTGGTCGTGGTATCTCATGATCGCTTTTTTCTGGATAGAGTAGCGAAAAGATTGTTCGTTTTCGAAGGAAATGGAAAAATAAAGGAGTACACAGGAAACTATTCCGATTATGCGGAGAAAAGGCAACGATTGAAACTGGCTGAAGATGCCTCGTTAAGAATGCAGCCGTCCAAAAATCTAAAATCTGCCGGTAAAGCACAAGTGCCAAAAAATCTGCAATCAACAGGCGGCAAAAATGCCGGTGCCGATAATAGGAAAGCTGGAAGCGAGCAAGCCGAAAAAGCCTTGGCTGATACCAGCCCAAGAAAGCTGACCTTTAAGGAGCAAAAAGAATTAGATACTATAGATGAAAAAATCGCGGTTATTGAGACCGAAATTTTGGTCGTCAAGGCAGAAATCGAAGAATCAGCCAGTAACTATGCCCTTCTCCAAAAGCATTTTGCGAAGCTGCAGGGAAGAGAGGAAGAACTGAATCATACAATGGAAAGATGGGTCTATCTGACAGAACTCAGCGAGAAGTGGTTGAATAAATAGGGGGATCAGAAGTTATGATTAGGACAAAAGAACAGCATCAGAATCTTAAAAAAAATCAGCTAAGCAAACACCTGAAGAAGCAATATATAGGCCTTGACGTATTAAGAGGACTTGGCATATTTATCCTGGTGGGACTGCATTCGGCTTTTTACTATTTTGACGGACTCTATGATTTGGATATGGAAAATCCGCCACTTGTGGTTACCCTAATCGGTCTTTTGCTTATGTTTGCAGGTATGTTCGCCATCATCAGCGGAACGGCGCACATGACTCAGTTCATAAGAAGAATAAAGGCAAAGAGGGAAAGCGCTCAGCAGATTATAAAATACTTTCTTGTCAGGGGCGGAATGATTCTTGTCATAGCTTACACGTATTTTGTATTTACCGGCCCGGGGCTGGTGGATTTTGCCACAAGATCTTCCAATAACAGCATTCTGGTTGATTTGATCAGATATGGTATTTTTAAAGGATTTAATTTTGAACGTTTAATCTATATCGATAGCCTTGTCATGATCGGCTCAAATATCATTCTGCTTGGCCTCTTTACGGCTATATTTTATAAGCGCTTTAAGTCAGTTGAAAATAAATGGTTCAGCAGAGCATACCTGATTGGAGGCCTTGCCATTTTCGCTCTTTCCATTGTCAGAATTCCCCTCTATGCGATTTATATCAAAGCCGTCACTGACGGAGACTACCCAGTAATCATTGCCTTAAATTGGCTTGTCAATAAAAACAACCCAGTGCTTCCCTATTTGGCCTTTGGATTTTTTGGCATGTGGATCGCCTCGATGATTAATCTTTACCCTTGGAAAAAGGTGAACAGAACGGTTCTGTCTTTAGCTTCGGCACTTCTGATTATTGGCGTAGCGCTATACATCAATTTGCCGGATACCATGCTACAAAGAGGAATAGATTTTAAATGGTACAGCATTATGATGGCGCAACTGGGACTTTTCATGATCATGGTTATTTCGGCTTTGAAACTGTATGATTTTAGGAAAACTTCATGTATGACGTTAGGAAGTCTATCGAAATTCGTTTACCGTTTTAGCTTTGGCGGACTTAGTGTCTTCTTCATAGAAAGCGTCTTCAGCGCTTGCGTATATAGGGTACTTAAAACCATAGATCCTGAACTCTCATTCAGCCTAGGGACGGCTTTGATTTACGGGTTCTCTCTAGCTTTGTTTTGGGGACTTGTCCTGGTTGCCTGGGAAAAAAACGGTTATAAATACGGCATAGAATACTTCTATGGGAAAATAGCCGCAAAGTTCGGTGGCAGCGCGAAACAGGAAAAACTGGAAGCAGCAGGAGCTGGATCAAAGCGGGTAAAAATATAAGCATCAAGAATTTTCGAAGCCAGTTAAGGAGTATCCCATGGGCATTATTCAGGGTATCAAAGATTACAGATTGCTCAGAACAAACATGTATCGGATGACTCACACTGAGATTATGGCTTATCAGCGTGAGCAACTGCTTCGGATGGTGGACTACGCTGCCCAGAACAGCCCGTTTTACAAGGATTTATATCAAAACACTCTGCATAAAGCACAAGATAATCGTGCAAAAGAAAATCAAGCAGAAGAAAATCAAGCAGACGAAATATATAATAATGATTTCTGGAAGGTTTTCTTAAGCCTTCCCGTAATCAATAAACAAATCATGATGGATCATTTCGATAGCCTTAATACCTGTGGGCTAAAAAAAGAAGAAGTACTTAAGTTTGCCATGAATCAGGAATTGTCTGGCGATTACGCCGGGTATTATAAGGACAAATACGTGATTGGTCTTTCCAGTGGCACCAGCGGCAACAAGGGCATCTTTGTCACACCAAGAGAGATGACAGAGAGGCTGCCTTCCGTCTTTCTTGCAAGAGGGGGAATTCCGGTTTCATACCTGCCTTTTCGCATACTATTCCTCCTGCGCGTTTTTAGTCAGGGCTTTTCAGATATCAACTCTCCTTTTGTTAAACTCAATTATATGAGCACTATGACAAAGCCGGAAGAGCTGATTGATAAAATAAACGCCAAAATGCTGACGATTATTATGGCGCCACCCAGCATGCTTCGCATCTTAATAAACCTTTCTAAAAAGATCAAAATGCCCATTAAAATGATCGTATCATATGCAGAAGTTCTCGAAAAAGAAGAAAAAGAAAAGATTGAAAAGGCTTTTAACTGCAAGGTCACGGAAATCTATCAGGCTAGTGAAGGTCAACTTGGCAGCACCTGCAAATGCGGTAATCTTCACATTAATGAAGACCTGGTTTTCGTTGAACTCTATGATGAAGAGGGAAACGTTATAGACGAACCAGGGAAGATGGCGAGCAGGATGCTTGTCACGAATCTGGTCAACAATGCCCAGCCTCTCATACGGTATGAGATGAATGATTTGATTGTGCTTGGTGAAAAGTGTCCCTGCGGCAGCGCATTTCGCGTAATAGAAAAAATCCTGGGAAGGCATGATGATGTGCTCTACCTAAAAACCTTTGCTGGCGAGATTAAAGCTGTTTTTCCTGATCTCTTTGCACGGTGGATTATCACGACAGATGATCAAATAAGAGAATTCAAGGTTTTTCAGAAATCCAATGAAGAATTGGCTATTCTTATCGACTTAAATCAATTAGCCACACAAAATTCTGAAACAACCAATGAAAATCACCCGGCAGAGGGATTCAGCAAAAAAATAGAGGAGGTGGCCATAATAGAAAAATTAAGTCAAAAAATAGCGGAAGAGCTCCAGAAATTCGACATTCAATGCAAGCTTACGGTCACTGCCGGTACAATCGCATTACCAGAAAAAATGAGCAAATATAAAAGATTCGAGTCTAAGCTTGAAAAACATCCTTGAGCATAAGAAACCCTGGGATTGTGGTATAAGAATAACTTGGGATGGTATTGAAAATAACTAATGAGTAGCATACAATATAGAAAAGCCGATCAGCATTACGCAATAGGAGGCTAAAACCATGAAAAAATCAAATGAGGGCATGGTTCAAATCACTGATCTTGAAAAGCTGTCTTTAGTTTCTGAACAATTTTTGCAGTTATCCGATAAGGAACTTGATTATCAGCAAATCACCGATGATTTGTTAAAAATTTCCGGCGCTAAGTATGCCATATTTAATTTATATGATGAAGAGGGCGGCGATTACTCAACCGCAGCCATATCTGGGAACAGCCTTATGATCAAGAAGGCTTCTGATTTCCTTGGGTTCACAATTGTCGGAAAAATCAGGCAGCAGAACTCTGCTATAATTGGCAAAATAGAGCATGCCACCATAACACGTTTTTCTTCATTAACAGAGCTTGCCGGCGAAGCCCTGCCAAAGATCATTCTAAGTCAAGCAGAGAAAATGTTTAATATTGGAGAGTGTTTTTTTGTTAAGATTGTAAAAAACAATGCTTTAATAGGTGATTTTCAATTACTTATGGAAAAAAATCATCAATTTCACAAAGCGGCAATAGTAGAAATATATTCCAGGCAAGTAGGACTTCTTATTATAAGAAGAAGAGTTGAAGAAGCCTTAATAGAAAATGAACAACGCTATAAGTTTTTATTTGAAGATTCGGGGGTGGCAATCGGTTACTATAAACCGGACGGCACCGTAGTTTTCTATAACAAAAAAGCCGCAGAAAACATGGGTGGACAGCCCTCGGACTATCAGGGCAAATCCATTTATGAACTTTTTCCAAAAGATGCGGCAGATTTTTATATGAGCCGTATAAAAGTAGCGCTTTCGCACGATGAGGTACAGGAATATACGGATTTTGTACACCTTGAACCTGGATCCAAATGGTTTTCTTCGGTTTTTAACAGGGTTTTAGATTTGAATGGCCATGTAGCAGGCGTACAAATTGTTTCCAGAGACATTACTGAAATCAAAAACACTGAAGATGCCTTGAGGAAGAGCGAGGAAAAATACAGACTATTGGCCGAGACCGCATCTGACGTAATTTGGGTTCTAAATCTGACAAAAAACAAATACATCTATATCAGCCCATCAATTTTTTATCTGAGGGGGCTGAGCGTAGAAGAGGCTATGGCGGAGAAACTTGAGGACGGTCTTACGCCTGAGTCATTTGATAAGGTTAGAGCAATAACAGCCAGAAGCATCAGCAAATTCTTAAACAATCCAAAAGACCATGAATCCAATGTGACAGAAATACAGCAACCCTGCAAAAATGGGGAGATTATCTGGGTGGAAGTATCGACTAAACTCAGATTTGATCAAGATGGGGGTTTAGAAGTAGTAGGATTAAGCAGAAATATTGAAGATCGAAAGAGGACTGAAAAAGAAGTCATTTATTTGAGCTATCATGACCAACTCACTGGACTTTACAACCGCAGGTTTTATGAGGAGGAGCTCAGAAGGCTGGACACGCCAAGGAATCTGCCTATCGCACTAATTATGGCTGATGTCAATGGCTTAAAGCTTACCAACGATGCCTTTGGTCATAAAATGGGAGATACGCTTCTTGTAAATATCGCGAGGGCCATTAAGAGAGAATGTAGAGCAGATGAAATTTTGGCTAGAATTGGCGGAGATGAGTTCGTTGTGCTGCTACCACGAACGACTGCGGCTGAAGCAAAAAAACTGATCGGGCGCATAAATGATTCGATAGAAAAAGAAGAAAACGACTTGGTTGTTTTATCCATATCCATGGGATTTGCCCTAAAAAGTGAACAAACGGAACAAATGGATGAAGTTTTCAAAAGAGCCGAAGATGATATGTATAGGCATAAGCTTTCAGAAAGCTCCAGCATGAGAAGCAAGACGATCGACTTGATTATGAATTCTCTCTTTGAAAAAAACAACAGAGAGCTGCACCATTCAAAACGGGTGAGCGAAATTTGTGAAGCCATTGCGAGTAAAATGGACTTTGCCAAAGTCGAAATTAACCAGATTAAGACCGCAGGGCTGATGCATGATATCGGGAAAATAGGCATAGGCAACCATATATTAAACAAAGAAGGCAAGTTAACCCATGACGAGTGGCAGGAGATCAAGAGACATTCTGAAGTGGGATACCGTATACTAAGCTCATCAAACGAGTTTTCAGAAATTGCCGATTACGTCTTGGAGCATTAGGAAAGATGGGATGGAAAAGGTTATCCAAAAGGGCTAAAGGGTGAGGAAATCGCTATTGAAGCTAGAATTGTCGCAATTGCAGATGCCTACGACGCCATGACCTCAGATAGATCATACAGAAAAGGTTTTAGCGAGGCGGATGCTATACATGAAATCGAAAGATGCGCAGGACAGCAATTTGATCCGAAAATCGCTAAAGTATTTATTGAGCAGGTCTTGAGAAAAACTTAATATTTCCATGGAGGGTTCTATGCAAGATTTAGTAAAAGATGCCTTTATTGACAAAATGAGGATGGCGGTACTTGAAGGGGAAGAAGACGAAGCGGTTACTATGGCAAAGAAGGCCATAGATGAGGGTATGGATTTGGTTACTGTCATGAATGAAGGCTTCCTTGCAGGTATAAGGGAGGCTGGAGAGCTTTATGCGGCAGGTGACTACTATCTTCCTGAACTCGTGTGTTCTGCCGATGCCATGAAGGCAGCCCTTGCGGTTTTAGACCCAGAAATGAGAAAACTCCCTGGAGGCGTCAAATCAAGTGGAAAAATAATTTTAGCCACTGTTAAGGGCGATATCCATGACATCGGGAAAACCATAGTAGGAGCTATGATGACGGCTTCAGGCTATGAGGTCATAGATCTGGGCGCGGATGTCGATAACTCGGTCGTTATTCAGTCGGTGATAGCGCAAGAGCCATTAATATTAGGCCTTTCAGCTCTGCTTACCACCACTATGAACGAGCAAAAGCATATTATTGATTCATTGATAGAAAATGGTTTTAGAAGTAAGGTCAAAGTCATCGTCGGCGGTGCTCCAGCCAGTCATGAGTGGGCTCGAAAAATCGGTGCAGATGGTTATTCAGATAATGCGATGGACGCAGTCAGACTAGTTAATGGACTACTTGGGAGGACTGATTGATATGAAAATACAGAGCAGTTTTTTGAGTGAAGAAGAAAGAAAAATCATACATGCGGATAGTATCAGAATCCTTGAGGAGATCGGGGTTAAATTTCCCAGCGAACAAGTTTTAACCATGTTGGCAGCGGGGGGAGCCAAAGTGGATTTTGATCGGCAAATTGCCTATATTTCAGAGGCTATGGTCAAAAAGGCTGTGGCCTCAGCGCCAAAGAGTTTTATCTTGGGAGCTAGAAATTCGGAATTTGACTTTAAAATGCCTTCCCTTTTTTCAGGGTATAATTTAGATGGTTGCGGAGTCAATGTGCTGGATTTTAGAACTGGTATGAGAAGGCCCGCCAGAATTTCAGATGTTGCAGACGCTGCTCGTATTTTCGAAGAAATGGACCTTGGATTTGTACATTGGTCTCCAGTATCGCCAAGTGATATGCTCAGTGAATCCGTTGGTATGATGATTACGGCTACTTCTTTTATGAACACCAGCAAACATGTCCAAGATGAAGTCCAGGAGCAGGCAGAAGTGCCCTATATTATGGCTATGATCAAAGCCATCATGGGTGAACAAAAAACCTATAGGGATCGCTGTGTCTATTCTGCTACCTATTGTACCGTCGCACCCTTATGCCATGATGAAGCTATGCTTTCCGCGAATATCGCTCTTTCGCACTACGGCGTACCCATATTGATTTATCCCATGTCTGCCAGTGGAACCACCGGCCCGGCATCCTTATATTCAAACATTGCCATGGCCAATGCAGAATCTTTATCGGCGCTGGTTGCCTTTCAGCTGGCTTCGCCTGGCGCTCCGATCATTTTAGGCGCGGCTTTAGGCGTGGTTAATGTCAGAAGCGGCATATTTCTTGAAGGAACGCCGGAGACCACCCTTCAAATTGGCGCTATGGGAGAAATGGCGCGCTATTATGGCATGCCGAACACCACGGCCGGTTGTCTGACTGACGCCAAACAGCCAGGTATGCAGTCGGTTCTTGAGAAAACGCTGACCACCCTGCCCTTGGTGCTTTCGGGAGCAGATATCATACAGGGAATTGGTCTCATTGAAAGCAGCACAACGCTATGTTATGAACATATTGTCATCGACAATGAAATTGCCCATCTATGCAAACGCATAAAGGATGGCATCGATGTCGATCAGGCGAAAGATTATTTTAGTGATATTAAGGAAGTCGGGCAGGGCGGACATTTTCTCAAGCAAAAAAATACGCGTAAAGCATTCCGTAGTGAAGAGTTTTACCAAAGCACCCTTTGCGACAGAAATTCCTACGATGAATGGGAGCAGTTGGGGAGGCCTGACCTGATCCAAAACAGCAGGGCCAAAATCGAAAACATACTTTCCGGTGAAAAAAAGAATCCAATGCCAAATGACATGGAAAAACTTATGCGAGAAATTATGAGTGAAGCCGAACAGAAGTTGGCAGAATGATAAATAATAGATTGTGCGGTGATGAAAATGTCCTTTGTACTCGAAATGAATCAAATTGACAAGTCTTTTTCTGGCGTAAAAGTGCTGAATCAGGTTTCTTTGAAAGTTAAAGCTGGAGAGGTCCATGCTTTGATGGGTGAAAATGGAGCTGGAAAATCAACGCTGATGAAGATTTTAATGGGCATCTATAAAGCGGATTCTGGACATATTAGCCTTAACGGTCAGGAGGCTCATATAACAGGGCCGAAGGATGCTATCGTTAAGAAGATATCCATGATTCATCAAGAGCTTTCGCCTGTTCTGGATATGGAAGTTGCTGAAAA
>JANYJS010000058.1 GCA_025361765.1 Bacillota bacterium
TAAAAATGCCAAAATAATTTTTGACGATACTAAAGTAAAATCAACACAGTTTTTAGATGTAATCACTAAGGAAGGGTATAAAGGTGAAATCCAGGAAGAGAAACCGCTCGATGACTCTTCGAACCCAATAGATGTCATTAAGAGCAAAAAGGTTCCTTTCGGAAAACCACTTAAGATAAAACTGGAATCCAGGATCGAGGCGGAAGGAAAAATCGTCGCCGATGAAGACGGCAATCCTACTTTTGAAGGCAAGATAAAAAATGACAAGACAGCAGAATTTAGCTTGCCTGAGGAAATTGAGCCAAAAAGTTTTGTCGACCGATTTATAAAATCTGTAAATTTTTCAAATATTTTTGACAGTATAAGCGAACGCAAGGAAATTGAACCTGTTTCTCACCAGACTTCTGCAGCTTCTTCTCCCAAACAGATCGATTCGCCCAGCCATAGCAGCGAGATAGGCCAAGACGCAAATAAAAGGATCTCTATTTCTCTTTCTGGTATGCACTGCGCTTCTTGTGCAGGTATTATTGAAAGATCTCTTAAAAAAGTTCCGGGCGTTCAACAGGCCAATGTAAACTTTGCGGCCGAAAAAGCTTTGGTTGTATTTGACGAAAGTCAAGCTACTCTCGAAAATTTGATAGGCGCCGTTAAAAAAGCAGGATATTCTGCCACTTTGGTTGATGAAAAAGACCCGGAGTTTGACAGAAGAAAACGAGAACATGAGATCAACGGTCTTTGGAAGAAATTTATCTTTGGATTGATCTTCTCTTTGCCGATGCTTTATTTTATGTTTCTCGATTTCTTTAAGTGGCTTCCCGGTGCCAATTTATTTCCTCCATATTTCGGCATAATTTCCTTGGTTTTGGCGATTCCAGTTCAATTTATTATCGGCGCCGGATTCTACAAAGGCATGTGGTCGAGTCTCAAAATGAAGACCTTCAACATGGATTCTCTGATCGCGATTGGCACATCAACGGCGTTCTTTTATAGTTTAATAAATTTCATACTTTATGTGATTTCTAAAGGCTCAATTTTTGGTCTTGGCGGAGAGAAAATTCCGGACCTTTATTTTGAAACGGCTGCATTCTTGATTACATTCGTTATTCTGGGCAAATGGCTGGAGGCAAAAGCAAAAGGCAAAACTTCCGACGCGATCAAGAAATTGATGGGGCTTCAGGCCAAAACTGCCAGAGTAATTCGAGACGGAAAAACGATGGACATTTCTATTGATGAAGTTGTACATGGCGATATTATCCTTGTTAGGCCCGGCGAAAAAGTGCCGGTTGATGGCATCATTACAAAAGGATCATCTGCACTAGATGAATCAATGGTCACGGGAGAAAGTTTACCAGTTGAAAAGCAGGTAGGCGACACTGTTATTGGAGCGACCATCAACAAGACTGGAAGTTTTGAATTTGAGGCGACGAAGATTGGCTCAGAGACAACCCTATCTCAAATCATTCGATTAATTGAAGAAGCACAGGGATCAAAGGCGCCAATCCAAGCTTTTGCTGACAGAATCTCGTCGTGGTTCGTGCCGGCAGTTATCGGCTTGGCAATTTTAACTTTAGTTGTTTGGTTGCTCTTGGGTGCCGGACTTTCGTTTGCCCTAATGGCTTTTACGGCCGTCATCGTGATCGCATGTCCTTGCGCACTTGGACTTGCTACCCCGACGGCCATCATGGTTGGAACTGGTAAAGGCGCAGAGCATGGCATCCTAATTAAAGGTGGCGAGCCGCTCGAAGCAGCAGAGAAGATTAAAGCAATTGTTTTTGATAAAACAGGCACACTAACAAATGGAAAACCCGAAGTTACAGATATTGTTTCTTTTTCCAACACTGATGAAGACGACATTCTTCAGATTTCTGCCTCACTCGAGAAGTCTTCCGAGCATCCATTAGCCGAAGCCATCTACAGTTACGCGGAAGAGGAAGGTGTGAAGATTGATGAAGTTTTCGATTTTAAAGCAATCCCTGGTCATGGTGTCGAGGGCAAGATAAACGGCAAAAAATATTACTTTGGCAATAGAAGATTGGCCACCGATATAGTCGGTCTTGATATCGAAAAAATCAACAGAAAAATGTCTCGAATTGAAGAAGAGGGCAAAACAGTGATGATTTTAACGTCCGAAGAAGAAGTCTTAGGTGTGATTGGTGTGGCCGACACTGTAAAGGAAACTTCAAAAGAGGCAGTAGAAAAACTTAGGAACATGGGCATCGATGTTTGGATGATCACCGGTGACAACCAGAGAACAGCCAATGCTATTGCTAAAGAAGTTGGCATTACCAACATTCTGGCTGAAGTCCTCCCAGAAGATAAAGCTAATGAAGTTAGAAAGCTCCAGGAAAGTGGCAAAATAGTTGCGATGGTAGGGGATGGCATTAACGATGCGCCAGCTCTAGCACAGGCGAATCTCGGTATTGCCATGGGCTCTGGTACTGATGTAGCAATGGAAGCAGGCGGGATTGTCATCATAAAGAATGATTTGAGAGATGTTGTAAAAGCAATCGAACTTTCCAAAGAAACCATGGGCAAGGTTCGCCAGAATATGTTTTTTGCACTCTTTTACAATGTTATCGGCATCCCAATTGCGGCCAGAGTTTTTGTCGGGGTTGGTCTTGTTTTGAAACCGGAACTTGCAGGGCTGGCAATGGCAATGAGCTCGATCTCCGTTGTCTCGAATTCCATGTTGTTGCGCAACTTTAAACCATTCAAGAGAAACTGGATTTCAATAGCTGCGCCTGCTGTTATGGCCGTTGCTTTCACTTTGTTATTTCTTGAGTTCGCGAAAATCAGTTCAGAGATGTCAGGAAATACTATGGGCAAAACAGCCTCACCGGAAGCTGTAAAAGATGTGGCTGCTTACATGGTAAAGGGAAATTCTGAGATTAATTTTGCAGAAGGCAATCCGAAACTATTCTTAAGCGTA
>JANYJS010000077.1 GCA_025361765.1 Bacillota bacterium
GGCTTCGCGTGTGGATAGCTTACGCTCGTCAAGTGTATGTATAATTTTCGCTGCAAGAATAGCACGCGCCTGCTCAAGACTGGCATTGCTACGGCCAAAATCGCGGAACACATTGCCACTGCCTGGTATCAATTCTAATTCATCTTTCATTGTAGGACCTCCTTCAATCGTTTCAGGCGTTCATGGATAAGATCAATCTCCATTTGAGGGGTCTTTATTCCGGTCTTGGATTTCTTCTGAAATGCATGAAGAACCCAAATATCCACGCCAATCTTCACAACATAGAGCACGCGGAATGCATCCCCTCGCTGCTTAAGTGCAATTTCAAAGACACCCCCGTCAACGCCCTTGAATGGCTTGGCGTTGTCCGACTTACTACCTTCGGCAGCTATCGTAAGTGCGCTTAACATATCGGCCTGCACGTCTTCGGGAAATTCTTCGAAGTCTCTCCTGGCTGCCTTGATCCATGAGATTGGCCGGGTATCTCTCATACAGTATATGTTGACATATTTGTCACCGTTTTGCAAGCTCTTTCTATGATGACCACAAAAAAGATTACCACAGAAAACTTGATAGAAAACCTGAAGCAACAGAAAAAAAAGCTCTTAAAAAGTGATATTTCCCATTCGAGGAGAGACTTAGAGGTCAAATCTTTTATCCTTGACAATTGATGCTCGATTGCGATGTAGCCCTTCTTCAGGGCAAGTCAATTTACTGGAAGGATATGATATACTGATATTGGATGAGCTGGAGTCGGGACATAGAGATTAGGGTAATGTCAAGAATAAAGATTTGACCCCACTTTCTCAATGTGTCCGTTCGGTCATTATTATCCCTTGTCAAGGGCTGACTCCATCCTTTTTCCGGTTGTCAACTACGTCTTTTATTATCCCCTATTTGCAATTTAAAACCTCAACTGTCGCACTTTTTACCTGGTCTACTGGAGGAGGTAATAGACCAACATTTATATTTCTGAATGTCCTTTTGGAATGTGGAGAAATAGTATCATAGATAGTGAAGGGGGACAACCCCAGTACAGTTCCACTTGCAGCGCTGAATGACATTATCCCAGATATATCCTTGCAAGTTTCGCTTGAAGTATTTTCTATGGTTATAGACGTCAGGATGGCTACAGTGCCAAAACCACTTTTCTCCCAATTGAATCTAACGACTTGCTGCGACGCTTTCAGCTTATCTTGCTGCAACGCCATCAGCTTATTAACGTAATTGGCCGCTTCTTTTTCTTTTTTAATAGTATCGGGTGAGTTTTTCCGCATTTCCCATACTTGGTCCATGAGGGCGAGCCCTTCGTTTTTCCATTCCCAAGATCCTATATTTATCATATTGAGATATTTCTCTGCATCATCGAACCTGCCGGTAGATAGAGCTTCTTTTGCATTCCTAAGATTCATAGCATCTGGATAATCCACGCGAATTGGACTAATGACGGGTTTAAATAAATTATTACCCGAATTGATTGCTGCACTTACAGCTATTAAGCCAAGAATAATGAGGAATATCTTTGCTGGTAATGTCCAGCCTAGTTTCTTTCTGCAATAAGGACAGATTTTTGCATTTTTGGGAATCATCATTACACAATGCTTGCATTTCTTCTGTATGGCCATTCCTTCTCCTCGCTCCCCTGCTGTGAATTCTTTGCGCGTTATGTGCCTTGATGATTGACAAAGTTGTGAATGATTTATTCTCCTACTTTCACCGATTTATTACAAATACTTTTTCCTCCTGTCATAACGAGATAGTATTGCTCTCGTTACCGATCTATCCATTTTTTGTGGTCTCTGCGGATTATGAGTATACTGAGTTTTTTGTCTCTCTCATTGATGAACCTCCCTGCAGCCTGCCGCAGGGAGGTTCATTGAACGTAGATTGGAATTATATCCCTATCTTTTGCCTCTTTGCTTCAATATGCGCTAATATGCCGTCAACAGCTTTCACCGTGTCAGTCTCGACACTCAGGAGACCCCCCGTGACTTCTTTCAGATCTTCCGTGAGAAGCTTTACGAGATTGGTCCCTCCGGTGACGGTCGGTACGGGATTAACATAGGTATAGAGGCCCAGGGCAAGGGCGAAGACTGCATCTATAGTCGCTTTCTGTTCCATATACTCCGGCGCGACAGCGGCTACCGGCAGATCAAATATAGGCACATCAACAGCAGCGGAGATCTGAAGGAGCAG
>JANYJS010000086.1 GCA_025361765.1 Bacillota bacterium
CAACAAGAGCTCTTGCTGATCGCTACGCTATTCCAATGATTATTGATGCTGCCAGATATGCAGAAAATGCCTACTTCGTCAAAGAGAGAGAAGAAGGCTACAAAGATGTACCAATCAAGGAAATTATAAAAGAAATCTTCAGTTATGCAGATGCTTTCACTATGAGTTGCAAAAAGGATGCCATCGTCAATATGGGTGGCCTTATTGGGATCAGACAAGATGAGGACCTTTATACTAAGGTTAAAAAATACACAGTGCCATATGAAGGGTTTATTACTTACGGTGGTCTTTCGGGAAGAGACCTTGAAGCCTTGGCGATAGGCCTATATGAGGGAATCGACTATGATTTTTTGAATTATAGAATAGGCCAAATTCAATATCTGGGAGACCGTCTAAAGGAGTTTGGCATTCCATTTCAATATCCTGTAGGAGGTCACGCCATATTCCTGGATGCCAAAGCGCTGTTGCCCCACATACCCTATCACGAATTTCCTGCCCAGGCCCTCACCATAGAGCTTTATAAAGAGGGCGGCATAAGAGCTTGTGAAATTGGATCATATCTGATGGGGAAGGACCCATTGACGAACAAGCAGTTTCAGTCCCGGTTTGAATTCTGCCGTTTGGCCATACCGCGCAGGGTCTATACTCAGGCCCATTTAGATTACATTGTAGATGTGCTTGTGACTATTAAAGCAAAGGCTCCAGAAATGAAAGGTTATAAAATAACCTGGGAACCAGAAGTACTAAGACATTTTACAGCAAAACTTGAACCCATAATATAAAAAGAAAGAGCTAATCAGTGAAGCTAGTAGGAAGGAACGGTCTGTATGGTGGCGATATCAAGGACTCTTTCCCTGAGTTTTGAGACCATGCTTTCTCCTTCTATTAGCTCGCCTGATTCACCTAAAATGATATGCGTAATTTTATTCTTAACAATTAGGTCAACTAAGGTTTCTAGGACATCGTTTGATCTAACGACGGTTAAGCTCGCACCATAGTCCATAGCCTTCTGATAAAGATACTCAAGAGCGTCGCTGTCCTCTGAGCCTCCAAGCAGTTTGAAATCGTAGTGGGCAACGTGAATGATGAACAGCTCACCTTTTTCTGATCCGAGAAAATCTATGCCATATTTAATCAAACGATCACAGGTTCTTTGCTGGGTAACACATACCATGACATTGGTTTTTTTCATTTGGAACACTCCTCAAATTTTCTTTGTTTTATTATACAATAACCCATGCTTTAATACCACCTAATTAACCTGGCTTGTAAGTTTCTGATTAAGCTGCCTGTAAGTTTCTGATTTAAGCTGCCTGTAGTTTCTGATTTAAGCTGGCCAGTAAGCTTCTGATCGCTGGGTCTTCGATTTTCCATAAACGGATCCTCACGTTTATATGCCCTTCCAGTTTATATGCCCTTCCAGTTTATATTGAAACTCATGAGCTAGGAGATTATAATAGTTCATAGAGTAGCAGTGAAATTTTAAAGAATAGGAGAGTTGGATGCTGATTTTTAGTAGATCAAGTATCTTGCGATAGCAAAAATGAAGAAGAATATTTGGGCTGGTGTATTTGTCCTGATTTTTTTAACGTCAAGTCTTTTGACTGGCTGCACATCTGATCAGGAGCCGAAGCTGACTGAACCGATTAAAATAGGTAGCCTCAATGGGCCAACGGGAATAGGCATGGTTAAGCTTATGGAAGCCCCGGATAAATATCTGGTAAGCACCTATCAGAGTCCCGATGAGGTACTAGGCAAAATTGTTTCCGGCGAACTGGAAGTGGCGGCGGTTCCGTCTAATTTAGCGGCAGTACTTTATAATAAGCTGGATGGCGGTGTTGTGTTGCTTGGTGTCAATACATTAGGGACTCTCTACCTTGTTGAAAATGGAAACAGCGTAAAAAGCATCAAAGACTTAAAAGGAAAAACCATTGTGGCCAGCGGCAAAGGCGCGAGTCCTGAATTCATACTCAACCAATTGCTTTCGGTGTCTGGCATGGACCCTAAAAAAGACATCAAGATAAACTGGCTGATGAACCATACGGATGTGGCCACGACGCTGATGGCGAAAGAGGGCACGATCGCTATGCTGCCTCAGCCTTTTGTCACGATAGTTACCGAAAAAAATCCAAAGGTAAAGGTTGCTTTAGACTTAAACGCAGAATGGCAAAATGCTATGGGAATGACCCTGCCTATGGGCGTATTGATTGCACAAAAATCCTTTATAGATGTGCGGGGAGATGATTTGGAAATCTTTTTAAAGGATTATGCCGAGTCGGTCAATTTTGTCAATTCTGATCCCGCTGCTGCAGCAAAACTGGTCTCTAAATACGGTATAATTGCTGATGCCCTAATTGCAGAAAAGGCTATTCCAAAGTGCAATATCGTTTTCATACCTGCACAGGAGGCAAAAACAGATTTGACGAATTTTTATGGTATAATTGGCACTTTGGATGTGAAATCAATCGGAGGGAAGATACCGGATGAGGCGTTTTATTACAGCGGAACCAAGTAAAATCAAAAGCGTTTTCATTCTGATGTTTTGGCTATTGGTCTGGCAGCTTGCTTACGCCGTTATCGGCAAGGATATTATTATTCCTTCTCCGGTTAGTACATTCAAGGCCCTAGGTCAGCTTCTGATCACCCAGACTTTCTATCAGGATGCATCAGCGACGATGTCCCGTGTCTTAACAGGCATAATCATTTCTTTTGGGGCAGGTCTTGCTACGGCAATAGGCGCCTATTTGATTTTCATTGTTCGTGACATGATGGGCTTTGCCATTAATATTCTTAAATCTACGCCGGTCATGGCGGTGATCATTTTCGCGCTGCTTTGGTTGCCTTCAGGGAATGTGCCTATTTTTGTCTGCTTCTTGATGTGCTATCCGATTGTCTACACAAATGTGCTCGCTGGTCTTGACAGTCTCAGCAAAGACTATATCGAAATGAGCCGAATTTATCGCATTAGAAAAAGAGACTTGGTCAAGTCGATTTATATACCTTTCGTGGCACCGCATATAAAGTCCGCTCTAAGCCTTACAACTGGACTTGCATGGAAAACCGTGGTAGCAGCCGAAGTGTTATCAAGCCCCAGCTTTTCAATGGGATACAACCTGCTGAACGCCAAAATTTATTTGGATACGGAATCCCTATTCGCTTGGATTATAGCGATTGTGGCCTTTAGTATGGCCTTTGAGAAAATTGTCAATTTGCTTCTTAATAGCAGAATGAGGGGGACTGGATTATGATCAAAGTTCGGAATTTTTATTTGAGGGGGACTGGACTATGATCGAAGTTCAGAATGTCTATAAAAAATTTAAGAAAGACTATATATTTGAAGATTTCAGTCTCTCATTTAAAGATAAACAAATCACCAGCATAATTGGCCCTTCGGGCTGCGGGAAAACTACTTTACTGAGGATGATCGCGGGTCTTGAAGATTATGAAAGGGGCCAGGTTTCAGGCGTTGATCAAAACAGCATTTCTTTTGTGTTTCAAGAGGACAGGCTGCTTCCTTGGCTGAACGTTTATAAAAATATTGAGCTTGTATTAAAGTCAAAGCAGACTTCAAAAGAAGCAAATCAAAGGATTAGGGAGGTTTTGGCGCTACTCGACTTGACCGAGACAGCGGAAATGATGCCGGAGGAGCTCAGCGGCGGAATGCAAAGAAGGGTGGCAATTGGCCGTGCCCTTGCTTATGATGGCGATGTCATGCTTCTGGACGAGCCCTTTAAAGGAATGGACGACAAACTTAAGGGTGAGATTTTTGAGAAATTGGAATCAGCTTGGACTAAAGCCAGAAAAACCGTTATACTAGTCACCCATGATCTATCGGATGCGCGTAAATTGTCTGATTCGATCTATGAGCTTTCTGGCCGCCCATTAAAGCAAGTGGCTTCTATCGGTTGACTAAGTGCTTTCCTTGGCCTAAAATATGAATAGTATACAAAGGTCAAATGAATTAATCAGAAAGAGGTATAGGCAGTGAGACTACTAACAATCATTTCAGGGGTGTTATTAATTGGAACTGGCGTATGGTGTTTTGCAAATCCGGGGGCGAACATTCTATCCCTTGCTTTTGTGCTGGGCTGTGCCATGATTTTCTTCGGTTTGAGTGGCGCTTTGACATATATTTACAATCGCAAAGCCCATGAAGTTTCTGGCTGGATATTGGAAGAAACTTTAATAACAATAATCCTTGCCATCCTCGTGCTGTCCAATCAATTGGTGACGGATGCCACTATTCCGGTTTTCTTCGGTATGTGGATTATGTTTACGGGAGTGATGCGCGTGGTGGCGGCTTTTGAGCTGAGAAAAAAAAGAGCGAAAGTATGGAGCTTTTCTCTTATGTTTGGCATAATCTCAATTATTGGCGGCGTATACGCCTTTTTAAATCCAATTTTAATCAATATGCAGATGCCGGTGTTGATTGGATTGTTTTTTCTGATTCAAGGGCTTAATACTATTACAACAGGTCTCCACGGCATGAAGGAGGATTTGAGGGATGGAAAATCTTAAAAAAGCCACAATTATCATTGGAGCGATTACTGGCGGCGTCCTAGGTGGATCAATTGAGCTTGTTGGAAAAATGACAAAAGTAGAGTTTTTAAATGAACTCGGTGAGGGAATTGTTGATTCAGCATTGCTCACTTCCGAAATTGTCGGCGGCGCGATCAGCGGAACAGCGGATATGATTAGCGGAGGGATAGCAAAAGATCAAGGGAAATTGTCCGAAGGCACTAAAGAGCTTAGTGAAGCTGGAAAGCAGGTCGTTAGAAACGCAGTGACCAATATCAAATTGATGGCTGAAAATAGCGGAGAAGTCATAAAAGGCATAAAGCATAAGGATAAAACAAGGACTGTTGCTGCTATCAAGACCTTGGCCAAGATGGCTACCATAGGTGCAGTCACTGTCGGTGCTATAATACTTAACAAAAAGGAAGATTAATCTGACGAAAATAATGAGTTTGAATGGGAGGGCATCAAGTTTGAGAGATATCAAAGAGATTTCGAGTGAAGCGACAATGAAAACCAAATTAATAGCCTTGGTGGTTCTCACCATAATTTTCGTCACCTTTATGTCCATGCTGGATTTGGTTCTGCTGACTTTTGTATTCACATTTATTTTTTACCAGTTGTCGGGGCTTATTCAAAAGAGTGGCAAAAAAGTAATCCCATTTACCATCCCGGATCCAGTGGTTATTGTGATTCTTTACATCTTATTCCTAACAGTTCTGGTTCTATTGAGTTTTAAACTCACACCGGTTGTTATTACTCAAATATCAGAGGTATGGAAAATTTTAGCTACTTTTGACGTCAACGCTTTAAAAAATAGTTTGGACCCAAGGGCCTTTGAAATTTTGACCCAGATTGACTTTAACAAATATTTTGCAGAAGCGGGGGTTCTCGTTGCTTCGCAGGCAACAAAAATCGGCGGTTTTGGCCTTACTTTGTTTATTTCCATAGTATTAAGTATTCTCTTGCTATTAGAAAAAAAGACCATAAAAAAATTCGGAAAACACCTTTCCGAAAGCAAGCTCAGCACAATCTATGAGTATTTTATATACTTCGGCGGCAGTTTCGCCAATTCATTTGGCAAAGTCATGCAGGTACAGGTTACAATTGCTTTTATCAATATGATTTTATCAAGCATCATTCTGACAATTTTGGGATTCCCACAAATTATAGGTCTTGCTGTCATGATTTTCGCCCTGGGTCTGATTCCCGTTGCCGGCGTCATTATATCTTTTTTGCCACTATCCATCATTGCCTTCAACATTGGGGGACTATGGAAAGTCGTTGCAGTGATCATTATGATTATTGGTATTCATACTGTGGAAGCCTATATTCTTAACCCAAAATTGATGTCTCAAAAAACAAAGTTGCCAGTTTGCTTTGTTTTTATCGTACTCATACTCGGTGAGCATTACCTTGGAACCTGGGGCCTTCTGATTGGTGTGCCGATTTTCATTTTCCTCATGGATATTATGGAAGTCCGGTATGACGTTAAGGCTAATCTCATGAAATAAACCGGGAGGTTAAGACTGACATGACATTTTTGACGGCGGAGTTTTTATTATCCACATCGATTATTCTTTATATGATTGCTGCCTTGGCAGCTCTTGTTCTTTTAAAGAATCAAAAACTTTGCGCGCTACTTTCAAGTTTAATATGCATTGTCGCATCCTTATTCGGTTTGGCTGCCGCTTTTAAACAGCTTCTTTTTGAAAATACGACTATGGCCCTGAGGCTATGGCAGTCCAATATTCCATTCTTAGACGTGATTCTTTCAATGGATGCTCTTTCGGCATTTTTTGTGCTGTGCCTGTCTATTTTGACACTTTGCGTTTCCATTTATTCTATCGGCTATATGAAGCACTATTATGGGATCAGAAATGTAGGGCTATTTTACTTTTTATATGCCGGTTTTATTGTGTCCATGTTCCTGGTATTTACCGCCGGAAATGCGGTGATTTTTTTCGTTGTTTGGGAAATCATGGCGGTCGTATCTTATTTTCTGGTGAGCTTTGAATCTGATGAGCCAGAGACTCAGCGCGCAGGGATTCTTTACATTGTCATGACCCACATCGGCACCGCTTTCCTTCTGATTGCCTTTATGTTGATGTTTAGGTATACTGGAAGCTTTGACTTTTCAATTTCAAGCTCAGCCTTACCGGAAAATATCAGGGATATTATGTTTGTGCTATTTCTAGTTGGTTTTGGCACTAAAGCAGGGATCATCCCATTTCACATATGGCTACCTTACGCCCACCCAGCTGCGCCCAGCAATATTTCCGCCTTAATGTCGGGAATCATGATTAAAACAGCCATCTACGGCCTTCTCAGGTTCGTGTTCATTTATCTGGGTGTCGAGACAACCTGGTGGGGCATTGCGATTCTTGTCATTGGCATGGTATCAGCAGTACTGGGCGTTGCTTATGCCTATATTGAGCAAAACATCAAAAGAATGCTTGCTTATAGCAGTATAGAAAACATGGGAATCATTTTTATCGGTATTGGCGTCAGCTTTATGGCCTTTTCAGAAGGGTTGGAATTGGTAGGTGCGCTAGCCTTGACAGCAGCCCTTTTGCATACCGTCAATCACACCCTCTTTAAAGGGAGCCTTTTCTTGTGCGCTGGTTCTGTGCATTATGCGGTGCATTCTAAAAACATGGAAGACATGGGCGGCCTGATCAAGAGAATGCCCATAACAGCTTTGTTTTTTCTTGGCGGTGCGCTATCCGTCTCAGCTATGGTCCCGTTCAATGGATTTATCAGCGAATGGCTCACCTATCAGTCGATATTTGCGGGCATTATTCCAGGCCAGGCTGCTGAAAATATTCTGCTTGTTTTTGCCGTCGCGGCGCTTGCCTTATCTGGAGCATTGGCTGCGGCCTGCTTTATTAAACTATTCGGCATATCTTTCTTAGGACTTGCGCGAAGCGAACAGGCAGCTTCTGCAAATGAAGTCCCGCTTTCCATGAGCCTGGGGTCTGGAATTTTGACAGCTCTCTGCCTGCTTTCTGGTATATTTCCCTTGTATGCACTCGGGTTAATTAACAGAGTGGTATTACAGTTGGCTAACCGGCCTATCTTGGATCAACTTCAGGGCAATATCTTCTTCCTCTACTCTCCATTGGAAATTCACGGCAATGCGATTTCACCTCAAATCATCGTTTTGACGTTAGTGATAATCGCAGCCGGCGCTTTATTTATAGAGCGTATCATTTTTGGAAAAGAAAAGCGCAGGGAATTTGGCACTTGGGATTGTGGCTATGAGGCATTGAATCCAAGGATGCAGTATAGCGCAGCAGCTTTCTCAAAACCAATTAGAGTGGTGTTTAAAATGATGTTCCGATCTTCTAGAGATTTAAAAATTAAAGGTCCGTTGACTTATCACCCTGATGCTATGGAGTACAGCGTTACGACAGAATCTTTATTTGAAAAATACGTGTACGATCCTGTATCCAGAATGGTGACGGCATTTTCACGCAAGGCTAAATTTATGATTCAGACTGGCAGCGTCCATACGTATTTGCTGTATATTTTCATCACAACGCTCATTTTAATGTTTTATAACCGCGTTATTGGATAGGAGAAACCAGTTATGGCAATAGTGATCTATATTGCACTACAACTTGTCGTGATGATTTTGCTGGCTCCTCTGGTAAATGGCATCATTAAAAAAGTTAAAGCGCTGACGCAAAAGAGAAGGGGTGCACCTGTTCTGCAGATGTATTTTGACCTCTATAAGCTTCTGAATAAAAGCTCGGTGGTTTCGCAGGTGACATCTTGGATTTTTATTGCGACGCCCTATATTATCGTTTCGTCGGCCCTGACTGCAGCACTGCTTGTTCCAGTCACTACTTTTGCATCGCCAATAGCTTTCCCTTTTGATATCATCATGCTGGTCTATGTCTTAGCACTGGGCAGATTTTTCATGGGTCTGGCTGCGCTGGATGCAGGAGGCACTTTCGGCGGTATGGGATCCAGCAGAGAGGCAATGATTTCCTCACTAATAGAGCCTTCTTTACTGGTATCGATTTTTACGATTGGCCTTGCTAGCCAATCCACCTCAATTAATGACATCATGCTGGCCATGCAGAGCGTCAGTCTGCCCTTGCTTCGGCCTGCATTCACCCTAACATTTTTTGCGTTATTCATTATCCTCATTGCCGAGACCTCACGCATACCTGTGGATGATCCTTCGACCCATTTGGAACTGACAATGGTTCACGAAGCTATGGTTCTTGAGTATTCAGGAAGACAATTGGCACTAATGGAGCTTGGGGCTGCCATAAAACAATTGGTGCTAATAACCTTGATCATCAATGTATTTCTGCCCCATGACCAGTTTATAGCTTACGCTGGAATCGGCGGATTGATGCTGTCCCTTTTGGTGTACTTGATTAAAGTGATCGGATTCTCAGTACTAATAGCAGTCTTTGAGGCTAGTACAGTGAAATTCCGCTTTTTCAGCATACCAAATTTGGCGGCTTTATCCTTCATATTGGCGTTTCTGGGATTTTTGCAGTATTTTGTGCTAGGGAGGTAATAAATGGAAAACTATTTCGACGTTTTATCGGCGCTGATTTTATTTTCGTCCTTTGTATTAGTGGCTAATAAGCGGATCATATCTTATATCAGAACCTTCCAGCTCCAAGCATGCTTGATTGCTTTGACGGCAGGGATTATGGGCATGAACAGTTTTCTCAAAGAAGGCAAAATCGATATATTGGTGGTTTGCGCGATCATCCTCATTTTGAAGGTATACTATATCCCTAGGCTGCTGCGTAAAACTTATGCTGGCGTCGAGTATAAAGTGGAGAAGGATTTTTTCCTGAATATACCCATATTGATCTTCATTTGTTGCTTTCTGGTTCTTTTTGCTTATTTTTCCGTCCCCACCATTGGTGGGACTATGGCAGGCAACGTTAATATTCAGGTCGTCAATTCATTTTCACTGGTGCTCATCGGCTTTTTCTTCATGATTAGTAGGAAAAAAGCCATTGGGCAAATTGTCGGATTTCTGGTCATCGAAAATGGCATCTTTATTACTGCTATGTTTTCAACCCATGGGATGCCTTTTATCGTAGACGTAGGCGTATTCATTGACTTAATTACAGCTGTTCTCATCATGGGCATTATGGTCACCCGTATCAACGATCAGTTTGAAACCATAGACATCAATCAGCTTAAGAATTTAAGGGGATAACCAGTATGGGACTTATAATATGGTTTTTGCCATTGACTCTCGTTTTCTTATCAAGAGTCATCAGCAATAGAAACACCCTGCATCTTATCAGCGCTTCCATTTCAGGTCTGATGCTGTTGGCTGCCGGCTTCATAACGAACGCCGTTATCAATAATGGGGTCCTGAATTATAATGTTTTCGGCGGTCTGTTTTATGTGGATTCGGTCAGTGCGATCGTACTTGATATCGTCATATTGATTGGGTTGTTGGCCAGTATCTATTCTATAGGGTATCTGGAGCATGAATTGGCAGAAGGCAAGATCACACCAAAAAAAATCAAACTATACTATACCTTCATGTATTCTTTTATGTTTGCCATGATTCTCGCCCTAACAGTCAACAATATGGGGATTCTTTGGATTGCAATAGAAGCCACAACTCTGGCATCTACATTTCTGGTTGGATTTTATGGTGATAAACACGCCGTTGAAGCTGCTTGGAAATATGTGATTATTTGCTCTGTCGGCATCGCCATTGCGCTCATGGGGATTATTTTCCTGCACCTGTCCTCGGTGGATGTGATTGAAATAGCAAGCGCTTTAAATTGGCATGCACTTCTGGAAAATGCCCGAGATTTGGACACGCCGATTCTGAGACTGTCTTTCATCTTCATCGTCATCGGTTTTGGAACAAAAGCAGGCCTTGCACCGATGCACACATGGCTTCCGGATGCCCATAGCCAGGCACCATCACCGATTAGTGCCTTGTTATCAGGGGTTTTACTGAATAGTGCAATGTATGCGATCCTGCGCACCTTGTCCATTGTCAATAAAAACCTAATGGACAACGCTTTTGCCGGACGAATTATGGTTGGTTTTGGACTTCTTTCAGTGCTGACAGCCGCCATCTTTATATTGACCCAGAAGGATTACAAACGACTATTGGCCTATTCCAGCATAGAGCATATGGGGATCATTGCCATTGCCATGGGGCTATTCACGCCGCTTTCAGTATTCGCAGGCCTATTTCATATGATTAATCACTCTATGACGAAATCCATGCTCTTCATGGCCTCGGGTAGCATACTGCAAAAGTATGGCACGAGAGAAATTTCTAAGATTAAAGGTCTTCTCACTACACTGCCGCTTACGGGAACGGTTTTTCTCCTCGGCCTTTTTGCCATCTCGGGTACTCCGCCTTTTAGCGTTTTCGCCAGCGAACTTTCCGTACTAACTTCTGTCTTCAAAGCCGGAAGCCCTTGGTTAGGCGCGGCACTGATCGTCCTGCTCGCCCTGATCTTTGCTGGCATTGCAGTAACGTTATTCAAAATTTTTTATCAGCAGAGCAAGGATTTGCCACAGAAAGATTTTGCAGCTAAATTGGAGCATAATGAGCAAAAATTGATGTCAGAGGTTATGCGTGGGGAAACGAAGATTACCGATGTGATGCGTGGCGAAACCAATAAATCTGGAGCAGTTGTGTTAATCTTACTTCTTGTTTTAATCACCTTAATGGGATTATATATGCCAGTTGGACTTTCTGACTTGATTGTCAATGCTCAAAAAATCATAATAGGAAGTTGAAGCTATGACTATAATTAAATTGAAATCAAATCTCCTGGATATTTTTCCGGACGATATTCATAGAAGTACCTTAATCAACGACAATGAATTTTATATACAGGTGGATTCAAGGAGCATTGTAAAGATCTGCACCTATCTGAACGGGGAGCTGGGATACGCCTTGCTGACCATTTTTGCCAATGATGAGAGAACCTTGACAGGCAAATACGCCATTTATTATGGGTTTGCGGATAGAAAGAAGAGCCAGCTGATCATCATAAAAACGGAAATAGCGCCTACTGCAATGAGTTTTCAATCCATCAGTGCAAAAGTGCATGCTGCCTCAAGCTATGAAAGGGAGATTAAAGATTTATTCGGTCTGATTCCCTTAGGTCATCCGGATGCCAAGAGGCTCGTATTGCATGGCAATTGGCCAAATGGTATATATCCCTTACGCAAAGATTATGATTTGCATCATAAGCCGCATTTTTCAAAAAAAGAAACCAAGTTTAAAAAAATCACTGGAGAAGGGGTTTTCGAGATCCCAGTTGGTCCAGTTCATGCGGGAATTATCGAGCCGGGTCACTTCAGATTCAGCTTGGCGGGTGAGCCCATTTTAAACCTGGAAGCCCAGCTTTACTATGTGCATAAAGGTATCGAAAAGATGGCTGAATCCATGAGCATTGAGAAATGCTTTTATTTGTCTGAGCGGATTTCCGGGGATGAAACCTTTACCAATTCTTTGGCATATTGTCAAGCAATTGAAAAGATTGCTGGTGTAGAGGTACCGCCTCGGGCGGAATACATGCGGGTTCTTTTCGCCGAACTCGAAAGACTCACCAGTCACCTTGGGGACCTAGCAGGCATATGCCTTGACGTTGCTTATGGCTTTGCGGCTTTTCAGTTCAGGATGATGCGCGGATGGACCTATTTGATCGCCGACGATCTTTGCGGCATGCGGTTTTTACGCAGCGTGAATAAGCCTGGCGGCCTTAGAATGGAGTTTTTAGAGAGCAAGGAAAAGAGCTTGATTGATCAGCTCATGAAAATTAAAAAGGAACTCGAAGATACGGTTGTCATCATCAAGCAGAATACCATGTTTATTGACAGAGTTGAAAATACTGGAATTCTTAAAAGTGCTATCGCCTTCGATTTGAATGCTGTAGGCCCCGGTGGTAGGGCTTCAGGGATCAGTCATGATGTTAGAAAAAATTTCCCGTATGCTGCCTATGACAAATTGACCTTTGATACACCGAACTATGTGGACGGCGATGTCAATAGCAGAATGCGGGTCAAACTGGATGAGTGTTTCATCTCGATCAGTCTCATGCTTCAGGTTATTGAAACAATGCCAAAAGGCCCAATAAAAGAAAGCCTTCCAAAACTTTTATCGCATCAAGTTGCCTTTGGCATGACGGAAGCACCTAGAGGCGAAAATATTCACTGGATTATGACGGGAGAAAATGAAACGATTTTTCGTTATAAAATAAGAACCCCATCCTTTTGCAATTGGCCAGCGTTGTGTTATGCCGTATCAGGAAATATCGTTCCTGATTTCCCCCTGATCAATAAAAGCTTCAACTTATCCTATGCGGGAAATGACCTCTAAGGAAGGAATCAGATGTTTAAAGTGATTAAAAAAATACTACAATATCCCCGACTGACGCAGGATTATCCGCGAAAGGCGCCGGATGCAAGGCTATTTATTGGAAAGCCAATCATCGATCAGAACCTTTGTATCCTATGCGGCGAATGTGTGAGGAGATGCCCATCTACGGCTATTGTCATGAATCAAGCATTAGGCAAGGTGGGATTCAACTATGACACTTGTATTTTCTGCACTTTGTGCGCCGAAGTCTGCCCAAATGCCGCAATCACAATGAGCAACGCCTTTGAACTGGCAGAAAAGGACAGAACCAGGTTGAGAGCCAGCACTTTAGTGATTGAAGATCGAAATGTACCTGACCAGTCTTACGAAATCATCAGTGATCTCTTACGGGAGAAAGCGCAAAAAGTCTTTGGCAGAAGCCTTTCGATCAGGGAAGTAGATGCGGGATCCTGTAATGGCTGCGACTATGAAATCAATGCGCTGAATAATCCTTTTAATGATATTGAAAGATTAGGGATTCATTTTGTGGCATCTCCCCGGCACGCGGATATGCTTCTTGTTACCGGGACAGCTACGCGCAATATGGAACTGGCACTCGTGAAAACTTATAATGCAACGCCGGATCCCAAATTGGTCGTTGCCGTAGGAGCATGCGCCTGCAGCGGCGGAATTTTTAAAGATTCCTATGCGACCAGAGATGGCATAGATTGTGTTTTGCCTGTAGATGTCTATATTCCAGGCTGTCCGCCAAGACCTCAAGCCATTATTTATGGGATATTAAAGGCGCTTGACAGAATTTAATCAGTAACTTGACAGAATTTAATCAGTTAAAAGTGGTTTGGAATTCAAGCCTTGAGGAGATCCATGCAGTATTTCATCGTATTTTTAGAAGGAATTGTCACGTTTGTTTCGCCGTGTATCTTGCCGATGCTCCCGATTTATCTGTCCTATTTGGCTGGCAGCATTGGGCCCGATCATCAGGATGCTAAAAAGAGCAAGCTGATGGTCAATTCCGCGGGATTTGTACTGGGATTTTCTATTCTGTTCATATCGCTTGGCGCAACGGCAGGAAGCCTCAGTAGACTAATCAGTGGACATACAATGCTAGTCAATATTTTGGCAGGTATTGTTATGATTTTGTTCGGTCTTAATTTTATGGGCGTTATCAAAATTGGATTTTTGAACAAAACCAAAGGGATGTCTGATCAGGCGGCTCCGGTGGGGTTTTTCTCTGCAATACTGTTTGGCTTCATATTTGCGATCAGCTGGTCGCCTTGCGTGGGCGCGTTTCTTGGATCTGCCTTGGCCCTGGCGGCTACCTCCGGTGAAGCCTACAAAGGCATTCTAATGTTAACGGCGTATTCGGCGGGTCTAGGCATTCCATTTTTAGTATCCGCTCTTTTGATTGAAAAACTGGAAGACGCTTTTGACTTCATCAAAAAGCAATATAAAACAATAAATATCATTTCAGGTTTGCTCTTGGTATTGATGGGTATTTTAACTGCACTGGGCATGTTTACTATTTTTGCAGCTTGGGTTACATAGAAATTGTAAAAACGCACTGATATTAGACCAGATTAAACTATATTGAATTATTTTGAATGGGAAAATCGAAAAATAATAGGGGGATAATCAATGAATACAAGGAAAAAAACGCTGCTTTGGTTTGTGGGTGCAATAGTGCTGTTTGCCCTGATTGGACTCCTGTATCAGCAGCTGGGCAGCAAATATCAGCCCGAATCAAGTGATGGAGCCGCAGTCTATGAAGAGGCGCAGGATTTTACGCTTGAGAATCTTGAGGGAGATCAGGTGTCGCTTTCGGACTTCAAGGGGATACCAGTTGTATTAAACTTTTGGGCATCCTGGTGCCCGCCATGTCAATCAGAAATGCCAGGATTTGAGAAGTTGAGCAACCAGTATGAAAAAACGGGAGACGTTGTTTTTTTAATGGTCAACTTAACGGATGGGGATCGGGAAACGAAGGATATTGCCATTCAGTACCTTTCGGATCATAACTATACGATGAACGTCCTGTTTGATCAGAAAGTAGAAGTGGCTTCTGCATATGGTATTTCTTCAATACCAGCAACGTATTTCATTGATGGGGATGGTTTTATCAGAAAAATCAATGTTGGCGCCATGGAAGAAAGCACTCTTGGACTTGAGGTGACAAAACTGTTGACAACCGCGTCAGGGAAATAGTACAATGAAATCCTGTTAAAAGGGAGTAGTTATCAATGCAAAGTCAACATACTGGTGCCGGTCACCTGGCTTTGCAGCCTGACAAAGGTTAGCGAGACTTTTAATATAATTCTTTATAGAGTTATATTAAAAGTCTTTTTTATTTTCGGCATCAATAATAGAATTAAGAATAAAAGGAGACAAGACCATGGAGCATACTTTATTGGCCCTGACCATATCCGTAGGCGCAGTGACTTTGGCGGAAATGGGAGATAAAACTCAACTGCTGGCAATGGCTTTTGCCACAAAATATAAGGCATCGAAAGTTCTCGTTGGCGTTTTCTTAGCTACAGTGATCAATCATGCACTGGCTGTAGCCGTGGGAACCTTTGCGGCCAGCAACGAAACGCTTAATGTCTGGATTCAGATGATTGCAGCCATTTCTTTCATCGCTTTTGGACTATGGACCATACGCGGAGATCGGCTAGATGGAGAAGACAAGAAAATATCAAAATATGGGCCAATCGCTACAGTAGCCATTGCTTTTTTTCTGGCAGAGATGGGGGATAAAACCCAATTAACGACCATCGCCCTAGCTGCAAAATTTCCTACAGAGCCTGTCGGGGTATTGATGGGTACGACAACAGGAATGCTGATTGCAGACGGCATTGGAATCATCATTGGCGTTGTGATGTGCAAAAATATTCCCGCTCGAACAATCAAACTTTTTTCGGCAACGGTGTTTATCTTTTTTGGTTTTCTAGGAACCTGGCAGGCAGCTAGAACCTACCTTGCCATGAGCATAACGGCAACGGCAGTTTTACTGATCGTGCTTGCATTGATTACACTAGGAATAGGGTATTTGATCATTAGAAAAGAAAAACAGAATCTTGCCCAGGAAGAAAAGGAATTGGCACAATTTTGCGAAATCAAACAGCAGGAGTAATTTTCGCTAGTAGAAACACCGAAATCTCAGGTCTTGAATTAAAACGGATAGGAATTTGAGTGGTTCCAATGCCCGGCGTTACATAAAGCACCATTTTTCTTGGGCTGCTGTCAAAGGTATATAAACCTTCGACATAATGCTTGCCATAAGGCGGGAGAATATAATTATCAAGACCTTTAATGTTAACTTGGCGTCCGTGGGTATGGCCAGACAGCATAAGGTCAATTTGATACGTAGCAATCTCATCGGCAATATCCGGCTCATGGGCCAGAACAATATTATAATAGGAATCGAGAGTTTTTTTAGCAGCAGTGACATTGCCATAACCAATAAGCATGTCATCAATACCGATGATGTTTAATTTTAACGAATCTATGGCGATATTCTCGTTGACCAGCAGCTTAAAACCGCCGTTCTTCATGATTTTCGGATACTCGCGCTCTGCCCCTCCGCCATAATCGTGATTCCCATAAACGCAGTACTTTCCAGAGGGCGCCTGAATTTTGGCAAGTAATGCGGAAAGCTCAGCCGTGTCCTCGGAGTATGTTTCAAAGGTATCAACCAAATCTCCAGCGAAAAAAACCAGATCTGGCTTTTGGGCATTGATGGCATCAACGACTTTTGAGAACTGGGCGAGGGTATAATAATGGCCGAGATGGGTATCGCCAAATTCAACTATTTTGAGCCCGGAGGCCGAATCACTGATGTGAGCTGACTCAATCACCGTAGTTTTATCTTCGAAATCGTAAGGGGCAATATATCGTGCATAAACTAATAGCAAGGAAGATGCCAGCAGTAAAGCCAAGCAAATCCCAAGGCTGAGTTTGAGTATTCGGAAGATTTTTTTCATAATTCCAGTCCTTTCGAAGGTGTGCCTAATTATAAGCAAATGAAATAGTACTGCTCATTATAACAACATGGTTATCAGAGTGCAAAGCCAAATTATCCGATACGGGGAATTTTAATCGTTTAATCTTAAATTTTGGTTGCTTTGACAGTTTGTGAGGCTACCTGGATTTTGGTATTTATGTTAAACTGTATCTAATTAAAGAATGAGGAAACGCGGTATGGAAAACATAGAAGTAATTATAATAGGTGGGGGAGCCTCTGGGTTGATGGCGGCCATTTCTTCGGCAAGAAGTGGTGCGTCGGTCCGAATTTTGGAAAAAAACGATCGGATTGGGCGTAAAATTCTGGCCACCGGAAATGGAAGATGCAATTTTACCAATTTAAATTGTATGGGCACTGACTTCATGGGAAGTGAACCTGATTTTGCAAGTAAAGCCCTAACGCTTTTTGGCGTTCGGGATACGTTGAACTTTTTTGAAGAGCTTGGCCTGTTTCATAGAGAAGAATCGGAGGGAAGGATTTATCCTTATTCTGAACAAGCCGTTTCGGTTTTGGATGCACTTGACTCTGAATTGAACCGATTGAAAGTGGAAGTTCTAACTTCCAGCACTGTAAGTGCGATCAAAAAAAATGCTGATGGGTTTGTCGTTTTGGTTTTCGGCGGGAGACAGTATAGAGCGGATAGAGTGATCATCGCTACCGGCGGTAAAGCCGGCGTCCAATATGGCTGCATAGGTGATGGCTATGCTTTGGCAAAAGCCCTCGGCCACGATTTAATTGAGCCTCGTCCAGCTCTTGTTCAATTGGTTTCAGACGCACCATTCTTTAGACAACTAAAGGGTATACGCGCAAAAGGCAAGGTTACTTTATATAAGGAGTACTCTGTCAAGGAGTTCTCTGGCGATTCAGCAAAACATGGGCATCATTTTATAGCTCAGGAAACTGGAGAAATACAGTTCACAGAGACAGGATTGTCCGGCATCTGCATCTTTAACCTGAGCCGTTATATCAAAAACCTGGCAGCACCTGATCGAGGGGAAAATCTACAAAAGACCAAAAAAATGGCGAATGCAGGTGACAATACTGTAGTGGTTGATTTGATTCCCGAATTATCACTTTCCGAACTTAGCGAAAAACTGGTCTTACGCCTGAACCATTGTCGTCACAAAGCCTTGGAGGACTTTTTAAATGGGATTATCAATAAAAAACTAATTCCTATTCTACTCAAAGAGTGCAAGTTGTCTGGAGTTCATAAGAGTTGCGAAACCCTGAACATGGCGGATATTGATAAAATGGTGTCCATTCTAAAAGAGTGGCCAATAAAAATTATTGGAACAAAAGACTTTCAGGATGCCCAGACGACAACGGGCGGAATTGATGCGAAGCAGATTGATGATGCCACCCTTGAATCAAAGGTGATCCCAGGTCTATATTTTACGGGTGAAGTCCTTGACGTGGATGGCAGATGCGGGGGTTACAACCTTCAGTGGGCATGGACATCCGGGTTTTTAGCCGGAAGAGCCGCAGGGCAGAATGGCGAGGCCTTTGTATGCTGAGGATTCATGAAATCAAACTGGGCCTTGTTGAAAGTCTTGACGAGTTACCAGATAAAATCAAAAAAAAATTGAATCAGCCGCAGCTCAAAATTCAGTCCTTCAGCATTTTTAAAGAATCTATTGATGCCAGAAATAAAGAGGATATAAAATTTGTCTATAGCCTTGATTTTCAAGTGAAGGATGAGGCAGCACTCCTAAAGAACGCGACTAAACTCAGAATTGAGAAGGTTAAAGTTAACGCGGATACAAAGTCTCATTTAAATAACAAAGCCCAATCTCCCGAAAATTTACCATACAGGCCCGTAATTGTTGGATTTGGACCTTGCGGTATGTTTTCCGCTTTAAGACTGGCAGAACTGGGTTATAAGCCAATTGTATTAGAAAGAGGAAAATCCCTTGACGATAGAGTTAAAGATGTCCAAGCGTTTTGGACTGAGGGTAAATTAAATCCGGAATCTAATGTCGCCTTTGGAGAGGGAGGAGCGGGGGCCTTTTCCGATGGGAAACTCACCACTCAGATTAAAGATTTGCGGGTACGAAAAGTTCTGGAGGAATTGGTTAATGCTGGAGGACCGGCTGATATTCTTTACAAACAAAAGCCACATATTGGAACGGATATTTTGCGTAATGTCGTGGTCGAAATCAGGAAGCGCATAATTGTCTGCGGTGGCGAGGTGCGTTTTCAGAGCAAATTGAGCGGTATTTCTATGAACGAAGCCAGCGAACAAAGCGGTATTTCTATGAACGAAGCCAGCGAAAAAAATGAGCAGAGGACATTAAAACTAAAAATCAACAATCAAGAAGAATTAGTGACTCAATCTTTGATTTTAGCCATTGGCCATAGCGCAAGGGATACCTTTCATATGCTACATGAAGTTGGGCTTGCGATGGCACAAAAACCATTTTCAATAGGCGTTAGAGTGGAGCATCCACAAAAGGTCATCGATGAAGCCCAATATGGCAGCCATTTTGCACATCCCCGCCTCGGAGCGGCTGATTATAAATTATCACACCACTGCCAGGATGGACGCGGGGTTTATACGTTCTGCATGTGCCCGGGAGGCCTTGTAATTGGGGCGGCTTCAGAAGCGGGCTGTCTGGTGACCAATGGGATGAGTTATCACAGCAGAGCCGCTGACAATGCTAATAGCGCCCTTCTCGTAGATGTACGGACCGAGGACTTTCCATCAAGTCATCCTTTGGCAGGCATTGCTTTCCAAAGACGGTGGGAAAAGGAAGCTTTCATACTCGGCGGTAGCAACTATATGGCGCCCGCTCAAAAGATGGGAGATTTTCTCGCCGGAAACTCTGAAGGCAAACAAGGATCTGTCAAAGCCTCCTTTAAGCCGGGCGTGAGATTTACAGATATCAGCACTTGCTTACCTGATTTTGCTGTTTTTGCTTTGAAGGAGGCTATTCCTATACTTGGACAAAAACTTACCGGATTCGATAATGCAGAAGCTGTTTTAACAGCTATCGAGACGAGAAGCTCCTCTCCCGTAAGAATCCTCCGAGATGACGATTTTTGTGGAAGCATTTTGGGAATTTATCCTGCAGGTGAGGGCGCAGGCTACGCTGGCGGAATCATATCCGCTGCCGTTGATGGCCTCAAAGTAGCTGAGGCAGTTCATGCCAGTCTTCAAAACCGATGATAAGATGCTTTACATTATAATCTGACGGTGTATAATCAATATAGAAAAATAATTCGAACAAGGGAAAAAGGTTAAAAACCTTTGCTGTTGTCGCAGCTGTAATGCAGGACGATGATCAATAACCACTGCCTAGGCGGGAAGGTGATCTTAGGATGAATGCAGAGCCAGAAGACCTGAGCGAATTATCTTCAAAACAACTCCGGCCAAGAGGGATTGAAGAAATATGAAAAAGGGCTTGGTGTCTTTTTTTGTATGGATTCTTCCTGCGTAAGGAAGAATTTTTTTAGTGCAATTGAGCCTGAAAAGGAGAGCCCCATGACAGAAAACTTAAAAAGACCCAATTATCAAAGCATGCTAGATGCCATTTTGCCCCTGGATGTGGATGCACTTACTGAAGCCCAAAATCATATGGACTGTCTGGTTAAACCCCTTGGCAGTCTTGGGAAATTAGAAGACATAAGCGTTAAAATTGCTGGGATTACTGGAAAAGTGCATAATGACTTAGCTAAAAGAGGCATCGTTATTATGGCAGCCGACAATGGAATCTGTGAAGAAGGCGTCAGTTCATCTCCAAAGGAAATTACACTTCTTCAGGCAATTAACATGACCAGGGGCATTTGCGGCATCGGAGTCCTGTCAAAATGGTCTTCAGCAGATCTTCGGGTTGTGGATATCGGTATTGATGGGGACTATGACAATGCGAAAATAATCAACGCCAAAGTCCGGCGAGGGACGGAAAATTTTGCTAAAATGCCTGCAATGACTAGGATCCAGGTAGAACAGGCCATAGAAATCGGCATTCAAATCGTAGCTGATTTGGCAACGGAAGGTTATAAGCTTATTGGAACAGGTGAAATGGGTATCGGAAACACCAGCACCAGCAGCGCAGTGATTATGGCCTTGACAGGAACTCCAGCTAGCGATGCAGTAGGAAAAGGCGGCGGGTTGACTGCCGAAGCTTATGAAAAAAAGAAGCGGGTTTTGGAGGAGGCTATTAAACTTCATAATCCAAATCCCAAAGATCCGATTGACGTGCTGGCAAAGGTCGGAGGGCTTGATATAGCTGGACTGGTTGGCTGCTTCATTGGTGCAGCTTATTATAGGATCCCTATTGTTGTGGATGGTGTAATCTCAATTGCAGCGGCTTTGGCGGCTGAGAGATTAAGACCTGGCATTAAGGCGTTTATGATTGCGTCCCATATTTCGAAGGAGCCCGCCTATATAGCCGCGGAAGCTGAACTACAGCTTAAACCCATGCTGGCCATGGATATGAGACTTGGTGAAGGGACGGGCTGCCCTCTTGCATTCCAGATGATCGATGCGGCCTGCTGTATCATGAACAAAATGGCTACCTTTGAAGAGGTGAGCATTGAAAAGGATTATAGGGTTGATAATAGAGAATAGGATTAGCAGCTGGACGTAGACTGTGATATGAAGTGAAAAATATTGTAAAAACGAATTTGAAATAAATGGAGAAATGAGATGAAGATGAAAAATTATAAAGGTATTATACTTGCACTGATAATGGTTGTAGGCCTATTTTCTGGTTGTGCGGCTGACAAGCCGGCTGAAAGCTCTGAAACAACTGTCGCAAAAAGAATCATTTCCCTGTCTCCGGCAGACATGGAAATTCTCTATGCTATTGGGGCAGGAAACAGCGTCGTTGGTAAAAGCGACTATTGCGAATACCCATCCGAATCAGCTAAAGTTGAATCTGTAGGAGAATGCCTGCTCCCCAGCACTGAAAAAATTGTCGCCCTAAAGCCTGACCTTGTTATTGCAGAGCAAGGACTTACGGATCAGGATACCCTTGATGGTATTGCGAACTTAGGTATCAAGGTGTTGTCACCAACGCCGCCGCAAAGCATCGAAGGCATTTATGACAAAATTACTGCATTGGGGGAAGTGACCGGAAAGAATACTGAGGCTAAAAAACTCATTGGAGAGCTTAAAAACCTCATACTTGAACACGAAAAAACCAATCAGGGAAAAACCCGAAAATCCATTTACTATGTTATAGATACAGGAGAATATGGGGAGTTCGCCGTTACTGGAGATACCTTCATCAATGGCATCATCGAAGCGGCGGGGGCGGATAATATCGCTAAGGATGCTACGGGCTGGATGTTCTCACCTGAGCTTCTAATCGCAGCGAATCCAGAGTTTATCATTGGCTCTGAACTCAATATCTCAAAGATCAAGGCCAATTCTGCCTATGCCTCTTTAAGAGCCGTGAAGGACAATCACCTAGTTGTGGTGGATGAAAATATATTCAGCAGACCGACACCAAGAGCGATCGAGGAGGGTATCGGTATTTTGAAGGATATTCTGAAATGAAAAAAATTACGGGAAAAACCGGATACATCATGCTAGCACTCTTTGTTCTTTGGCTGCTCTGCGCCATGGTCTCTTTGACTATGGGAGCAGCCCAGGTTACTGTCAAAGAGGTCGTTTCGGCATTGATGGGCCAATCTTCGGATTCCTCATTAAGCACCATTATTATGGATGTACGTCTGCCGAGGATTGTCGGTGCGACGGTGGTGGGCATGGCTTTAGCGACTTCGGGTACCTCCATGCAGGCCCTGTTTCGAAACCCTATGGCGGATCCGTTTATTCTGGGAACGTCATCTGGTGCAGCCCTAGGAATCGCTGTTGGCATGGTTCTTGGCATTTATTCCGGCATGCTCGGCTTCGGCCTCATCTCCATCATGGGCTTTATATTTGCCATTGCTGCCACCATGCTGGTTATGTCCCTTGGCAGAATTTCAGGCAGAATGTCTAATACGGGCATCCTGCTTTCAGGCATTGTGGTCAGTTCTTTCCTGTTGTCTATCATTTCATTGCTCTATGTGTTTAATCATGATAAGATTGCAAGCATTTACTTATGGACTATGGGGGGCTTCAATGGTGTCAGCTGGGATAAAATTCAATTGATCACATTGCCGATCATAATTGGAGTCATATTTTTAAGCCTGAAAGCAAGAGAATTCAACGCTATAACCCTTGGAGAGGACTATGCGGCTGGAATCGGCATGAATGTTGAGGGATTTAAAAAAACAACCATGATTGTAACGGCTATGTTGGTTGCTTTTTCGGTCTTTGTCAGTGGGATCATAGGTTTTGTGGGGATTATTGTGCCTCATCTGATGCGGATGATATTTGGGGTAGATCACAAGCGGATGATCTTATTATCTGCCATGGGCGGCGGAATTTTTCTACTGGTTTGCGACACGCTTTCACGGGTAATTCTGCAAAGTGGTGAGATTCCTGTTGGGATTGTGACTTCCTTATTCGGAGCACCCTTTTTCTTGTTGATTTTACGCAGGACAAAACCTGAGAATATGTTATAGGAGCATCAAAATGAACCCAATTATAACACTTAAAGATTTGAGTTTTAGTTATGAGAAGGATTGGATTCTGGACGATATCAACTTAAGCGTGCCAAAAGGTGCTTTTGTTGCTGTCATCGGGCCAAACGGTTGCGGGAAATCAACCCTACTTAAGACGATTTGTAGAATGCTGCTGCCGCAGAAGGGCTCTATTCAGATTAAAGGTAAAGATATAAATCAATATGGCCATCGGGAACTTGCCAGAGAGGTGGCGATTGTGCATCAGCACGCTAATGCGAATTTTGGTCTCACCTGTGAAGAAATGGTGATGATGGGCAGATATCCCTATCAGACCACATGGAAATGGGAAAATAAAGAGGATAGCAAAATTGCGAAGGAATGTATGATTTACTGTGGCGTCTGGGAATTTCGCAGGCGCAGCATGTCAGAACTCAGCGGAGGAGAATTTCAACGTCTTATGATTGCCAAAGCTTTGGCTCAGCAGACGGAGATCGTTCTTATGGATGAGCCCGTTGCGAGCCTTGATCTCAAGTATCAGATCGAAATTCTTAGGCTGTGCAAAAAATTGATCAACGAAAAAGGGATCACCATCATAGCGCCGATTCATGATATCAATCTGGCTATTCAGTTCAGCGATCTGACAATTATCATGAACAAAGGAAAAATTGTGGAGTATGGGGAAACCCGGGAAACGATTTCTCACACTAATATTGAGAACTTATATGATATCAAGGTAAAACAGGTTGTCGACGCGGAAGAAAATATTTACTACTTTCCAGCGATATAGGAGGGTCTCAAATGACGGATATCATTCTTGTAACAGGGGGAGCACGCAGTGGAAAGAGCAGTTTTGCCGAGGCGAAGGCTGCCGCTTTGTCAGATAAAGTGCTTTATATTGCCACGGCAGAGTCTTCGGATGATGAGATGGCTGATCGTATTAAAAAACACAGAGAATCCAGACCCAAAAAGTGGATTACGATAGAGTGTTATAAGGATTTTAAGCGCCTTGAAGACAATCGAGACTTTTTGAACGCTGAGGTCATTTTGCTTGATTGTCTCAGCCTCATGCTGAATAACTGGATGTATTATGCCAATATTAATTTTGATAAGGCAGACTTTAATGTATTTGATGATTTTGAAAAAAGTTTCTTAGCGGAAATTGAGACGCTCATAAGAATTTGTAGGGAAAAGCAGCTAAAACTGATTCTGGTGACCAACGAAATAGGCATGGGCCTTGTGCCTGCTGATGCACTGTCGAGGATTTACAGGGATATTTTGGGCAGAAGCAACAGACTGGCGGCAACCTTGTCGGACGAGGTATACTTGCTCATTTCGGGCATCCCGGTTAAAATAAAATAAGCAGGAGGCTTTATGCGCAGTTTTTTACTCATGCTTTCATTCTTCACTAGGCTGCCGGTTAAGCATATAGCCTACGAAGAAAAAACTTATATTAGAGGCATTAAATATGCTCCCGTCATTGGCCTGCTTATGGGGCTAATCCTATATGGCCTCTCGTTTCTGAGCCTAATTCTGGATAGACCAGTGGTCACGATCATCCTGATTTTCTCCTATATCATTCTGACTGGAGCTCTTCATCTGGATGGGCTTGCAGATACCTGCGACGGTGTTTTCAGTGGAAGAAGCAGGGAGCGCATTCTGGAAATCATGAGAGATAGTCAGACTGGTGCATATGGCGTCATTAGCATAGGGCTTTGGTTTGTTTTCTACGTGGTGCTGTTAAACTATGTGCCTTATCAAGCCCTGATTATATTGCCCGTGGTTGGGAAAAGTGCCCCAATCATCTCGGCTAGTGTCGGCCACTATATCAGGCAGGAGGGCTTAGGCAAGGTTTTTGCGGAGCACGCCAAAGGGCCAGCGCTGGTCGTGGCCATCCTTCTTCCCCTACTGATCAGCCTTCTCCTCAACCTCTATTTTATAGGCGCGGTTGGACTTGCGTTTTTGGCGGTGCTTGTTGCTACAAAGCAGTTTGAAAGGACTATCGGGGGCATTACCGGTGATACCATGGGTTTTGTCTGTGAGCTATCGCAGATGGTATTTATTTTCGCAGTTTATATGATTAATATCATTACTAATATCATTATTAATATCATTATAATATGATATAGCTTAGAATTTACAGGAAAGGTCAAGACTCATGCGCATCTTTGTGATCAGACATCCAGAAACTGAAGCAAATGTCAGCAAGCTGATTTACGGCAGGACAGAATCCCCGTATACACAGAGGGGAATTGATAGCATTAAGTGGGTACTTAATAAGCTCAAAGACACGAAGCTTTCTGCTGTTTATACCAGTCCTATGCAAAGAACCGTGAAACTAGCTTCGGCGATTTCCGGGCAGCAAGGCTGCCCCATATCAGTAAGCGAGGCCCTTCGTGAGATGGACTTTGGGGTGTTTGAAAATATGACGCGTAGCGAAGTTGAGGGAAAACATCGGGAACATTATGAGGATTATATGGCGAATTATACCAGTTATAGAATTCCAGAGGGAGAAAGCTTTCAGGATGTTTATGCCAGGCTTTCGGCTTTCTTAAAGCCGCTATTACTAGAAGAGGGCATGATAGCGTTAGTCACCCATGGCATGGTCATGAAAGCTGCAATTGCTATTCTGCTTGGTCTTTCCGCAGATACAGTATGGCATTTCAGCACAATCCCAGCCACCATTCTTGAAATCGAATATCGGGATGACTATGGCGTTTTGATAGAACTGACGGCTCCAGAGGAGCCTAAGCCTGAAAACATATTGAAGCCGAAATAATGACTGTAAGTTGAAATATATTTATGAATGAATGTTGAAATAAGGACTATAACTTAAAATATATGACTGCAGGTGAACATAGAATACTAAAACAGGAATAAGGAGGAATTAGAATGAAAAAAGGCTATATTCAGGTTTATACGGGAAACGGCAAGGGCAAAACAACTTCAGCCCTTGGCCTAAGCCTTAGAGCGGTTTGCTCCGGCAAAAAGGTTTTCTTTGGACAGTTCATGAAGGGACAGCCGTACAGTGAGCTTAAAGCGGCTGAACTCTTAGAAGGCCTTGATATGGAACAGTTCGGCGGCCCATGTTTTGTTGATGGCGAGCCTACCGAACAGGATATTCTTGATGCGCATATGGGTCTTTCTAAAATGAAGGATATTTTAGTATCTGGCGCCTATGACGTGGTGGTTTTCGATGAACTGAACACGTCGATGTTCTTTAAGCTGGTTTCCGTTGCGGAAGTGATAGCAGTTTTGGATTTAAAACCTGACGACACAGAAGTCATTATCACGGGAAGATATGCTCCGGAGGAAATCATTTCCCGCGCTGACTTAGTAACTGAAATGCGAGAAATCAAACACTATTTTAACCAGGGCGTTCAAGCAAGAAAAGGCATTGAAAATTAGCCTTCTGATAACAAAAAGGCATCTGAAGATAGACCTCTTTAGGATTGAAAAGACATTTTACAGGAGATCTCCTTGATAGGGGAGATCTCTATTCAATTAGGCATTTGCCGGTCATTTCCTTGGGAGCATCAAGATTCATCAAGGCGAGTAAAGTTGGCGCAACGTCGGCTAAGATACCATGGGTTCTTAAAGTCAGAGGTGGACCACCTATAATCATAAACGGCACAGGTGAAAGGGTGTGGGCGGTAAAAGGTTCGCAATGCTCATCCAGCATTTTCTCGGCATTGCCGTGGTCGGC
>JANYJS010000122.1 GCA_025361765.1 Bacillota bacterium
TGCCCATTATTTGCCCTCTTCCTATTAGCCTACTTCATATTGTTTCTTATTGACATCATGTTACAATATTATACTATATTTACTATGAACGCCATAGTTTTAAAAAATTCCGTCGTAAAAAATGTGGTTATTTTGTTCTTGCTATTTGGTTTTGATTTGTTATAATTAAGTCGTGGTTATCCCCCTGATAGCCTCATTAATCTCTAATCCCAATACCCCTTTTGAACAAAACAAACTGCTCCCCTGCGGTTTGTTTTGTTTTTTGTTTGTGTTAGAATAAGCTGGAAAAGGAGAAGCGATGAAAATTTTGGAAGACTACTTCAAGGACTGCAAAGTCGTCATAATCGATATTGAAACAACCGGTCTTGTTTCCGAAAAAAACAAAGTCATTTTAGGTGGACTTATTGGCTTTAGTGAAAAGTCTTCTGAGGCCATTCAGTTTTTTTCAGAAACTAAAGCCGATGAAACATTGATCCTCGAAAAACTTCTCCCTCACCTTACAAATGCAGATGTCATCATCAGCTATAACGGCGAAGCATTTGACCTGCCTTTTCTAAATAAACGCCTGATTAAGAATGGTTTTTCAACTCAGATTCCCCTTTACAAATCTTTTGATCTTTATAAAATTTTGCGTAAATCCAGTTTTTCCCGGATTTTGCCGGATCTGAAACAAAAAACTGTAGAAGATTATATGGGAATCAGTTCTGAAAGGGCTGATCAAATCAGCGGCAAGCAATGCGTTGACTATTATCGGGCTTATCTTGCAACCAGGGAGACCATCTATAAAGAAGCTATTCTTCTGCATAATAAAGATGACCTTTTCCAATTAAAAAAGCTAATGGGCCTTCTAATCAATCTTGATTTGCATGAAGCTATGTATCACAATGGTTTTAATATCATAGATTTCGACAAAAAAATAAATATCAGTCAGATTCATTTTGGGCCAAAGTCGGTGAGCGCAAAAGGCTTTCATGTTGGGCTTCCAATGGATTTTGTGTCTTTTTCAGAATCTCATAAAGTCAACCTTTCATTAAAATCCCAGTCCATCAAAATCGACATCCCTCTCCAAAAAGAAGGTGTTCTTCATTATGTAGATTTGTCTTTATTTCATTTTGATGAAGAAGTATTTGAAAAATATCCAGGTTATCAAAATGGTTATTTAATTGTGAAAAGTGGACATATAATCAACTATGCCGAAATAAATCAGCTTATAAAGCGAATTTGTAGAGAAATTTTAGTTGGCTTTTGATATAATGCATTTGGAAGCCTCAATTTCCAGATAATAAATTTTATAAAAAAGAGGAAGTGCATTTTATGCAGACAAATTCAAGGCTAAATGAGGTTTATAAAAATGCTTCAGTCATGCCTTTCGATGATGGGTCAAAAATTGTTTTCTTTAGCGATGTTCACCGTGGCGATAATAGCCTTTCTGATGATTTCGCAAGAAACAGACATATTTTTTTCCATGCACTGGATTTTTATTACGAGGCTGGGTATTCTTATTTTGAAGTCGGCGACGGGGACGAAATGTGGGAAAATCCCAACTATAATCATATCACTACCGCTCATCCGGCTGTTTTTGATATTCTTAAGCGATATCACAAAAATGACAGAATGTACATGCTTTTTGGCAATCATAATATGGCGCTTAGTGATCCTAGCTTCGTAAAAAAAAATCTGAGCGAAAGCTTTAATGATGATACAGAGAAAATGGAGCCCTTGTTTCCAAATTTGAAAGTCTATGAGGCTATTCGCCTCAAGCACCTCTCAACAGAGCAGGAAATTTTTATAGTCCATGGCCATCAGGGAGATTTTCTAAATGACCAATGGTGGCGTGTATCCTTCTTTATTATCCGATATTTTTGGCGATTCATGCATGTTCTTGGCGTAAATTATGCGGCCAGCCCAGCTAAAAATCAACACATACGTCATAAAATCGAAAAATCCTACAACAAATGGCTAGCACAACATAAAGGCATCATGCTGATTTGTGGTCACACGCATCGCGCCAAATTTCCCGCCACTAACGACCAGGCCTATTTCAACACCGGATGCTGTATGCACCCTCGAGGCATCACCTGTCTTGAACTTAAAGAAGGCGAAATCACTTTGATCAACTGGCATATGCATAGCCGTAAAGATGGCATACTCTATATTAAAAGAAGCGTCTTAAAAGGACCTACCCCAATCATCAATTTTATGAGGTGTTCAGATGGAAATACAGAAAATTACTGAAGACGTAAAGAAAGATAGTTATAAAATGGCCTCATTGGCCCTGGGTACACGCAATTCAGCATTGGCGGCTATTTCTTCAGCGCTGAAGACTGGGCAAGATACGTTGTTCTCAGCTAATAACAGGGACATTGATGAAGCTAAGCGAAATGGCATTGCAGAACCCCTTCTCAAGAGGCTCAAATTTGATGACCATAAGCTTTACGAAGTGATTGGCGGTATTGATAGCTTGATCGGACTTCCAGATCCACTCTTTAGAAATTTGCTCTCACGTCAACTTGATACAGGTCTGATTCTAAACAAGGTTACCTGCCCTATAGGCGTTATAGGCGTTATTTTCGAGTCCAGACCAGATGCATTGGTTCAGATTGCCACCCTATGTCTAAAAAGCGGCAATTGCTGCATACTTAAAGGCGGCAGCGAGGCGGTCAATACCAATCGCGCCCTGTTTGAAATCATATCAAAAGCAACTTTAAATGCCGGCGTTCCCCAGGGTTTTATGACTCTTATAGAAACACGTTCTGGTATCAGCGAGCTGCTCAAATGTGACAAGAGCATTGATCTTTTGATTCCAAGAGGTTCAAATGCTTTTGTGCAATACATTATGGAAAACTCAAGAATTCCAGTCATGGGTCACGCCGACGGCATCTGCCATGTTTATGTTGATCAATCTGCGGACCTTGATATGGCAGTTAAAATTATTATCGACTCTAAGGTTCAGTACGTGGCCGCCTGCAATACGCTTGAGACCCTACTGGTACATCAGGACTTGGCAATCCGGCTTCTTCCCGTTCTTAAAGCAGGGCTTGACACAGCTCAGGTGCGCATAAAAGGATGCTCGAGAACCCTGGATTTTATTGATTGCGAGGCTGCCTCTGATGAAGATTTTGATACAGAGTATCTGGATTATATTTTGTCTATAAAGATTGTAGACGGCTTAGACGAAGCCATTACACATATCAACACCCATGGGTCTCACCACACGGACAGCATCATCAGCAGCGATTCCCGTGCAGTTGAGCTTTTCATGCTTCTTGTCGATTCTGCAGGGGTTTATCACAATTGCTCTACACGCTTCGCGGATGGTTTTCGCTATGGATTTGGTGCAGAGGTTGGCATCAGCACAGGCAAACTGCATGCCAGAGGTCCCGTGGGATTAGAAGGTCTTGTCACCTATAAGTATCAGCTTTATGGCGACGGCCAGGTCGTAGATGACTATGCGAAAGGCTTAAAACAGTTTCACTTCAAGGACCTATGATAAGAAGCTCCTTTTTTTCGCTGTTTCACACATTCAGATAACAAATACTCGATCTGTCCGTTGATTGAACGAAAATCATCCTCAGACCAGGCAGCCAGCTCCTTCCACAGGGATGGCGATAGGCGTAACAAAAGCTGCTTCTTATCTTTTTCTTTGTTCTCAATCAATCTCCATCCCTCCTTTCTCATTAAGCCAATATAGGGATCTCATAACACAGTCATCCTAGTAAATAGATCCACTGTTTACTATTGGCTGGATGCTTCTTTCACTGCAAAGTACGACTAGCAGATTGCTGACCATCGCAGCCTTGCGCTCTTCATCAAGATGAACGATATCCTTGTCACTAAGCTTGTTCAGCGCCATTTCGACCATACCAACTGCCCCTTCAACGATGAGCGACCTTGCCGCTATTATAGCAGATGCCTGCTGTCTTTGAAGCATAGCAGCCGCGATTTCTGGTGCATAGGCCAAATGCGTAATTCTTGCTTCTAAAATCTCAAGACCAGCGATTTCTACTCTAGACTGGATTTCCACTTTAAGCTTCTCAGCCACTTCTTGGCTGCTTCCACGAAGAGAAGTTTCGCTGAGTTCATTGGTTGAGTCATAGGGGTAAAGCCTTACGATGTTTCTCAGTGAAGAATCGCATTGTATAGATAGAAATTCCGTAAAATTATCCACATTAAAGGCTGCCTTTGCTGTGTTAACTACTCGCCATATGACTACAATTCCTATAATAATGGGGTTTCCAAGCTCATCGTTAACCTTTTGTTTGTCGTTATTCAGCGTCATCGTTTTTAAGGAAATGATTTTGTTTACTTTCTTATAGCTAAACGTCGGTGATCCGGTTTTCCCTGTTGATGGGTTCTGTTCTAGAGAGACAGAGGCTGTAGGTCCGGAAGCAGCAGAAGGATTAAAGGCGGAAACAAATGGGTTGACGAAGAAAAAACCCTGGCCTTTTAGCGTTCCATAATACTTTCCAAATAGGGTGAGCACTAGTGCTTCATTGGGCTTTAAAATCTTTAATCCCGCAAACAGAATTGGCCCTATTATAAGAAAATATAGGCCGCTTAAGATAGCCAATGTCAGTCCTGCGCCAAAGCCGTTAGGGCTTACGATCAAATTCACTCCGAAAATAAATCCCGGTACACATAAGAGTATAAGCAGGATGTTAAGAACGAGAAAAGCCATGCCGGGAAGCGGCCTTGGATCGATTTCTTTAAATTGCATTTCTTTTTCGTTCGATGTCATGGTATTCATGTCAGTCATTTCAGCACCTCCAATAAATTTTAACATTAATTTATGATATTAATTTGATATCATAAATATATTATATTACCTGTTGAAAAACTGCAAGTAAAATTTATTGAATTTATTAGCATTTGTCTTGTTTTTTTGATTGCCCAATTATAAATATTTCTATGGACCATCTTTAAGTAGTTGTTGACTAGCCTATAAAATGTTAGACTGTTGGCGTTAAGATTAAACTATCTGTATTAATTGAAAGAAGGGTTAGGTCATGAGAAAAAAAGTTGCAGTTTTATTGGTTGTTCTTCTCCTTTTTAGCCTCCCTGTTGTCAGCAGTGCATTGTCTATTAAGCCGCTGAATCCCGGACTTATAATAACTACTCTTATTCCAGCTGCGCCAACAAACTTATCGGCGCCCTTTGGAACAACTCAAGGATCAACCGCCCTATATTTTTCCTGGAATGACAATTCCAGCAACGAAACCGGTTTTATCATATCAAGGCGCGGCATTAATCAGCTCAGTTGGACTGAAGCCGGACGTGTAGGAGCAGGCGTGACCACTTTTGGAGACACGGGTCTGCTACCCTCCACTACTTACGTTTACAGTGTCACCGCTTATAATTCCTCCGGCACTTCGGGCACCACAAATTTTCTAGAGCTCACAACCAACGCCTTGCTGACAATTCTGACCCCAAATGGCGGTGAGGTCATAAACGGGGGCAGTGTTTACAATATCACATGGGCCATCTCAGGAGATCACAATAGTCCCATCGGTGGAGATATGGCTATGTCTCTATACTACTCCGTTGATGGCCAAATGAGCCAGCCCATTAATATGACCTCCGTTTCCGCAGGTGATGGCAGCTATCTTTGGACAGTGCCCAGAATCAGCTCCAGCAGTGTAGAAGTCAGCGCCAAGTTTTCTGCGGGCCCTGGCCAGGGCTATATCACCGACACCAGCGATTCCAAATTCACCATTCAAACTCGCGGTCTCAGCTTAACCCCCATTGCGCCTTCACACCTTAGCGGATACCTGCTTGAACCTCTTAAGGCTTATATCGAATGGGATCAAAGTGAAACGAACAAGGTTGGTTTCACGATTGAGCGAAAAACCGGAACTGGCCCCTTTGAAATGATCAGCATCAACAAAGCAAACGAATATAATTTAACCAACGGCGGTCTTCTGCCTGGCACTACCTATACCTACAGAGTTTCTGCCTATAATGGATTTGGCGACTCCGCCTTTTCAAATGAAGTTAAAATCACCACAGCACCTTTAGTTCTAATTCCAATAAAAACGGTGCCTTTAGCGCCACTTAACCTTGCAGCCAGGGTCCTTTCTTTCTCAGAAGCAATCTTGACTTGGACTGCAGCTGACGCCAACGCTACCGGCTTTAAGCTTGAAAGAAAAACAGCCACTGGCAGTTTTTCCGAGATTGCCTCTTTAGGTTCTGCCATCACCAGTTATTCGGACAAAACCCTTTCGCCGGAAACTGATTACACCTATCAAATCAAGGCATTCAACACAATTGGCAATTCCCTCTACTCCAATTCGGCGAAAGTAAAAACACCGATTCTTGTGCCTCCCACAGAACCCTTTGTAGTCCCTGGCGAACTCATAGGTGCCAGCACATGGGCAGAACCAGAAATTAAAAAAGCCATTCAGTATGCTTTAACAACCAATAAAATTCTCAACAACTTCCAAAAGAGCATCACCAGAGAAGAGTTTTGTGAAATAGCCGTGAAGCTTTATGAAAGTCTTAGCGGTCAAACTGCAGCTCCGATCTCCCCTAATCCCTTTAAGGATACTGTAAACTCAGAAATCTTAAAAGCGAATAGACTTGGCATTGTTTTCGGGACGTCATCGGATACCTTTTCTCCCACAAGTCCAGTTACGCGTCAGGAGATTTCCGTTATGCTGCTTCGCACCATGAAGGTTGCTCAGCCTGGGCTGGATTATTCCGTAACAGGATCCAGTGCCTTCGCTGACCAGCAGCAAATAAGCTCCTGGGCTTTAGATGCCATACGTTATATGAATAGCATCGGAATCATGAAAGGAACAGGAAACAACAACGTTAGTCCATTGGGCAATACCAGCAGAGAACAAGGTATCGCCCTCGTCCTTAGGACTTACGAAGAATTTAAGTAATTAAAAAAATTCGATTCATTACTGAAAAGAATTCGTTTCTTAGTCAAATGTAAGAGTTACATATCAAGAAAAACGCAGAACCATTCCTGCGATATAGGCGATGACTGGCTCGACAGTATTAATTCTTGCTTGTTTTCACTTTAATTCTTGCTTGCTTTCATAATCTGCATCTACGGCAAAAAGAGCTGGAAGACCCCCAGTATGAATAAATACTATAGTCTCATTCTTTTTAAAATAGCCTTCGCGGATTAAAGACAGAAGGCCACCAAAGGCTTTGCCTGTATATACCGGATCTAATAGAAACCCTTCCGTACAAGCCACGAGCTTGATTGCGCTTGTCCCCTCAGCGGATGGCAGGCCATAGCCAGGTCCGATATATTCCTTAAGAATGATATCTTCCTTTGATATGTTTAAATCAGTTTCAAGGAGCTTACAGGTATCCAGAGCCAAATTATAGACTAATTTATCAAAATCCTGTTCAGGCGAAGTCAGTATCCCTATTATTTTCGTATCCTTATTGAGTATTTTTGCGCCGACAATCAATCCAGCTTGAGTGCCGCCAGATCCTGATGCACAAACAATATGATCAATCCTGGTCCCCCTTTGATCTGCCTGAGCGAAAAGTTCAATGACCCCAGCAGCATAACCTAAGCATCCCAGTGGCACTGAAGCCCCTAGGGGAATTTGGTAAGGCCTCCTGTTTTTTTGCTCCTGTTCTTCGGCAACAAGATCCATCTCGCGGTAGACATCTTCATAGTGATCACTATCAACAAACCGCACATCCGCATCTACAATTTTATTGAGCAGCATGTTGCCCTTGATCCCTGTAACGCCACGCTTTTTTAAAACCAGAATGGGCTCTAAACCTACTTTTCTGCAAGCAACAGCCGTAAGCACAGCATGATTTGACTGTGCTTGTCCTGTGGTTATAACAGTGTCGCATTTCTGAGCCATCGCATCGGCTAGAACATATTCCAGTTTCCTGGTTTTGTTCCCCCCAGCCGCAAGTCCTGACAAATCATCTCTTTTAACATATATCGACATATCCAATTTTCTGCTCAAATTCTCCATTTTATAAAAGGGGGTTGGAAAGCAGCCAAGACTGACTTTTGGAAAACTAGTGATTTCTTTCATTTGTTTTCAACCTTTCAATTTACTTTTAACTGATTTTAACATAATTCAGCATAAAATACTTATTATTCAACTATTTGAGCATAAAAGCTGCATCCGTTCAACCATTCTGGTCCTAATTAGAAAACACCAGATTGAGGTATTATTATAAAGCTTTGATTTTTTTGCCCGAAATGAGCCAAGGGGCTGGGAATGGTTCCATCATGTTTTTGCTGTTGACGCGGGATATTTCTATAAATAATGCTTCCGTGCGCTCTAAGCCATTTTCTCTAAACAGTTCAGGAATAGACGTTAGGCTTTCAAAATCCAAGGTATAGATGACAAAATTCATGTTTGGATTGATTGCCAGCAGACTCCTTATTTCGCTGCTAATCTTTGGAGAAGCTACCATAAAAGCAATGTCTGGTTTTGGGAGCTTTTTTAGAACTGGATCTTCAAGAGACTCTACAATAGAGACATTACCTAGGCCAAATTTCTCTGTGTTTTCTTTCATGGTATCCCTATCACGAAAGTCATATTCCACAGCGATAATGCTACCCTCTGTGGCGATCATGGCAGCTTCAACCGCGATGCTTTCACCTGAGATGATACAGATATTATCCTGGTAGCCAAGATTAAGTTTATTCATGATAACTGCTCTGACTTCACGGCAGACATAATTCACAGATCCGCTGGAGAAACGATCGTTCTCCATACCAATTTGGTAATTCGCCGTTGCTTTAGCGTTTATAATCAGCATAGCGGCAGAAGCGTTAATTCCCCGATCGATCATGTTCGAGAGCTTATTGTGTTTAATTTCTCCGGATGGATCCGAGCCTTCATTGTACCAGATTTCGCAATCACCCAGTTCGGCATTCCACATGTCATAGAAAATATCAGGATGACCAGCGTCCGTAAAGACCAGCACAGCCTGGTTGTTCATAATAGCTGGAATTAGGTTTTTATTTTTTCCTGTTATATCCAGCATCTTCAGTTTTGACAGGTTGATCTTAACATTCTGTGAATAATATTGGAGCCAGGATAAAATGATCTCATTCGTAAATAGTGTCGATTCCACAGACAAAACCTCCTCGTTTAAATAGTTTTGATACCATTTATTTATCATATCATATTTTTTGGATTTGTTCTCACCATAGGAGAAATCTTAAGCCCCAGTATGATCCAGTAAACGCTCCCATTTTTGGTTCACATATTTCTGGGCTTCCTCAATCATCCACTCGTTGCCTTTTTCGAACATATGGCTAAATCTATTCTGCGCGCGGAGAAAATCTTCAACAGGCAGCTTTTTCTTAGGCATATAACTGAGCCGCCAAACGCCTTCCTCTACTTCATAAAGAGGCCAAACGCAAGTATCCACAGCGAGCTTCATAATCTCAGCGAGCTTAGCCATGGGATACCCCCAGCCGCGGGGGCAGGGGGACAATATGTTCACAAAGCAAGGGCCTTCAGTATAAATGGCTTTATGCGCCTTGGTGTGCAAATCCTTTAGATTGCCAATTGGCGCGGTCTGGGCCACATAGGGTATATTATGGGCCACCAGGATTTCGGTCAGATCCTTTTTATTTTGAATTTTGCCATGTTGAGCAGAACCCACAGCCGAGGTCGTTGTACGGGCAAAAGCCGGCGTTGAAGATGACCGTTGTGTTCCAGTATTCATATATGCTTCATTGTCATAACAGACATAAACCATGTCATGCCCACGTTCCATAGCCCCAGACAAGGACTGAAATCCTATATCATAAGTGCCGCCGTCTCCTGCAAAAGTAATGAATTTGAAAGTGCCTTCTACTTTTCCTCGTCGTTTTAATGCGTTATAGGCTGCTTCCACCCCTGAACAAGTCGCCGCAGAGTTTTCAAAAGCGGAATGGATATAACTGTCCATGTAGGCGGTGTAAGGATACATAAATGTGGAAACTTCCAGGCAGCTGGTTGCGTTGACCACTACAGCCCTATCTTCTGGCTCTAGGGCACGCAGAACCCCAGAAACAACGATTCCGGCGCCACAACCAGCGCAAAGCCTATGCCCCCCGGTGAGACGCGCAGGCTTTTCGACTTCTCGTTTTAAATCATAAACTGTGTTCATGTTGTACTCCTTTGTCTCTGCCCCATATGGGTGTATACAGGGGAAGCCTCGCCCGTTACAGCAATATCCGCTAATCGGCTGAAGACTTTTTCAACATCTTCAGTCTTCAGGTCACGGCCGCCCAAACCATAAACGATATTGATCAGATGCGGGCGCTTCTTAAGATCATATAAAGCGCTGCGGGTCTCCGCAAATACAGGGCCTCCGTTTGACGAAAAGCCTTCAGACTTATCCATAACGGCTACAGCCTTAGTATTGGAAAGCGCCAGGGCAAGTTCCTCAGCTGGAAAGGGACGAAATACTCTGATTTTTATTAGCCCTGCTTTTATGCCATTGTCCCTAAGCATATCAACAGCAGCTTTGGCGGTTCCAGCACTTGATCCAATCAAGACCAAAGCCAGCTCCGCATCCGCCATCTTGTAAGCTTCAAAGAGGTCATAATGCCTGCCCGAAATCTTTTCAAAGTCAGAAGCTACTTCACGGATCCGCGCTTTGGCGGACTTCATGGCCTCAGCTTGCATGACCTTGTGTTCCATATAATAAGAACTGATGTCGTAGGGGCCTACAGCGAGTGGGTTCTCTTTTTTAAGCAGATAATGTTCTGGATGATATTCCCCGATAAATTTACGCACGACATCCGTCTCTAAAAGCTCAATATTCTCTACAGCATGGCTGGTTATGAATCCGTCCATACAAGTCATCACTGGCAATCGCACGCTCAGAGTCTCGCCGATCGGCATAGCCATTATAAAGTTATCATAGGCCTCTTGATTATTTTCAGCGTAAATTTGAATCCAACCTGTGTCCCGTGCTCCCATGGAGTCGGAATGGTCATTGTTGATGTTAATCGGCCCTGAAAGAGCGCGATTGGCGCAGGCCAGAGTAATTGGGAGACGACATGAAGCTGCGACGTACAATAACTCGTACATCAGCGCAAGCCCACAGGATGAAGTTGCACTCACTGCTCTAGCCCCTGCTGCTTGCGCCGCAATACATACAGACATCGAGCTGTGTTCTGACTCCACGGTCACATATTCAGTATTGACCTCGCCATTAGCCACATATTCTGCAAAGTATTCAGGTATTTCTGTGGAAGGCGTAATTGGAAATGCGCCCATGACATCAGGATTAATTTGCTTCATAGCATAGGCTACTGCCTCATTGCCAGAAAAACATTTACTCATTTATGCTCACCTCCGCTCACCATTTCAATAGCTTTGAAAGGGCATACGTTCTCACAGATTCCGCAGCCTTTGCAATGCATATAAATAAAGTCAAGCCGTTTCCCATCTTTGACTGGGATGGCGCTGTCTGGACAGAATGGGACACAAAGCATACAGTGTTTACAGGCTTCTACTATAAAAACCGGCGTATCCGTCCGCCAGGTTCCTGTATTGAAATCCCTTGCAGTTCCGGGTTCGTAGATCTCCCCACCAGGGGTCAGATCCTCCAAAGGGCTCTTTTCATTAATATCCTTCGCATGAATCACTCTACCTGCACCTCCTCCATGGATTTTTTAAGTGTCGCAACATTGCCTTCAATAGCTTGAGGCTTTCCAGCAAATTTATGTTTATAGGATTCTTCCATATTCGATAAAAATCTCTCGGCTTCCAAAACGCCGCTGACCTTGACTACAGCCGCTAGAAGTGGTGTATTCGGAAAATTTTTGCCTAGGAGTTCTTCCGAAATGCGGCGTGCATCTATGGTGCAGACTTTTCCAGTCCACCCCCGCAGCCTTTCCCGTATCTGTTTGGGAGAGTCTGGCGTATTAATGATTATGGCGCCACCCTCTTTTAGGCCGCAGGTAACGTCGACACTGTCCAGCAGCGTTTCATCTAGAACAACCACATAATTAGGATAGTAAATATTGGAGTGAATCATACACCGTTTTCCCGAAATCCGATTATATGCCGTAAGAGGGGCCCCCATACGTTCCGGTCCATATTCCGGGAATCCCTGTACAAATTTCCCTTCTTGTCCAGCCACTTCTGCAAGCAGAAGGCAGGCCATCTTGGCGCCCTGTCCCCCTCGGGCGTGCCAGCGAATTTCCACCATATCGCTTGTAACCATTGCATTTTCCCCCAGTCTTATATTTGAATTTTGCTCACCTGCAGAGCAGGTGGATTTCATCAACACTAAAAAAGCTCTCGCTCCGCAAGGGACGAAAGCTTGAAAGCCATTCGTTATACCACCCATAAACACACATACTGCCATATGCTTTCCTATTACGGTGGAAACCGTCGAAGCCTACTAGATTTCTCGTTCGGTCCGCAGCTCGGGAGTGATTTTCTGGTTCAGTCTACTTGTGCCGGGCTTGCACCGCCCCCTGGCTCGCTGAAACTTTCAGCTGAATCGTACTCTCTCCGTCAACGCCTTTGATGTAATTATACTTAATATAACCACTCGGTCGTGTTTTGTCAACATTTAAGCCGACTAATACTCTTATTTTCTCGACGTCTTCTAAAGCAGGGTACAATTTAAAGAATCCACTTGTCCGAAAATAACCAACCAACACATCAAAAAATTGTGTGTTGCTTTTCAATATTTTACTGAACCTACGTAAGCGTCAAGCCGAGCCAGACGCCACCTAATCCAGATCAATTTCATTTATACCAAGTAAATCACAAATAGCGTTGTTGATCATAATTCGAAATTCTT
>JANYJS010000123.1 GCA_025361765.1 Bacillota bacterium
GTTTCAACACGCGCATGAGCCCATATATTAGCCCCATTAAGAGCAAATTCTTCGAGCATAGCCCGTCCGATGCCTCTATTACTTCCTGTAATTACCACATTTTTCCCAGCGAGTAACATTTCTTCCTCCTTAGCCCATGCCGCCATCAACACGAATTGTTTGTCCTGTAACAAAGCTGGACAAGTCACTTGCCAGGTATAAAATCGCGTTGGCGACTTCATCCGGCAGACCCTTTCTTTTGATATCACTTTTCATCAGTAGTCTATCCATCGCCTCCTGGGGGACAACAGCTGTCATGGCTGTGTCGATAACCCCAGGAGCAACCGCATTCACGCGGATTCCCTTGGGTGCAAGCTCGGCAGACATCGTTTTAGTAGCCGCGATGATAGCTGACTTGGAGGCCGCATAAACCAACTGTCCAGGATTGCCATCCAGTGCGGATATACTGGAAATATTGATAACACTGCCCTTTTCATTCTTGAGCATCAGCTTGACAATATATTGAGAAAACAGAACCTGCGAAAAAAAGTTCACTTGGAAAACCGATTTCATTTGATCCATGGTGATCATGGAAAAGAGGGAATCCCGTGTCATGCCTGCGATATTTACCAGAATATCAACGGGCTTTTTCGCTTTTTGAATATCTCGGGCGGCCTGTTTTATCGATTCATCATTCATCAAATCGAAATAGACCGGGGTGATTTCAACATGATGGTCTGTTGCCAATTTCACAATATGGGCAGTAAATTCTTCCGTTTCATGTTGGCAACAAGCAAAAACATTGGCGCCATTCTTTGCGAAGACATCCAGAGTTGATCGACCTATCCCCTGCAGGCATCCGGTAATTACGGCAGTTTTACCATTCAAGACCATATTTTACCCCTCTTGGCTTGGTTTATTAAAAACGCGATGATCAGAATTATTTTTCATGGGCCTTGCTGGATTTCCAAGGGCAATCACTCCATCTGGAATATCATTGTGAACAACAGAACCCATCCCGATTATAGCGCCTTCTCCAATCCTAGTTCCTTGTTTAATTTGACAGCCCATACCAATGTAAGTATTTTTTCCAATAAAGCAATTTCCAGCAACATTAACGGCCGAGGAGATAACACAATTTTCTGAAATAACGGCTTCGTGTCCGATCATTGTTCCAGCATTCAGAGTTACGTTGTTTTCAATTTTTGCTAAACTGGAAACAAAACAAAATGCAGGTATCGTCACACCATCACCAATGGTAGCAGACTTGGAAACGATCGCAGAGCTATCAAGAAGGGTAGCCATTTTCACTCTATTATTGTTAAGTTTATCGTATATAGTCTTCCTAACGAATGGTTCACCATTGGCAATTGCTACTTCGTACTCACCAGAACTGTTTATTACCTCTTCAAATGAAAAGAGAGATGCGCCGTATACTTCTTTTTCTAAGCGGACATCATCAATAAATGAAATGGCGTCCCATTGATGGGCAACATCATTCACCCTTCTAGCCAGATCCATTGCTTCAAGACCAAATCCGCCGGCACAATAAATATAGAGTTTCATACGATCCCTTCTCTTCCTAGGAATTCATCCTTTAAAAGCTTCCATCGTCGCCTGCCCGTCCTGACTGATCCCCTCCCGTTTAAAAACCTTGTTAAAGGTCATCCAAAGAATCTTCAGGTCAAGCCAAAAAGACTGATGATCAACATACCAGACATCCAGCTTAAACTTATCTTCCCAACTGATGGCATTTCGACCATTAACCTGTGCCCAACCGGTTATTCCAGGGCGAACCTTATGGCGTCTGGCCTGCTTCGGCGAATAGAGCGGTAGATACTGCATCAATAGGGGGCGTGGGCCGACCAGACTTAAATCACCCTTGATGACATTTAGCAATTGGGGCAGTTCATCCAAGCTTAGTCTGCGCAACAGATTTCCGAACGCTGTTAGGCGTACCTCATCAGACAATAGCCGGCCTTCAGCATCACGTTGGTCGGTCATAGTACGAAACTTATACACATAAAACGGTTGCGCACGCAATCCTGTGCGCTGCTGACAGAACAGAATCGGTGATCCCAGTTTGATACGGACCATAATAGCAGTAACAATAAGAATCGGGCTGAGGACTATCAACCCCAGCAATGCTAACAAAAAGTCAAAGACTCTTTTCA
>JANYJS010000031.1 GCA_025361765.1 Bacillota bacterium
ATTGAACGGTGACCGCTTGTGCTGACGTTAAAGTTCCAGTTGTATTTATATACGGATTACCGGTGTTTACCTGAATGGTTCCATCTGAAGCGACGAGAATATTTCTCGCAAGGCCACCAGCATCTTGACCGGAAATTTCAATAGATCTCGCTGGAACAGCAGAACCAGGAGTGGCGCTTGATGCTGTAACAACTGGAATATAATTAACACCGCTTAAAGCCGTTACCGGACCAACAACGCTTCCAGATCCGTCAACAAGTTGATTTTTCTGAGAACCATTTGTTTGGTTTGCAAGAGTGGCTGCCGGGATATTGTAGTTTTGGTACTCACTATTGTTGAATGTTCCAATTGAAATAATTGTTCCTGAAACATATGAAACGACACGAAGGCGAATTAGGAATGAACCACTCGTTGGACCGACATATAAACCATTTGCGGTCATTGTAGATACTGGGTTACTTAGGCTTGAGTCTACCGACTGCATTGGAACTGCGCTCCAAATAGCGCCGTCATTTGATACCTGTAACTGAACTCCAGCAGACCATGTGCCGCTTAATTGAATTACGGCGTGATTAACCTGACTGCCATCAAGATTATTAAATTGAGGTACTGTTCCCGTGGCCGAAATAGACCCTGTTGAATAACCACTCTCTCCAGTAGTTATTAAATAGCCGTAACCATTCATACGGGCTATGCGAGAAAGGCCAGTCGTCTCATCAATGCCAGAAATTTGCTGTCCTACCGTTGATGCGGTTCCGGCATCATTAGAATCAGCGGTGTCCTTAACTGGCAGCGGAGTTAAGCTTGATGATGCAATATCAACTTTTAAATTACCAAGAGATGTGACCTGGAATGGCTGTAAATTTCCACTTGGATTAACTCCGCCAACTTGAGTTGAAGAGGTAGGGGCAGAAACGCCATTTGCAGAAACAGAGGCATTAGAACCGCTTCCACCGCCAGATGGCGGCAAATCCTCCCAACCATTTTGCTGAGCAAAAGCCTGTACTGTAAAAAGAACTGCTAATAAAAATTTTATCATCCTGGCCCCTTTTGCGTCATATGCGCAAAGTTCAAAGATGCAGTGCTTACTCCACCGCTAGTGTCTTTATAAGAAAGTCTCACATAATTATATCTAGCATTTCCAACATTCCATGAATTGGTTCCAGCAGCAGCTACTCCATATGTTGACCCTGAAATTGTTCCAGCATTTATTGGATTTGACAATCCCGGCGGAACATAAAAAGGAACGCCCTCTGGTGGAATAATGTTTACTCCATTTGAATATCTATCTCCAGAAGCCTCTAAATAAAATTGTCCAGTAGGAACGCCAGTCCATACGATTTGAATAAAATATCCAAGAAAATAAATTGGCACCCAATCAAGACTAAAACTAGTGTTTAGAATAATCGGGACTTTGATAAGCCTACTGGGAACATTATAGACTTGATCGCTCATTATTATACCTCATATCCATATAGCATGATCATACCAACGATAGTCGCTAGAGATTGAACAAAAGGAAATTTTCCAGCCGGAACTGAAAATGGAGAAATGGAAGATGCGTATTCTATACTTCCTAGTGATGTAATAGGACCAAAGATGTTGCTTCCGCTATAATATACTGGGCTAACAGCTGGACCGCCAGCAAGAATTCCAAAGTCACTATTATTGTATCCAAGCAAAACTGATCCGCCAGAACCATTTGATTCGTAAACAAATTTGTATGCTTGAATTAAAAATGATTTTCCAGTTGGTGGTGCATATGCAGCGCTTGAATTTGCTTTCCTAAAAATTGAAAATGCAGATCCACCACTCTGATTAACGAATCCAGAAACTTGAACTAAATTATCTAAATCTGTAAAAACTCTATCGCCAACTGTAATAGTCGGAATAATTCCTGAACTTCCAATTGGCCCCGATACTACTCCACCCATGTGGTCCCCTTATGTTTTATTATTGAAAACTTCCTTGAATAAAGTTAGTTCTGTTTCCGCTGATATCTGCAATAGTTTGTCCTGGCGTACATAAGAAATCAACAATCCAGCAACCCATAACTCCAGAATGAATTGTAAATCCTCCGCCGAATTTGATGTTCTCAACTGACGTATAATCACTGCCCGTTAAAAAATCAAAAGTGCCGCTAATAGATGCCCCAAATCCAGATCCAACTAGGCTGATCTGTTTGTTAATGGTGATATTCTCCACATAGTTGCCCGTTTGAATATAAATGCTTTGTCCAGCAGAGGCAGCATTAATAGCAGATTGAATCGTTGTATGTGCTTGGGTTGGACCAACAGCTAGGTCAGGCAAAAAGCCAACTCCGCTAGCTAGTTTTAAAGCAGTGATTGAACCATCGGCAATCTTTGGAGTAGTTACGGCGCTATCTGCGAGCTTTGGGGTTGTAACCGAGCCATCGGCAAGCTTGTCTGTTGTTATTGATCCATCTCCAATTGAAAATGGGTTAACAAAGTCTTGCGTCCAGATAACAACATCATTCGCATCTTTTAGAATAAATTTGTAATCACTGTTTAAAAGCCAAATCCTGCCACGCCCACTTCCATCAAGGATTAGGGGATTAGTATTAAAAACAGTGCCAGTTACATCAGCAAATGTTGCTTGAGGCGTTGAGGTTCCTGCGGCGTAACTAAATAATTTACCACCAGCCAAAGGATTGCCGTTATTATCAAAATATTGCTGGTCAAATTGTGGTGATAGACTTGTTCCTGGCATTATTTTCCATCCTTTTTATCTAACATATTTTGCTGGAGGCCAGATTTAATTGCTAAAGAAGATGGAGTTAATTTTAAAAATTCCTTCATTGACCCAACGCTGCGTCCAGGTAAAAGAGCTTTCTTTTTGGCATAATCTGAAACGGTATTTTTTATCTGCGCAGGTATATCAGCCATATAAGAAAGGCCTTCTGGGGTTCCGCTTGGTCCGAGCTTTTGAGGGGTTGCTTGTCTTAATGTCTGCAAAGCCTCAATATGCTTCCTCTGCTCAGGAGAAAAAAGCATATTTTTCATTTCTTCATCGAGCTTTCCATAACGCTTAAAGAAATCGGCATCATTAAAACCTTTTATAGACCTTGTTGATGCATTAACCATATCATCAATTTTTGCTTGCTTAACTGTCTCAAATATTTCTGGAGAGTCTTCTCGTAAAGATTTCATTGATCCAGTATCTAGGTTAGATGCTTTACTTGATAAATCACCTTCTTTTAAAGCTTGATTCATGTTAGAAAATTGAGAAGGACTGCCAATTTCAGTATTACCAACTAATCGTTTAATTGAATTAAAGTCTTTAAGATTTGAGCTATGGGATTTGTCCGCCAAAGTAAGTTGATCTCTTAGTTGATCAACAACAGCATGTTGTTCTTTTGGTAATTCCAATTTTGTTGACTCTATTGAGTTGTCACGGATTTTTGTCATGGTATCATAGATTTTTTGCATTCTAGATTGATCGGCTGGAGTTGCAGTTCCGCCTAGTTCATCAAATATTTGGCTTCGAGTTTCTTTCAAAGAATTCAACTCTGGCTGATTATTTGTGATGCCCTTCCAATCATTTAAAATTTGCTGGCCCTTTGTAGTCTGAAAAAGAGGGTCTCTTTTAAGAGCTCCAAACTGCTTATTAACAACCTCTTGATTAACCTTTATGTTTTGCATTGGTTTAACTAAATCTTGGTATAATTCTGAAACTGGGGCAGATTTCTCTTCGATATAGCTTTGAATTTGATTTTTAAGCTGAGATCCGGTCGAATATGAATCTCCCGGCGACTTCATTTCTTCAATTTTATCTCCTGCAGAATCTAATCCCTTAAAATAGTTTTCATAGCCCTCGCGAATTTCTTTTGCTGGAATTGTAGGACTTTGTGCCAGACCACTCTCTATTTTTTGAAAAGTTGGATTGGATGTTTTTACCGCATTTGGGACATCTAATCCCAAAACCTCACCGGCTTTTGATATTTGTTCAATATCCGGCTTTGGAATAAACTCAGAATTAAAGCCAAGCTTCTTACCAACAACTTGTAATGCTTTTTTACCACCAGCAGAAATAAACCCAGGGGCTGCCATTAAAGCCTGCCCTCCGGCCTCTGCGGCAGCAGATTCGGCTCCGACTTTTGCGGCTTCTTTTATATGCTCCATACCTGAAGTTTGATCTTTACCAAGCAAATATTTCTCGCCTATCCGCTTTAGTTCATTACCGGCGATACCTCCAGCTGTGGCTCCAGCAACAGTACCTAATCCAGCGGTTTCAGGGGTTGCTAAAATTCCGCCAGCAATCATTCCGGCTGTAGGCAATGTATTTAGTCCGCCCTGGATCAATCTTTCCTTCATTGAAGGCTCCGGAGCGGTGTTTTTTAGAAATTCATCAGGATTAAATTCAACATGATTGGTATCTGCTAAAAACTTATCTGGATCAAAATTATTAGGAGCGGCGGCAGTATTTCCGCCCTCATTGAATTTTTGTTTTACATCATCTTTTTGATTTAAAAGATTTTGTTTTTTATCAAGCATTTCTTCGTCTTGGTTCTCTTCATCATCATCCATTTTTTTTGAACTATCTTGATCATAAAGAGACATTGGAGATTTTTCTAAGAAATCGCTAACTAATCCTCCTTGAGAATATCCTTGTGCTTTTAACACACTATATTCTTGCTGAAGTTTAGGAGTCCAATATGAGCCACCAAGATTATCTCTTACTGATTCAAGCTGTCTTATTCTATCATTAGCAGGTTTTACAATATTTTGAGCAGGTGGGGCAGGCATATCCTGAACCTGTTGATAAAGCATATTGCTTGGGTCATTTGTATAAGGTTGTGGCATCCCGCCATCATAAAAATGATCTTTAAAAAGATCTGGGCTTTTAGCTTTTTCTTTTTGAATGAACTTAATCCATTCTAAAGGATCTTTTGCTAAAGTCTCTTTGTCTAAAACAATTTCACCAGCGCTGGCTTTAATAGTTTTACCGCTGCCCAATTTAACATCATAAATGTCATTCTTGGGAGAGTTCCCAGGAACGACCTCTTTCCCTTTTATTAGGCCGCCGCGCATACAATATTTCATCGCTGTCCCTTAAGTAAATTGATGCGGTCTTTTACCTGCTGAAGCTTCTCAGGAGAAATATTTTTAGCTGCAGGGCTATTTAGCCACACTTCAGCTGACTGAAATTGTTGGTTTGGTTGTCCTACCGATGATTGATTTTTTTTCTGATGCCAGCTTAAATCTTTAATAAGATTTTCTTTAGAAACAGAAAGTCTTTTTGCCGTCTCAGGATTCATTCCAGAGCTAAGACCATTATTTATTGCATCCTTATGATGACCTCTCATTATCTCTTGAGAGGTTTGTTGTAAATCGTCCATATAGCTATCTATCATTTTTAGATAACTTTCCTGATTTGCTGGCACTTGCTTTCCAGTCATTTTTGAAATCAACTCAGCCATTGTTCTTTGTCTGTTTTCTGGCGACATGGCGTCAAACTCTTCTTTTGTTGGAACTCCGCCTTTCATAACTTTGGCTGCTTCAGTAACGACCATAGGAATCATTGTATTTGTAACTTTATTCATATCCCCATTTGAATAAATTAATCCTTTGACGTTTTTTATCGCCATTAAATTATTTTTTGCTGTAACATAGTCTGCGCTTTGAGCGCGATTACCGAGCTCTTTATTTACTTCATCTAAAGCATGAACATCTCTTTTAGAGAATTGATTGGCTGGAGGAACTTGGCCTTGCATGTTTTGAGAACTATCCTGATTATTCATCCTGCCTTGATTTGTAGATTTTTTCATACCATAAATATCATTTAAATCTTTGCCTTCAGGGTACCCGGACAAGGATCCATTTTGTTCGAGCCACATCTTTTTAAGATCATTTTCTCTTTGTGCTTGCGCTGCAATTTGTGATGTTTGTTGAGTAGCCGTACCCATTGCCATCATTCCGCGAATCCTTGCGCTTTCTGGAAGAGCATCTGGAAGCTGATTGGCCTCTTCAATTCCTTCATCAAGAAGCTTTTGTTTGTCACCTGCATATGTTTCTGGAGTTGTATTTGCATAAAATTGTTGCATGCGTTCTGCATGTGAAGCCGCGCCATCAATTCCATATTTTTTCATCTGCGCATCAATTTGTTTGGCTAATATTGGATTCTGCTGGGCGATTTGTGAGATCGCTGGATGCATATTAACCATTCCATTAGCATCTACATTATCTTTCATAGCCTGCCGGACAGATTGGTCATCTTGGAATTTTTGCTTTGCAAGCTGAGTTTCCATTCCAAGCGTTTGCATTTTAAGGCCAGATTCCTCAACATCTTTGCCAAGATTAAACCCAGCCTGAGCTTGATGAACTGGGTTAACTTGGTTCGAAAGAGAATATATTCCTGTGTCAAAGTCTGCCATATATCCCCTATACCCCGAAGCTCGCCATGGATGCTCCGCCAGAATCAAAATTTCCACCAGCCATAGACATTCCACCAGAACTTGCCGGAGGAG
>JANYJS010000036.1 GCA_025361765.1 Bacillota bacterium
GCAGCTCAATAAGCTCAATGCTCAACAGCTAGGAAAATTAAACGATAAAGTTTTAAATTCAAAAAACCTCTTTGATGGCCTCAAGCAGAAAGAGGATTTTATCAACATCCTTAAAGCTAAAGTTCCTCAAGGAAGTGATAGGAAGCTCATGCTCGGTGACGTCGAGGGCATGCTCAAAAAAGGGAGCTTGATTGGATATCTGAATCAAAAGATGGGAGAGCAAAGCGATCCATCTAAGAAGAAAAACATAGAAAAGTTTAGAGATGCCCTGCTACAGGTAAAAAATCCCGTGGAGCTGCAGGTAGTTTTAAATGGGCTGTTAAGCAAGACGGAAACATCCGAGAAATCAAAAAGTTCACCGAAAACGAAGAAGTTGACTTCACGGGAAACCCAGGCTAAGCCAGCAGCTCCGTCTGAGCGTCCAGGTAAACTTGAACAAGGAAAAATAAGCTACGAGCATCCTAAGGAAGCGTTACAGGGTCCGAATAAACCCCTCCTTCATGAATCCACACTCCATACCAAGGATGAAGTAAAGGAACTTCTTAAGGAGCTCGACAAATACATCGCTCAAAAAAACACCCCAAGTCCAGAAGTACTGAAAGCATTAAAAAAATTTGAGAATGTTCGTGCTACTGCTAGGGATCCCAAAAGAAGCGACCAAGAAAAAAGAAATGCGCTTCTCAATGCTGCCAAAGACCTGGCTACTGCGATAGCTAACCTAAACACACCCATCCCTCCCGCTGCCGCTCCAACACCCACTATTGAGCACAGGTCAAAGCTTATTGCTGTTAAAATTCCACAAGAAAGTAATCAAAAACAAGATCCTTCAGTAAGCAATAAAAAGAATCAAAAAGAACCAAGACCAGCTATACGCAATAAGGGAAAATCAACTATTGATATTGCAACTGAAACAGCAGGTGCCACCCCCCAAATGGCTGTTAAGACCCATGTCGCGATTGGCACAGCAGGAAATGTCCCTCAAAAACAAAGAGCCATCCTTCAGATACCTCGAAGGGTAGCTACCACAGCTGATCCTAAGCCAAAGGAAGACCTCGAAGCTGCTGCCAAAAAACTAAGTGAAGCTGTAGAAGGTCTAAACGAGGCCCTTGAAACACCGGCGCTACAAGACATGAAAGAAGCAGAACAAAAGCTACAAGCACTTCTTGATCAAATAAAGAAACAAAGTTGACCATCCCCTATGTCTAGTCTCGGTTCTAGTCTCGGTAACAGTAAGATCAAGGGCCCCTCCTCAGCAACGCAGACTACGCAAGCATCCCCATCTACTCAAGCGCCTGAATTTACTGGACGTAGCGTAAAACAAGGCATACCTGGCAAGGTATTCAGGGCGATCATGAAGGTGATTCCCAACCCTAAGTCACTTTTTGAATACAGAATCGAAAGAGAGGAGAAGAAACAGGCAGCGCTTGCGCTTGTTAAAAACTATACTCCAGATGAAAATGGAAAAAAGCAGCTTGAGAAGCTGAGCACCGAACAGCTAGAGAAATTAATCGATAAATCTTTAAATTCAAAAAACCGCTTCGATAGCCTCAGTGAGGATGGCAAAAAGAGCTTTAAAGAGATTTTTGAAGCTCAGGCTTACGGAAGGCACAAGGGCGATCTCAAGCTTAGCGACATCCACACCATGCTCAAGAAAGAGAGCCTGACTGGGTGCCTGAATCAAAAAATTAGGGATGAAGAAGCTCCACTTGAGAGAAAGAATATAGAAAATTTCAGAGATGCACTGCTGCAGGTAAAAAATCCTGTGGAGCTGCAGGTGGTTTTGAATGCGTTGCTGAGGAAGGAGGAGCAGGAGAGTACTGAAAAGGCAGAGGCTGACAATCCTAAAGAAGTTCAGCCATTCCCAAAGAACTTAGATAGTCAGGCCCTTAAAGCTTACAACGACAAAAGAAAAGATGTTCTTCTAAAAGGGGGGAAAAATAAAGAAGATGAGAGACTTAAGGAGGCGAAAGGAAGTGACAATAAGACAGTAGATACGGTTGAATCGTTGGACGAAGATGAAGTTTTTGGCCCAAAATTTAGTGAAAATACGGAGCCAACCACTGCGTATAGAGCCTCATTTGTTAATTTTGTAAAAGGAAAGCAGGGTACCTTGCTTTCCAGAGTTAAAGCATTCCCAGACAATCTTTCTAGTAAAGAAATAATCCGCGCGGAAATGCTTAAAGCAAACGCTGATCTTCAAGCTATCTCGGAAACATCCAAAAAGAAGAAAACACTCAAAGAACTTGAAGAACTCACTAAACGCGCTGAGAGTCGCTTTACTGAAGCAATGAAAATGCTAGACCGTTTTGACAATGGAGTGCTTAATGATCAAATAGACGAACAGACAAAAACACTTCAGAAGAAACATCAAGCCTTCATGGAAAAAGTAAAAGAAATTCATTGGTCACCTGCAGAATTGAAAACATTATATACAAGAGAAATAAAGAAAAATAAAGCTAGACCCACTGAAATAAAGGAGGATGCTTCCAAGGAAACGAAGGAAGATGCTTCCATGGAGACAAAGAAGGACACTCATATTCCTAAAGATAATCTTTATACCCCTAAGAATGATGACGAGTTATTAAAGAGTATAGATAAAAATAAAAATAAATTCGCTAAGGAGCTTAAAGCCCTCAACAAACTTAAAGGCAAAACACCAAAAACCTCGGAGGAG
>JANYJS010000118.1 GCA_025361765.1 Bacillota bacterium
GGCTATAGCGAAGAGGCTACACCTGTTCCCATCCCGAACACAGTAGTTAAGCTCTTCAGCGCTGATGATACTTGGTGGGCAACTGCCTGGGAAAGTAGGACGTCGCCGGTTTAAGAGAAAAGCTCCGTTTTTAAGCGGAGCTTTTCTTATGGAATTAAGGTCCAAACGAATTCCAGGCCAATAGGCTCACCAAGTATCATCACTTCTTATTAATAATGGGCAAGTGCGTATTTTACGCAGCTTTAACTGAAAAATTGCATCCAATCATAGATTGGGCAATTTCAGTATACGACCTACTAAAATTTGTTTCACAAATTAGTTAGGTCTGTAGCTGCAGTGTAAAATACGACAGCGTAGGGAGCGTAGCGACCGGAGGAGTGAACCACTGATTGGGTTATGTGGTGAACGGTGCCTGGGAAAGTAGGACGTCGCCGGTTCCAAAAAGACTTCGAAGCAATTCGAAGTCTTTTTATTTGCCTTTAAAGTCCTGTGAGGATCCCAGGCTAACAGTAAGTGCGCAGCGCCGGGGCGCATGGTAAAGAAATGCCCCAGGAATTATGTCCATTGCGACCACTTCCTGGGTAAGTGCACTTACCGTTGGGCACTTACCGTTGGGCACTTACAATGTATTGTCATAATTCTTTGATTTGTAGTATAATTATGCGTGAACTGTTGACAACTTTTTCAGAAAGGGATTTTTATGGAAAACATCATTTTTCGAAAAAAAAATAGAAAGATTACAAATTTCTCGCCGACGAGGGTCATTGTGGTCAGCTTTGCTTCGCTGATTCTTGTCAGCGGGACATTGCTGAACCTGCCCATTGCATCCAATGATGGGCAAAGCATTGGTTTTTTGAATGCAATATTTACTGCAACTTCTGCAGCTTGCGTTACTGGACTTGTTATAGCGGATACATTGACTCAGTGGACCCTATTTGGACAAATTGTCATCATCTTTACGATTCAGTTTGGCGGCCTTGGAATTGTTACCTTTGCTACATTTTTTTCTGTTTTGTTAGGCAGGAGGGTTAGCATGAAGGGTAGGGTTTTGGCTCAGGAATCATTGAACTATTTCACCTATGACGGCGTACTGAATCTGATCAAAAATATCGTTCTGATCACTTTTTATATTGAGTTTATTGGGGCTTTGCTTCTGGCATCCCGCTTTGCTCCGGAGTATGGGGCAAAGGGCGTTTATATGGGAATATTTCAGTCAATCTCTGCCTTTTGTAATGCAGGATTTGACTTGATGGGTGGGTATAAAAGTCTTACCGATTACAATAATGATCCGATTGTCATTTATACCACCGCATTACTCATTATTATTGGGGGTCTCGGTTTCATGGTTTGGCGGGATTTATATGAGAATCCAAAGCTTAAGGGACTCCACCTTCAGACGAAATTGGTGCTGATAATGACAGGAAGTTTGATTACTATAGGGGCGTTATTCTTTCTCTTAGCGGAATTCAGCAATCCATTGACCATGGGACCACTTGGTTTTATGGAAAAAATCAATGCGGCCATTTTTCACTCTGTAACCTGCCGAACCGCTGGGTTCAACTCTCTGTCAACAAATGACATGAGTGAGGTTTCAAAGATTGGAACGATTTTGCTGATGTTCATTGGCGCAGCGCCTGGGTCGACAGGAGGCGGAATAAAAGTGACCACTGCCGGCATTATCATTATGGCCATAGTTTCTAATATCAAAGGGCTAGAGGATACAATTATCTTAAAAAGAAAGGTGGCCAGAGATGTTGTCAACAAGGCATTGTCAATAGCCGCTCTGAGTATCACCATCATATTTGTCATGACAACCATCATTATTGGCGTTGAGCACATCAATTTCATTAATGTGCTCTATGAGGTGACTTCAGCATTTGGCACGGTAGGCTTGTCGACTGGGATTACGCCAAATCTTCATGCCATAAGCAAGATGCTGTTGATCTTTACTATGTTTCTTGGGAGGGTAGGTCCTTTGACCTTCGCCATTGCTATAGCTATGAGGGCCCATAAAGAACATGAAAATATCGTCTATCCAGAAGGCAAAATCGTCGTTGGATGAGAATTTTTAAAGGGAAGAACCCATAAAATAGTCTCTAAGGGCCTTTTTATCTTCATGAGAGGAAATAACTATCACGGAATCTCCAGCGCGAAGGAGAGTAGTGTCTTTTGGGATGATGACCTCGTTCCGCTTGATTATGGATATGAGAACGCAGCCAGCAGGAATGACAAGGTCGCCAACCAGTCGATCATGAATCGGCGAGCTTTTTCTGATTTCAATTTCATTGATAACGAGAAGATCGTTGTGAATCGTCGAAAAGGTTTGCATTCCGGCATAATCCACTTCCTGCTCAATCAAATCCGAGATGACAGCTGTGCTGCTGACGGCGGCATCAACACCGAGAGCCTCAAACACCTTGATATTTTTAGGGTTATTGACCCTTGCAATGGTGCGCTTGACACCAAAATTTTTCTTGGCAAGCTGACAGGCAATGAGGTTTTCTTCATCCTGACCAGTTACAGCAATGAAGATATCAGCCTTCCCTGTGTCTGCAGCCGAGAGAATATCAATTTTAGTGGCGTCCCCAGCCAAGATGGGAATAAATAACTCGTCCGCAATCTTTGCACAGAGATCCTTGTGAAGATCGATGATCATGACCTTATGCTTATAAGACAGCAAGGTTTTGGATAAGTAATAGCCAACCTTCCCACCCCCGACAATAACGATGTACATATGCAGAACCTCCTTTAGGTTGCTTTATGGGCAATGACAATAATATCTTCTGTTTCAAGCTTCAAGGTAGGCGTTGCAAAGGCAAGCCTGCCATTTTTAATTACGCCAAATATCATGGTATCTGCAGGAAATTTAAACCCGGAAAGCAGTTTGCCAATGCTATTCTTAGGGACTTTTTCGTAAACAAAGCTAACCGAAGTATGCCCAATGGTATGACTGGTGATATCCTGTTTACCCAGCATCATAAAGCGAATTTCATCTACGGCAATATTGGTTGGGCAAACGGTCTGAACGCCGAACTGGTAAAAAACTTGCTCTCGGATTGGATCCTGAATTCTGGCAAAGACTCTTGGAACATGAAAAATCTCTTTTGCGACCTGGCAGGCCATCATGTTAATATTATCATCTGGCGTGACAGCTGCGAGCCCATCAGCAGTTTCTATTCCGGCATGCTTGAGCACATCCTCGTCGATGGGGACACCAAGAACAGTCAGACCGTTGAAGGATGGTCCAAGTAATTTGAAATTCTCACTGTCATTATCTACAATAACAATATCGTGACCTTCCTCGGCCATGATTTGGGCAAATTTTGATCCGACTTTGCCGCAGCCGACTACAATAATCTGCATTTATAAAACCTCCCCCAAAAGTATTTTAGACTATTTTCATAGTGATATTATAGCATACTGTACCAGAAACAATCGTTAAATATTAAACTTTTGAAATGCTATTGCAATCTACTAAAACGTTTGCTAAAATGAATTAAATTTAGAAGAAATAGTGGAGTATATGTTATGACTACCACAATAAAAGATATCGCGAGACAAATCGGGATTTCTTACTCATCTGTCTCAAGAGCTTTGAACGGCAAACCAGGTGTTGGTGAAAAAATGCGTTGCAGAATTGTAGCGCTTGCGGATGAACTCGGCTATCAGCCCAATGACCTTGCCAGGGGCTTAGTGAATAAGACTTCCAAGACTATAGGCGTTATTATACCAGACATCAACAACCCTTTTTTTGGGGAGATCGTTAAAGGCATTATTGAAACTGCAAACGAAGAGCACTATGAGGTTTTTCTCTGTATATCAGAATGGGATTCGGTAAAAGAGAGAGACTATATTAATACTTTGAGTAAAAAGCGCGTTGACGGAATCATTTTGAAGCCTGCGATGGATCATAAAAAGAATATTTATGAGCATATTAGAGCTCCCATAATGTTCATTGAGCAAAGTTGGCAGGATAATCAATCCGAACACACAGTCGAAGTTGATAATGTTAAGGGTGGCTACATGGCCATATCGCACTTGATCGATTGTGGATACCGAAATATTGGATTTTTAGCTGGAAGAAAAGACTCTTATTCCTCAGCTCTTAGAATGACTGGCTGCGAATCGGCCTTACAGGAAAAAGCTTTATTACTGAATAGAGATTGGATTGAAAACAGCGATTTTAATATAGAAGGTGGTTATGAAGCGACCAAAAGACTTCTATCAAGAGCTAAAGGCATTGATGCGATTTTTGCCTTCAATGATATATTAGCCTTAGGGGCTATGCAGGCTCTCAAAGAATTAGGTTATGAAATCCCGGGAGACATTGGGGTCATGGGATATGATAATATAACCTATTCGGGATTACCTCAAATTCAATTAACAACAATCAATCAGCCGAAGTACGAATTGGGACGAATGATTTCAAGCACACTATTAGACATCATTAAGGACAGAGAAATTCTGGAGAAGAAAGTTGTACTTTCTCCGACCCTCATCAGTCGCGCTACTACTTGCGAGACAATTCACAGATAAGAAACTGCCGCAGAACTACATAATTAGGAATAATAAGGCATTATAAATTAGCCGCTCTTTATAAAACCTCTTTTATAAAACTAGGCTTTTGTAGATTAAGACTATAGAGATGACTTTTGTAAAAAAAAACAAACGTTTGCATAGCGCTAAATTTTGGGTTTAAACCCATTCTAAACTAGGGAGGAAATATGATTAAGAAAATCAAAGTTGGAATCGTTGGATTGGGAAGGCTCGGGAGGGTTCATGCCTATAATATTGCGTTTAATATTCCGAACGCAGAACTTATTGCTGTATGTAGCGTCATACCCGAAGAAGTCGAATCTGTAAGCAAAGAATGGGGCATACCTTATGTATATGCTGATTTTGGTGAAATGATTAAAAATAAAGAGCTTGATGCTGTTGCAATTCTTTCACCTTCGCCCTTTCATACAGAACATATTGAAATGGCGCTCAATGCTGGACTTCATGTGTTTGTGGATAAGCCACTTGGGATTAACGTTGAAGAATGCAAATTGAGCGAAAGCGCTGTTGCCAGACATCCAAATCAGGTTTTTATGATTGGTTTTATGAGAAGATATGATTCATCATATAAATATGCCAAGCAATTAATTGACCAGGGAAAAATCGGAAAACCCTTCCTAATAAAACTGACGAGTTGTGATCCCGAGCACACCATAGAAGGCGCAATTCGCTTCGGAGCCAACAGTGGGGGCCTATTTATCGATATGACTGTGCATGATATAGATTTGGCCAGATGGTTCCTACAGGATGAAGTGGAAGAAGTTTATGCGATTGGAGGCAGCTTCGTTCATAAAGAATTTGACGATTACAAGGATGCAGATAATACCCTTGCCCTAATGCGTTTTAAAAACGGCGGAATGGCCATGTTTCATAGCGGCCGCAACGCCGCACATGGTTATCAGGTCGAAACAGAAATCATTGGTCCTCTTGGGTCTCTTCGCATTGCTGCAGAACCAAGAAAAAATCTCTGCACCATATTTGACCAAAATGGAATTGTCAACGAATGCTCCCAAAGCTTTCAGGAGCGTTTTAATGAAGCCTATCTTGAGGAAATGAAAGAGTTCGTAAGATGCATCGTCACTGGTGAGAAACCAGGTATTACGGTTCACGATGGTACTATGAACACCCAGGTTGCCTTTGCTGCAACCCAGGCATTTCACGAGAGAAGGATCGTAAAACTCTAATAATAGTAATACTGTAAAAAACGCAAAGCTTTAAGATGGTAAAACAGTAAAAAACGCAAAACTTTAAAGATGGTAAAACAGTAAAAAACGCAAAACTCTAAAAGTTGGAGGCCTCAAATGGATTTAGAAGAAACCTGTAAGATTAGGACACACATGGATGGTAGCCCCCAATTTCACACCATCGTAACTGAGGCAAAGACGCCGGAAATTATGATGGACTTTGGGATTTTAAAGCTTGACGGCGGCACGAAATATCTGAATAGTGAGGCTAAGGAGCGTATATTTCTCTTGCTGAACGGAGAAGCAATTCTTAGAACAAAAGAGCATGACTATACGATAAAAAGATTGAATATATTCGATGAAGGTCCCTGGTCACTTCACGTGCCCATGGGTGTTGAAGTCGAAATAGAGGGAATTGCTCAAGGCACGGAATTCGCCGTGCACAGCACAGAAAACAAGACTGTGTTTGAGGTTAAACTTTACAGACCTGAGGACTGCAGAATAGAAATACGCGGGGCCGGTCAGATGAATGACGCTGGAACGCGGCTCGTTAGAACGATATTAGATCATGCAAGTGCACCTCATGCAAATCTTATGCTAGGTGAAGATGTGCACTACCCAGGTAAATGGGCGGGTTTTCCTTCCCATTCACATAAGCAGCCGGAAATTTATTTTTATCGCTTCTTTCCTGAGCAGGGATTCGGACTGCTTAAATTAGGAGATCAAGGTGTCTGCATGGAGCAAGACGATACGGTTCTCATTTTACCCGATCTCGTTCATCCTCAAGTAGCAGCCCCGGGATACGCCATGTATTTTCTCTGGGTAATCAGGCACCTTCCGGATAATCCCTATATCAGGCCGGACTTTGAAGAAAAACACTTATGGGTAGAAGCGCCAAACGCATTGATTTGGCCTGAAAGGTGAGCGTAATGAAAAAAGCACTTCATACAAAGACCGTTTATGGCGGAAACCTTGCGACAGCCCTCTCAATAGCAGAAAACACTGGATTCACCGGTGTAGAAATAGTTGCAGAAAGGCTTTACTCCTACCTGCGTCAAGGCAACACTGCTGCGGATCTCAAGAAACTTTTGGCAGGGCATGGACTGACTGCTATCTGTATCAATGATATTTGTCATGTGGATAGGGAAGATGAGGCATCTCGCGACAAAATGGCTGAAGAGGCCTGGCTGCTTTCCAGTATCGCAAAAGATATCGGGTGCAAAGCAATTCAACTCGTGCCGCTTTGTTCTTTAGAGGGAAGAAGTTGGCCTGATATCAAGCGGATTACAGCTGACAATGTACGTATGATTGCAGATATAGGCGGCAAGTTTGGCGTTGGATTCCAATTAGAACCTGTGGCATGGTCTCCTATTCACTCTTTATCAAAGAGTCTTGACATGATCAATGCTGTAGATCGGGATAACCTGCGTATGGTCATAGATTTCTGGCATTTGTGGGCTGGAGGAGAAACAACCCCCGACGAGGTCTCGAAGCTTTCAAAGGACCAAATATTCAACATCCATTTTTGCGACGGAAAAAGACAAGAAAGAGGCACCGCCTGGGATGAAACCATCTTAAGAGGCTATTATCCAGGGAAAGGCGACATACCCCTTAAAGAGTGGGTGGATGCGGTCAAAGCTACAGGATATGATCAATATTGGTCTTGTGAACTGATCAGCGCTCGCCACTGGGAAATGGATGCGACAGAGGTTGCGAAAACCATGAGCGGCGCTATGGATGAGTATATCGTTGATTAATAGAAGTCAGCTGGCAGAAATTATATAGAAATCAGCTGGCAGAAATTATATATAAATCAGCTGGCAGAAATTTAATAGATGTGAGAGAGCAGAAATTGGGAGGATATATAATTTTGAATATCAATAAACTAAACGTAAATTATGATTATAAAACCATAGATATCATCACCCTCGGTAGAGCGGGAATCGACCTGAATGCCAATGAAATCAACAGACCGATGGAGGAAACCATGAGTTTCACCAAGTCTGTAGGGGGATCTCCCGCCAATATTGCTGTTTCCTGCAAAAAACTGGGACTTAATACCGCATTCTTAGGCCGCGTGTCGGATGACCAGCATGGCAGATATATCAAAAATTACTTTGAGAAATTGGGCATTATAACAGAAGCAGTGGTGACGGATAAGTCTGGCAGCTCTTCAGCTTTGGCATTCACCGAAATTAAGGGGCCAGGAGATGCAGGATTCATACTATATAGAAGCAACGTTGCCGATTTGAATCTGTGCCCGGAAGATGTACCAGAGGAACTTATCCGAAAAAGCAGGATTTTATTGATTTCGGGAACAGCTCTTGCCAAAAGCCCTTCAAGAGAGGCAGTCTTTACTGCACTTGATTATGCCCGAAAGCATGATACATTTATAGCCTTTGATTTAGATTACAGGGATTATACATGGAGCTCTCTTGAAGAAACTGCTGTTTATTACACCCTTGTTGCCGAAAAAAGCGATCTCATAATTGGTACCAGAGAAGAATTTGATGTTTTAGAATATAGATTCGGGCAAGAGGAGAGAACAGACGACCAGACGGCTAAAAGATGGCTTGAATGGAAGCCTTCCATGGTTTTGATAAAGAGAGGCAAGTCAGGATCCAAACTCTACTGCGAAAATGGCGAAATTATCGAGGGAGCCGTTTTTCCGGTTACCGCACTTAAAACAATGGGTGCTGGGGACTCTTTTGCGGGAGGATTCTTTTATGGTTTGCTGAAAGGGAAAGCCCTTTCAGAAGCAATTAAACTGGGCGCTGGCGCGGCGGCCATAGTGGTAACCAAAAACAGCTGCAGCGAAGCAATGCCTACTATTAATGAAATAGAAGAATTTATAGCTTCCTACAAAAGCAAATAAGAGTATTTAATGCGAGCAAACCTAAAATCTTTTAGAGCAAATAGGAGTATTTGATGCTAACAAGCCTAAAACCATTTATAAAAGAAATGGCCTTTCAAAAGAAAGCAATACCAGGCTTTAATATTTTCGGATATGAGGATGCGCGTTCAGTGATCGACGCCGCTGAAGCCATTGGCGCCCCTGCGATACTGATGACGAATAAGGATTGCATTGAACATGTGCCCCTTGATTCTTTAGTCGGTTTGCTTAAACCGATGGCAATCAAGGCCAAAGTGCCCGTATGCATTCATCTTGACCATGCCAAATCGGAAGACCTCGCCATCGAAGCGATTGAAGCCGGATATACATCAGTTATGTTTGATGGTTCAGCACTTTCTTTTAAGGAAAACGTTGAGCGCACAGCAAGGATTGTAGACTATGCCAAAAGATTCAATGTTTCTGTTGAAGGAGAAATCGGTTCAGTAGCCTATGCAGATCGCAATCCAGAAACTGCTATGATCTATACGGATCCCGACGAAGCCTGCCGATTTGCGAAGGAGAGTGGCGTTGATCTCATGGCGATTTCTATTGGAACGCTCCACCGTATGCAGACTCGTGAGGCCAGCATACAGTATGACAGGCTAGAAGCCATTCAAGCTAAAACGCAAATACCACTTGTGATTCACGGATCGACGGGCATCACGGATAATGACTTAATGCGATTGATTACGTATCGCATTGTGAAATTTAATATTGGGACCGCTCTTCGCATGGCTTTTGGAAAGGCCCTAAGAGAAGAAGTCCTAGCGAATCCTGAGGAATATGATCGGTTAAAACTCTTTAAAAAACCGATGGAAGCAGTAAGACACGAGGCATTAGCAAAATATAAGAGATTGGGTTGGTAAGGAGAAGTAGAATGAAAACAGAAAAATTAACAATGGCTCAAGCATTAGTGAGATTCCTGGATCATCAATATATCAACGTAGATGGCGAAGAAACCAAATTTGTCGAAGGGGTTATTGGTATATTCGGTCACGGCATTGTTGTTGGCCTTGGAGAAGCTTTAGAAGCCAAGGGACATAGCCTAAAATTTTACCAGGGAAAAAGTGAACAGGGTATGGCGCATATCGCTATGGGCTATGCAAAGCAAAAAAACAGAAAGAAAATCATGGCTGTAACAAGCTCAATAGGGCCAGGAGCCCTCAACATGGTGACAGCGGCAGGCACCGCCACGGCCAACAGAATTCCCGTTCTGTTTCTTCCAGGGGATGCTTATGCGGATCGTCAACCTGACCCAGTCCTTCAGCAAATTGAGCAGCCCTATGACTATAATGTGACTGCAAACGATGCATTCAAGCCAGTTAGTCGTTATTGGGACAGAATAAGCCGTCCCGAACAACTTATGAGCGCTGCTATCAATGCCATGAGAGTTCTTACAGATCCGGCAGAAACAGGCGCAGTAACCTTGTGTCTGCCGCAGGATGTGCAGGGCGAAGTCTATGATTATCCTATAGAATTTTTAGAAAAAAGAGTCCACTTTATACAGCGCAGAGAAATCGACGGGATGTCGCTGATCAGGGTTACAGATATGATCGCGGCAAGCAAAAAACCATTCATTATATGTGGCGGCGGTGTGCGGTATTCAGAGGCGGGAAAAGAACTGGCTGAACTTTCGAAAGCATTTCATATTCCGTTTGGAGAGACCCAGGCAGCAAAAGGAACTGTTTTATCAGGTCATCCAATGAATATGGGTGGGGCCGGAGTCACAGGAACCTCGGCAGCCAATCGTCTTGCCAAAGAAGCAGATTTGATCATTGCCATTGGCACAAGACTCAATGACTTTTGCACCTCCTCAAAGAGTGCTTATCAAGCAGAAGACGCCAAAATGGTCAGCATCAATGTGAACACAATGGATGCGTACAAAATGAATGCTCTGCCGGTTTTTTCCGATGCCAAGCTTGCACTTTCGGCCATCCACAAGGAGTTGCTAAAACAAGGATACAAAAGCGCTTATAATGGGGAGATCGAGTCCGCGAAGGCAGAGTGGGATGCGGAAGTAGACCGGCTTTATACACTTCCTGAGTCCCAAGGTATCCCTCAAACTAGAATCTTAGGAGAACTCAATGAGCATCTCCTGCCTAAAGATGCCATCATAGTAACTGCCTCAGGGAGCCTCCCCAGCGATCTGCAAAGAGTTTGGAGATGTCGGGGTGAGAATGTCTATCATGCGGAATATGCATTTTCATGCATGGGTTATGAGGTCAACGCCGCACTTGGCATTAAGTTGGCTGAACCAGAAAGAGAAGTGTATGCCATTTTGGGTGATGGTAGTTTTATCATGTCTCATTCTGAATTACTGACAAGTATTCAGGAGAACCTGAAAATCAATATAATTCTATTAGATAATAGTGGTTTTCAATGCATTCACAACCTTCAGAGAAGCCAGGGAATTCCAAGTTTTGCCAACGAATTCCGCTATAGGCAGAGCAATACAGATCGCCTGACCGGCGCCTATGTTCCCGTTGATTTTGCAGCTATTGCGAAGGGCTATGGCGCGGCTGCTTTCAGGGCTGAAAGTGTTGAAGAATTTACTCAGGCATTTAAAGACATGCAGCTTCAACCAAATACGGCTTTGCTGGATGTTAAGGTGTTGCCTGGTACAATGACCGATGGCTATGACGCCTGGTGGCGTGTTGGAACCGCTCAAATATCAGATCACAGAGAGGTAGTTGTTTCGGCTGAAAAATTGGCTGAAGAAGTTAAAAAAGCAAGGAAATTCTAATATATTATATCAAAGTGGAGGACATTATGGATAAATCAAAAATTAAGTTAGGTGCGGCGCCTATAGCATGGACAAACGATGATTTGCCTGATTTGGGAAGTCGAAATACCTTTGAGCAGTGTATCAGTGAAATGGCGCTAGCCGGTTACGTAGGAACAGAAATTGGCACCAAGTATCCTAAGGATCCGGCAAAGCTTCGAAAAGCACTCGAACTAAGAGGCCTTGTCGTTTGCAACGCTTGGTTCAGCGGTTGCTTTACAAGCAAGCCGTACAGCGAGGTCATAGATGACTTTATCAGACATCTTGATTTTATGGTTCAAATGGGGGCTAAGGTCATCGGTGCAGCTGAAGTAGGAAATAGCGTTCAAGGTTTACAATTGCCTGTTATTGATGCTAAACCTGTGTTTACTGAAGCAGAATGGAAGACCATTGGCCGTGGGTTTAGCGAAATGGCAGCATTAGCCAAAGAAAAAGGAATCGTTCTCGGGTATCATCACCATATGGGAACGGGAGTACAGACACCTGCTGAAATCGATCGATTCATGGAAGAAACTGGTGGGAGCGTAAAACTATTATTTGATACAGGGCATCTGGTCTATTCTGAGGGATCTTCTGAAGCCATGCTTAGCGTGCTGAAAAAATATGCCAATAAAATTGCGCTGGTACATTTAAAAGATATCAGGCCTGACAAGATAAAAAAAGTTATTGCAGAAAAACTGAGCTTTCTTGATGGCGTGAGGCTTGGTACCTTTACGGTTCCGGGAGATGGCAGCATAGATTTTAAACCGGTATTTGATGAACTTGATGCTCAGGGATTTTCGGGCTGGATGGTAGTCGAGGCAGAACAGGATCCGGAAGTTGCCGATCCTTATGAATATGCACTAAAGGCAAGAAAATATATTAGCGACTTGACTGGTATTTAGTCTACGAAGGGAGAAATTTAATGAACAATCAATTAACTGTCGGGATTATTGGAGCCGGAAGGATTGGGCAGGTCCATACGGCCAGCATCATGAATAATATGAAAAATGTCACCATTAAATGGATATCAGATGTCAAACCAGGTCTTGCTGAAGAATGGGCTAAGGCATCAGGAATTCCCAGCTATAGTTTGAATTACAAGGATATTCTTCAAGATCCTGCCGTTGATGCGGTTCTGGTTTGCTCATCTACGGATACGCACGCACAGATATCCATCGATGCGGCAGCTGCCAAAAAGCACATATTTTGTGAGAAGCCAATTGATCTCAGTATTGATAAGGTTAAAGCCGTAAAGGAAGCTGTTGAAAAGGCAGGCGTCAAATTTCAGGTGGGATTTAATCGAAGATTTGATCATAACTTCAAGAAGGTATCTGACCTCATTAAAGACAACACCATAGGGAATCTTCAAATACTGCGCATTACATCAAGAGACCCGGAACCACCTAACCCAGCTTATGTTGCAGTATCAGGCGGTATGTTTCTTGACATGACCATACATGATTTTGATATGGCAAGATTTCTATCCGGAAGTGAAGCGGAAGAGCTTTATGTAGCGGCGGACTGCCTTGTCGATCCAGAAATAGGAAAAGCTGGAGACGTTGACACGGCCATCATAACGATTAGATTTAAGAACAATGCGCTTTGCGTTATTGATAACAGTCGTAAAGCTGTTTATGGATATGATCAGCGTGTAGAAGCCTTTGGTTCATTGGGCAAAGTTGAGGCAGGAAATGATTCTCCTTCAACAGCGACATGGAGCACGAGCTCAGGTGTTTTCTCTGAGAAACCGAAGTACTTTTTCCTTGAACGTTACATGGAATCCTTTACAGAAGAAATTCGTCAGTTTGTTGATGCTATTAGCCACGATACTGATCCGCCTGTGGGAATTGACGATGGGCTTATGCCTCTGATTATGGGGCTAGCTGCAAAAAAATCCGTCAAAGAACAAAGACTTGTAAAAATGTCTGAGTTCATTTAGGGATATTAACAGAATGGTCTGTTGATATAAAATATTAAAATGGAGGAGAAAAAAATGAAGAAAATTCTAATTGTTATGCTCGTCCTAGTCATGGTCTTAGGAACATTTACGGCTTGTGGCGGCGCAAAAGAACCAGCAGCAAAGGGATTCACTATTGGCTATGCCAGCAGCAATCTCAATGATACTGGGCAGACCTTCATCGCAGATGCGGCTACCGCTTATGCCACAGAAAACAATATCACTATTGACGTTCAAGACGCTCAAGAAGATGTTGTAAAACAGCAGGACCAGGTTAAAGCTATGATCGAAAAAGGCGTTAATGCCATCCTGGTGGTTCCAGTAGATACCAGCGCAATGGGTCCAATCACAGATGCTGCTACTGCAGCTAAAATTCCTCTTGTTTATGTAAACAGGAACCCATTTGGTGATGCTACTCCTCCTGCCGGCGTATATTACATTGGTTCAAAAGAAGTAGTCGCTGGAGAACTTCAGGGAGATGCACTCATTAAACTTATGGGCGAAAAAGGCGGAGTCGCCATCTTAATGGGTAAATTAGACAATGAAGCAGCAGTAAAAAGAACAGAAGGAAACAAGAATGTTCTAAGCAAGTACCCAGGAATCACAATTTTAGCTGAAGAAACTGGAAATTGGCAGAGAGACCAAGGCATGAGCCTTACTGAAAACTGGCTGACAGCTTATGGCACAAAGCTTAATGCAATCCTTGCAAACAATGACGAAATGGCTCTTGGCGCTGTTCAGGCATTAAAAGCGGCTGGAAGAGCAGATGTATTAGTTCTCGGCGTTGATGCTATTCCTGATGCTAAAGCTGCTGTTGCAGACAAAAGCCTAGCTGGAACAGTTTTACAGGATTTAGCTGGACAGGGCAGAACTGGAATGGAAATTGCAGTTAAAGTACTGAATGGAGAAACTCCAGCTCAGGTTACTTGGATTGACTTCGTCTCAGTCACCCCTGAAAATGTTGCACAATTCAATTAAAAATTAAGGGATCATCGGGAGAAAAGGGTTTCCCTTTTCTCCCTGATTCCATAAACAAAGCCGAAAGGAAGAAAAACATGGAAGAGCAAAAGTATCTTGTCGAAATGAAAAATATTTTGAAAAATTTTCCGGGCGTACAAGCTTTGCGCGGTGTAGATTTAAATGTCGGATATGGCGAAATCCATGCGTTGGTAGGAGAAAATGGAGCAGGCAAGTCCACACTTATGAAATGCCTGATTGGTATGCATCCGCCAACATCCGGGCAGATTTTCTTTGAGGGAAATGAACTTAACAACTACAATACTTCTGATGCTCTGAAAATGGGTATAGCTATGATCCATCAAGAGCTTAGCCCGGTCCTTCATAGGTCCATAATGGAAAACATATGGCTTGGGCGTGAACCTAAAACAAAATTTGGTTTCGTTGATCATCAAAAAATGTATGATATGACTAAAGAGGTTTTAAAGACAATAAATCTCGATGTGGATCCGAAAATGTTGATGGTGGATTTGACGATTGCCAAGACGCAAATGATTGAAATCGCCAAAGCGATTTCCTATAACGCAAAAGTGATAATAATGGATGAACCAACTTCGGCATTGACAAAAAAAGAAATTGTGCAGCTTTTTGGCATCATGAGGCAACTCAAAGCAGATGGTAAATCCTTAATCTATATTTCCCATAAGCTGGATGAAATATTTGAAATTAGTGATAAAATAACAGTTTTTAGGGATGGAAAACTCATTGGTACAGACAACAAAGAAAAATTTGATGTTCAGTCCTTGATAAAAATGATGGTCGGAAGAGATGTCACTGAAATGTTCCCTAAGATTGATTGTGAAATAGGAGAGATCAAACTTGCAGTAACAGGTCTATCCGATACAGGAGGAAGGTTTAATGATGTGTCTTTTAACGTGCGTAAAGGAGAAATTCTGGGCATTGCTGGTCTAGTGGGAGCTGGTAGGACCGAGGTCATAGAGACATTATTTGGCATACGACGAAAAATGTCCGGGCAAGTCATGATTGATGGCAAGGAAATAGATATCGAATCACCTATGGATGCCATAAAAAATAAAATGGCGCTACTAACAGAGGATCGGCGTCTTGATGGAATTTTCCCTTCTTTAACAGTATTTCAAAATACCATAATTGCAAATCTTAGAAGTTATATTAAAAAAAATGGGCTGCTAGATAACACCAAAGCGCTTAAAGATGTGAACCATTATGTGGAAGCCATAAAAATCAAAACACCAAGCATTTTTCAACGGGTAGAAAATCTGAGCGGTGGGAATCAGCAGAAAGTTCTTGTCGCGAGGTGGCTTCTAACAGAGCCGGAAATTTTAATTCTAGATGAACCTACTCGTGGCATCGATGTAGGTGCGAAAGCTGAAATTCATAGATTGATAACAGCTTTGGCCGGCCAGGGTAAAAGCATTATCATGGTATCCTCAGAACTACCCGAAGTCATGGGCATGAGCGATCGGATTATGATCATGCATGAGGGAAAAGTTACCGGGATAATCGATAATAGAAAAGACTTATCTCAGGAGGAAATCATGACTTTTGCAACAGGAAATTCTTCCGCTAATCAAGCAAAAATGTAGAAGGAGAGAAATGCTATGAGTGACAGTTCAAAAAAGATTGCGAATGAGGCCGAAAAGGCAGAGGACTTAAAGCAGCAGAAGGCAAACGGAAATAAATTGCTGATATATTTAAAAAAGTATGGCATTATATTTGCTCTTATTCTTTTAATTGTAGGAATATCCATTGCTGAGCCAAAATTTTTAAACCCGACTAATATATTTAATGTTCTAACACAAAGCTCGATTTATGGGATTATGGCTTTGGGGATGACCCTTATCATCATATCCAAAGGAATTGACCTTTCAGTCGGATCTATTCTTGCCTTTGCTGGAATTGTTGCTGCAAGTTTGGGACAAGTTTCGACAGCGACGAACAAGTTTTTCCCCAATTTGGGAGAGATGCCAGTCATAGTTCCAATTCTTGCAGCTTTAGCTATTGGAGCAATCTTAGGTGGTATTAATGGCGGATTAATTGCCTATACGGGAATCCCTGCTTTTATAGCAACCTTGGGCATGATGACCATGGCGAGAGGTGTGACTTTGATGTATACGTCAGGCAAGCCAGTTACTCAACTGACGCCCGACTTCATGTTTCTGGGAGGAAAAATCGGTGTTATACCAGTACCGGTTCTGATTTACGCACTAATGGCAGGGATCACGTGGGTACTGCTCAATCATACGAGCTTCGGCAAGAATGTTTATGCCATCGGCGGGAATATTAAGGCTGCTGAAATTTCAGGCGTCAATGTCAAAAAGAATCTGCTGATTCTGTATGCCTTCTGTGGGTTAATGGCTGCAGTTGCTGCAATTGTATTTGCTGGGCGTGTCGGAAGTGTTCATCCGGGAGCAGCTGTTGGCTATGAACTGACTGCCATTGCGGCTTCGGTCATAGGCGGCACTAGCTTTGACGGTGGCATTGGAACTGTCGGTGGCGCAGTTATTGGCGCTTTAGTCCTCGGTGTTTTAAGAAACGGCCTAACGCTGCTTGGCGTACAGGCTTATTGGCAACAAATTTTAGAAGGCCTCATCATTATCGTCGCTGTTATTATTGATATGAGGAAGAATTCGAAAAAGAAATAAGGATTAATTTAAATTGGTTGAAAATCTAAGGCGATGCGCTTCGCTTTAAAGGAATTGACGGATATTATTTCCAAATCGTTTAAAAACAATTAGTAGGTATCATTTCCAAATTGATCGAAAACCTAGGGCGATGCGCTTCGCTTTAAAGGAATATATCGCCATAGTTTTCTCTTCAATTTGGAAATAATATCTTCGGAGACTTATTGAGGGATTGCCCAAGGGCAATAGGCAAGTGAACTTTGAATAAATCTTGACTGTTGCTCATCAATTTAAATTTATCTCCGAGGGGCTATGGATGCCGCATTTTCAAAAGCCCAAACTTACAGACATTTATAAAAGGAAAGGAGACATACTATGGATAAGCTATTAGAAATGACGCAGAAGTTTCCAACGCAGTATTGGAACGATTCCTGTTCAATAAAGGAGCTGACCTATGCCCTTAAAAGAGGAGCTACAGGGGCGACGACCAATCCGG
>JANYJS010000144.1 GCA_025361765.1 Bacillota bacterium
CATACAGAAACATTCGTTAATCCAGAAACCGTTTTCATAAGCTCAGCAAACTTGAACTTATCCCCTTCGATCAGAATTGATTTCCAGCCATGATTGTACCATAGATCCCATGTGTTACTAAAATGCCTGCCGTCCCATGCGCCAAATTCCACACAAATGCCCCTTGTTTTGCCGATCCGCTCAAAAATCTCTCTAATAATGCCATCTTCGCCAAATTGCGACGTTATATTTCCAGCATATCCATTAAGTGAGTTGGACATCCAAACTCCTTTATTATTAGTATGTTCTCTTCAGCAAAGCAGCAATGCGGCCCCAGTTTGATTGGCATGACATTTCAGGCTTCATATTAATAACTGACCGGCCGGGCCGCCTGTTTTTATAACAACTAATAAATCTGTCTAACAATGAAAATACATTATATTCATTCAATAACTTATTTTTTTCCATTAAAATGTTACTGCGCTGAAGACGCCATGTGTCCGACTTAATTATATTTTTAATTCTATCAATAGCTACCTTTGGCTGGTTTATATCTATCAATTGAATTGCTCCAGAAGAAAAATAATCCTGAATATTGGGGCACCCGTAATAAATAGGTACTGCCTCTCCTATCAGGGCATCAGCGAGTTTTTCTGTCCAATAATCAGAAACGGAAGAATTTTCTATTGCCAAATGATATCTATAAGGAACTATCGCTTGCCATTTATCTATAACAGGAACACGGCCGAGTCCAAATACGTCAATGGAGGCGCCAAGCTCAAGAGCTAGAGCTTCAATAAACCCTGATCTTATTACATGGCCCTTTGTAGCTACTTTTGAAGAAGCGATGACTGAGAGTAGCTTGGTTTTATTCACGATAGGGCGAGACAATTCTTCAAAACTCTTAAAATTACTCCATGTCAGTTTATCCGCATCCAGTTCAGCACCAATCATCCACGGCAATCCTTGTTGAGAATTAATGAGATTGGGATGCTGCAAGCTCCTGTTACATGAAATAACTGTCCCGAACTGGGCCAGAAAGTGTTTATCATACCCCTTCACTTCAGGCGGCTCACCTGTAATCAAAATAGTGTTTTCACGAGGACATTTCGTCGTCTCACTCTTAAGAAGTCCGTCAAATACCACCCAATAATCGCACTCAGCGACTTCCTGATTAATAAGAAAACGACAACCACCCCATTTTCCGGAATTATTGGGCGTTTGTCGTTCCAGACACCACTTGAAATTTGTTGTTACCTTCACTGTCAGCATTTTTTCCACAACATCCCTAAGGAGACCTGAATAATCAGTATGATGGCATAGACGTGTTAACTCTTTCAGTACTCTTTGAAAATAAAGTTCGAACTCAATATTCTTGAAATAGAAACTCCTGAATTCCATACAGAGGCACTTTACCATAAAAAGAAGCCCATGCCGAAAATGAACTTTGAGGGCCGTATATCTCGTCACATTCTGCAAGAGAATACATGTCGCCTACAGCATCGCCGGGACCAACAACATATGATAATATCTCCAAGGTTGATGTATCACCTGGTTCCTCGCCTAAATATTATGCCTTGAGCAGCCTGCGCATGATTATGCCGCTCTTGTTTTTAGGAATGAATTTGCAAAAGATTATTTCCTGCGGCGTTGCAATGCTTGATGCACGGCTTGATACATACAACCGGATTTTGATTTCAAGGTCCTTTGAGGGTGGATAGCGTTCGTGACGCTGCACAAAAGCAACGACCTTTCAAAAGAGCAATTCGTCCGGTGCAGCAATAACACCGGATTCGGCAACTTCCTTATCTCCAGCAAGGTACTTTCCACTTCAAAGGGGCTTTCAGGTGTTCAGCCGTGTTGATGACGTCACTACTGCGCCCGATAAACCAGTAGTACCAGTCAAAATACTGTCAATAACACCTTTAAAACAATTCTCAAACTCAAGATGTTCAAGATAGAATTCTCTTATATTTTGTGTAATAAGCTGGTAATTATCTTCAATCCTGCTTACAGCCGAAGGCAGTTCGTCAGCATGGTTACAAACAAGTCCAAGACCGTTGCCTTCAATCATTTCCAGATACCCGTGAATACCACCACTGCAAATAACTGGTCTACCGCATGACAAAAACTTATTCAACTTGCCAGATGATAACCCCAGATAAAACATGTTTGGATTATCTGGGCGTGGGGGTGGATACCACACAACACCAATATGGGCACTTCTCACC
>JANYJS010000046.1 GCA_025361765.1 Bacillota bacterium
GATGGTAAGTCACAGGTAACAGTTGAATATGTGGATGGCGTACCTGCGAGAGTTGACACGGTGCTTATCGCTACTCAGCATGACGAATTTAAAGAACAGAAAAAATTACGGGAAGAGATTACAAAGAAGGTGATTGAGCCGGTTCTCAAAGATTATGGTTATAAAATCGACTCGAAAACAAAAGTTTATGTAAATACGACTGGTAAGTTTGTGATTGGTGGACCTGAAGGTGACACTGGTTTAACTGGCAGGAAAATTATTGTTGATACTTATGGAGGCTACGCAAGGCATGGTGGCGGTGCATTTTCAGGCAAAGATCCTTCAAAAGTCGACCGCTCCGGCGCCTATGCTGCCAGATGGGTGGCAAAAAGCGTAGTTGCATCGGGATTGGCTGAAAAGTGCGAGATTCAATTGGCCTATGCAATCGGAAAACCAGAGCCTCTGTCAGTATATGTCGATACATTTGGCACAGGTAATCCGCCAGCTGGCGGATCCGATGAAGAAATCGCCGAACTGATAAAGAAAAACTTCGATCTTAGACCTGGTATGATCATCAAAAACTTAGGACTACGAAAGCCTTTGTATCGCCAATGTGCTGCTTATGGACATTTTGGCCGGCCGGAACTGGATCTTCCTTGGGAGCGAGTGAAAAAATTAAAATAATTTTTTCACAAAGCTGGTAAGCTAGTAAGCAGTAAGCCAGTAAGCTGGTGAGCTAGTAAGGAGGGCAATGGCTGATATTCTAAGTTTTACAGACATCAAAGCATGGCAAAAGGCACACAAGTTAGTGCTTAAAGTCTATAAATTGACCAAAGATTTTCCAAAATATGAATAGTTTTGTTTGACGAATCAGATACGGAGAGCTGCTATATCAATAGCCTCAAATATTGCCGAAGGTTTTAAGAGGAGATCAGCGAAAGATAGTGGCCATTTCTATAATATCGCTGATGGATCTCTTGAGGAAGTGAAGTATCAATTAATTCTTGCGAAAGACTTAGGGTATGTTAGTGCAGAGATATTTATCGAGGTATTTGCGTTGGCTGAAGAAGTTGGTAGATTGTTATGTGGCTGGCATAAATCCCAATTGGCTTAATTTATATTGCTTATAAGCTTATTGCTTACTAGCTTAATTCTTAATTCTTATGAACTTAGTAATAATCGGTACTATTGGTCTCGACGACATTAAAACCCCTTTTGGGGAAGTTGAATCCGCTTTAGGCGGAAGCGGAGTTTATGCTTCATGCGCCGCTTCTTTTTTCTCGCCTTCAGGATTAATTTCCGTAATGGGCAATGATATCCCCGAGGAATATTTAAAATTGCTCAACAAAAGAAAAGTCAGTCTTGAAGGTGTCAGCAAGTTGGGAAAAACATTCCGTTGGTCTGGTTTCTATGAATTTGATATGAATGAGGCCAAAACTCTAAAAACAGAGTTAAATTCATTGGCTGGATTTAAGCCGGATGTTCCCACAGATTATAAAAAAGCTAAGTTTATTTTTCTGGCCAACATCGATCCCGATTTGCAACTCGAAGTGCTCAGCCAAATGGAAGAAAAGCCTTTTGTCGTTTTGGATACAAAGAATTACTGGATCACAAGTAAGAAAGACTCTCTTTTAAAGGTTATTGGGAAAACAGACCTCTTTATTTTGAATGAAGGAGAGGCTCGACAGCTTTTTGAGACACCAAACCTGATTAAGGCCGGAAAGATTGCCTTAAAATTGGGTCCAAAATATGCCATAATCAAAAAAGGCGAACATGGTGCACTTCTGTTTTCTGACGGTAAATACTTTTCTGCTCCCGGTTATCCATTAGAAGAGGTAAAAGATCCTACTGGGGCAGGCGATTCCTTTGCTGGAGGATTGATTGGGTATCTTGCTAGTAAGCAAGTAAGCAATAAGCTGGTAAGCGGTAAGCGGGTAAGTTTTGAAGAATTAAGAAGGGCAGTCGTTTATGGAAGCACAATTGCTTCTTTTTGCGCTGAAGATTTTAGTTTAAATTATTTGAAAAATATTAATAGTAAAAAAATTGAGGAAAGATACAATATTTTTCAGAAGATTCGGGAATTCTGAAAAATAGCTGGTAAGCTAGTAAGAATTAAGCAGTAAGCAATAAAGAAGGGGCAATGGCTAATATTCTAAGCTTTACAGATATCAAGGCGTGGCAAAAGGCACACGAATTAGTTCTGGAAGTTTATAAATTGACTAAGTCTTTTCCAAAATTTGAAGAATTTTGTCTAACAAACCAAATTAGAAGGGCAGTTATATCAATAGCTTCGAATATTGCAGAAGGATTCAAAAGAAAGTCAGCCAAAGATAGCGGACATTTCTACAATATTGCTGATGGATCACTAGAAGAGGTAAAATATCAGTTAATCTTATCAAAAGATTTAAAATATATTAGTGAATCTGAGTTTAATAAAACATATAATTTAACAGAAGAAGTCGGCAGATTATTGTGTGGTTGGTACAAATCACAACAATAGCTTATTAGCTTAATTCTTACTGCTTACTAGCTTCATCGCAAAGGAAAAACATGTCTAACGGAAAAAAACTTAACTATAAAGTAAAAGATATTGGCCTCGCTTCTTGGGGTCGAAAAGAAATCGTTTTGGCTGAAAAAGAGATGCCGGGCTTAATGGCCTTGCGTGAACGTTACGGCAAGAAAAAGCCACTCAAGGGCGCACGAATCGCCGGCTGTTTGCACATGACAATTCAAACGGCGGTATTAATTGAGACGCTAGTAGAACTTGGAGCAGATGTCAGATGGTCTTCCTGCAATATTTTTTCAACTCAAGACCACGCCGCCGCTGCAATCGCAAAGACCGGTGTTCCTGTGTTTGCTTGGAAAGGCGAAACCGAGGAAGAGTATTGGTGGTGCGTCGAAGAATCGCTAAAGTTTGAAGGCGGAAAAGGCCCAAATATGCTGTTGGACGACGGCGGAGATCTGACCTTGCTTGTGAATGATAAATATCCTGCATTAGCAGAAGAAATTATTGGCGTTTCAGAAGAAACAACCACTGG
>JANYJS010000008.1 GCA_025361765.1 Bacillota bacterium
AGCCTTTGGCGTAAATTTAATCTGCATTGAAGAAGGCATTGATTCATCTCAAACAAGCGGAAAGCTTTTAATTTCTGTTCTGTCTGCCGTTGCTGAAATAGAACGCGAAAACATCATTGAGCAGACAATGAACGGACGAAAAGAAAAAGCCCGTCAGGGCGGATGGAACGGTGGTTTTGCGCCTTACGGCTACTTCCTCAAAGACAAGCAGCTTTTTATTCAAGAGAATGAAGCCGAGGCCGTGCGTATTATCTTTAATAAATATCTAAATGAAAATATGGGATTTACTAAAATCGCCAACTACCTTAACTTACAAGGTATCCAGAAAATTATACGAAACAACGGTACACTCTCCCTATGGGGCACACATTTTGTCAGGATGATTATTGATAACCCCATTTACTGTGGAAAAATTGCTTTTGGCAGGCGTGCCCGTGAAAAGGTAAAAGGTACTAAGAACGAATACAAGCAAGTACCGCAGGAAGATTACATCCTAGCCGAAGGTCAACATGAGGCAATTATTAGCGAAGCGTTATGGAATGCAGTGCATGAAAAAAGAGAACGGACAGGCGTTAAGTCTCCTTCCAAAATAGGTCGGGACAGAGTACACTTGTTAAGCGGTATTTTAAAGTGCCCGAAATGTGGCGGCCCAATGTATACTAACAAGCATGCCTGGACAAATAAAGACGGTACATATAAAGAGGTTTATTATTATCTATGCAGCAAAGCTCGAGCCGCACGTGGAAAAACATGCGATTATAAACACATGCTCAAAAAAACGGACATCGAACCCCTTGTCATAGAAGCGATCAGAGAGCTGATTAAAAATCAAGATTTTGCAGGAGAAATCAAATCACGGATAGGAAAAGAAATTGATACCACCACTTTAAACAGGGAGCTGAAGAATTACGAATCCAAGCTAAGAGAGGTGGAACTGAATAAAACTCGCCTTGAAAATGAAATTGACAGTTTGCCTGAGGATACTCGTTTCAGGGAACGTAAAGTCCATGATATGACCCTCAGACTTGATGGATTATATGACATTATTGTAGAGCTTGAAGAAAAAATTGAGGATGTTTTATTACGCCGTAAAGCTGTAGAGCAAGATGCCATAACACTTGAGAACATCTATACCCTACTGGCTAACTTCGACATAGTGTTCGACAGAATCACCGATGACGAGAAAAAATCTCTGATTTCTTCGTTAATCAAAGAAATAGAGATCTTCCCACGTGAAGAGGCTGAACTGCCCCTAAAGTCTATTCTGTTCAATTTTCCTGTTTATAAAGACGGTGAAGATGCCTGTGACTTCTTGTGGGACAAAAGCACACACGTCTCAACGTGCATCGTATGCGGGAACATGTCCACGGGCTGGGCTTCCAAAAATTCGTAGCCCAGTTCGCCGAGGATTTTGACGTCCCTGGCAAGAGTGGCCGGATTGCAGGAGATGTATACTATACGCTGGGGACCGATGTCGGCCACCGTGGCAAGAAGTCTTGGGTCGCAGCCGTTCCTTGGCGGATCCAGAATGACCACATCAGGTTTTATGCCCTTTTCAATCAGCTTCGGCAGTTCGATTTCTGCTTTGCCGTGAATGAAGTCTACGTTGACGATATTGTTGATGATGGCGTTTCTGACTGCATCGAGCACTGCGGCTTTTTCCGATTCTATGCCGTAAACCATCTTGGACCTTCCAGCGCAGTAGAGGCCAATGGTGCCCACCCCAGAGAAAAGATCAAAGATAATTTCCTCGCCTCTCAATCCGGCATATTCTACCACCATGTTATATAGCCTCTTCATTTGAACCGGGTTGACCTGGTAGAACGATAGCGGAGAAATCTCAAACTTCAGCCCTTCAAGGGTATCTACGATTTTATCTGAGCCGTGGATTGTGATGCATTCGCTTCCCATAACAACAGGCGTTTGTCTGGTATTGACATTGATTACTATGCTTTTAAGTCCTGGGACACCTTTAATCATCATATCGATAAACTTATCCCTATTTGGAATTTTTCTGCCGTTGATGACAAGGATGACCATGACCTGCCCTGTGTTGAAGGCGGTCTTTACCACCAGATGACGCAGCAATCCTTCCCCGGTTTTTTCATCATAACAAGTCAGATTATCACTTTTGATATAGCTTCGCAAAACGTCTGCGGCCAAATCCGCTGAGGCAGTCTGGATAATGCATTGATGGCAGTCCACAACTTCATGGCTTTTAACTTTATAAAAGCCGATTCCAGTAGCTGTGACCGGATACTGGGCTTTGTTTCTGTAGCCCAGAGGGTCCTTCATTCCCATTGTAGTTCTCACTTTTGGATCCTTCAGATGACCAATACGCTCAAGGCTGTCCGTGACCATTTTCTTCTTGAGTTTGAGTTGCTGATCATATGCCATAGGCTGAAGAGCGCAGCCACCACATTTGCTCGCATAGGAGCAGGGGGGCTCGATTCTATTCTTGGAAGGCACAATTATTTTAACCAAACTTCCAAGAGCAAAACTTTTTTTGACTTGATCAATAACGATTTCTGCAGTATCTCCGATAATGGTTCCATTTACAAATACTGCCATGCCATCCACCTTTGCAATGCCTTCACCAGCATGTCCCATATCAACTATTTCTGCGGTGTACTTTTCATTTATTGTCAACATTTTATCTCCTTTTTGAGCCAATAGGCTCTTCTTGATTGCGATTTCTTGACAGCCCTTACTATTCACTTGAGCTATCCCGCTATTTTTTGACAGCTTCTTCTATTTTAAGCTTTTCAGCAATATCTTCAATTTTCTTTAGCCTATGGTTGACCCCGGATTTTCCCACTGGTGGAATCAGCATTTCGCCCAGTTCCTTGAGGCTGGCCTCTCTTTCGGAAAGTCTCAGCTCGGCCATTTCTCTGAGCTTATCAGGAAGGTATCCAAGTCCCCTAATACTCTGAATCAACTCTATACTGTCAAATTGTCTGCCCGAAGCATTGACGGTTTTATCCAGATTGGCGGTTTCACAGTTGACCAGACGGTTTGTTTTATTCCTAAGTTCCTTAACAATCCGGATATTTTCAAAATCCAGCAACCTGCCGTGGGCACCAAGTATGTTGAGAAAGTCCACAATCTGCTCGCCTTCCTTAATATAGACCACATAGCTTTTTTTACGGAGCACCATTTTAGAATGCAGTCCAAAGCTGTTAATCAGCTTTTTTATGTCATTTGCCAGGATTTCGCTATTGCAGACGATTTCCAAATGGTAACCTTTTTCGGGATCGCTTATGGATCCCGAACCTAGAAATACACCACGAAGATAGGCCCTCCTGCAGCATTTTGTTTTGATGATATCATTTGGGATACCTTCCATCAGATAATTGCAGCCTTCCTTAACGCCAAGAATCCCAGTCTCCCGAAGAATCTGTTCAGCATTCATCCCAGAGGTAATAACCAACTCATAAAAATGTCCTTTCTTGAGCAACTTTGTCTGACTGATGGTCAGCTCTGCATGGATGCCAAAATAACTCTGGAGCATTTTAATGAACATCCTCGCCGAAGCCGGATTCTCCGTGATGAGCTTGACATTCATCCTACCACCGCCCGATAGCCTAATCGTACCGCACATGCGCATAAATCCAGAAATCTCGGCTAGTGTGCAACACTTGCTCTCAGGCAGGGACTGAGCTAATTCATTTTTAGTGTTGGCAGAGAATGTCATGTGTTCTCCTGTCTTTAAAAGACTACAAAAGACCTAGCCAGAAAGCAGGTCTTTTTTGCGTTAATTAATAATTGATCATTAGACGCGAAAATCTCTAAGCACATTATACTCAATAATTTTAGAAAAGTATAGAATTATCTTGTCAAATAAGACCCTAAGGCAATAGGACATTGGACAAATATCCGATTGTAATAATGGACACGGCCATAATGCCGACAAATACAGCTAATAATTTTGGTTTTAAAACTTTTGTTAGAATGATTATTTCGGGAAGGCTCAGTGCCGTTACCGCAATCATGTCATAAACTTCCTTGTTTCTAACTGAATAAATGACTTTCGCGCCATCTATTTGCCTTTTTACACTTTGGTCGGTCCTTTCGGTCGGTCCCTTCGGTCGGTCCTTTCGGTCGGTCCTTTTGGTCGGTCCCTTCTTAGCCAATTATCATAACCTCGCGAATGATCAGAGATCATCGGCTTCTGAAATCCCACTGATTGCATAGAGAGGAAGATTTGTCAGCCAATCTTTTTTTCTGTAATCCGACATTGAAGTCCGGAAGGCATATTTGGGTTTGTATTTTAAGACATAACTTTTAAGACTTTGTGTGCAATTACCACACAAAGTCGGCTGACTTTTTGTTTTTATAATGTTTCTGCTTATAAAATTATATTAGCGCCTCGGCCAGTTCTTTTTGGAACTCTATCTTGGCCAGATCAATCATGTTTTTTTCGTCATTATAATGAGCGAGCTCTGATGCCCGGCTGATGTGAATAAATTTTGCCTCCACAAAGCCTTCTTCACGTTGAGGCTTGCAGTCCATGTTTCTAGCTTTCATCAGGAACCAGTAAACCGTTTTTAAAGAGCTCTCTTTATCTTTTCTGTGGGAGTTCAGCGAGTAAGTGATTTCTCCAATATACTTGACGATCTCAGCTTTAACTCCACTCTCCTCAAGAACTTCACGCAACGCCGCCTTGCTGACTTCTTCATTGAATTCAACTCGGCCTTTTGGCAGCACCCAATCTCCATTATATTTTCGTAAGAGAAGTAAGGCATTTCCTACAATCACAATGCCGCCTGCACTGGTTTCCTTCTTCATATAAACACTCCCCACAAAACTTTATTCATCAATTCTAGCATAAACTTGAATTAATATCACAAAATTCAGGTTATAGGCCCAATATTTTTCTCGCTTCTGCTGGCGTGGCTATTTCTCTGCCAAGAATGTTTGCAAGCTTGACCACTTTGGCTACAAGCTCTCCATTGCTCTTGGCCAGTACACCCTTCTCAATATAGAGGTTATCTTCGAAGCCCACTCTGACATGGCCGCCCATGATGATGGTGGCCGCAGCGATTTCAAAAGCACTTCTGCCAATCCCCGCTGCTGTCCATGTTGACCCGGCTGGAATGCTGCCAACCATGAAAACCAGATCCCTTAGAGTCGCTGTCATTTGAACGCCAAGTACAAAGTCAAAATGTAGAGGCTCAACTAGAAGACCTTTTTTCTTAACCTTTAGGGCAATATCGATCATCCCTTTGTCGAAGACCTCAAGTTCAGGCTTGATGCCTCTTTCTTTCATAATTTTCGCAAAATTCATTATAGTATTGTCTGTATTGATAAAAATTTCATCGCCCCCAAAATTCAAAGTTCCGCAGTCTAGCGTTGCAAATTCTGGAGTTGGAGATACTTCTGTCGATTGTAGTCTTTCGAGGTCGCTCATGCCGACGGCTCCGCCAGTGGAGGGCTGAATGATCACATCGGGGCATTCTTTCCTTATGGCGTCAATGGCTTCCTGGAAGCGATCCCTGCTTTGCGTCGGCGTACCATCATCTTTTCGCACATGAAGGTGAATAACCGATGCCCCGGCTTCTACAGCAGATTTTGCTTCGCGCACCACCTCTGAAATGGTGTACGGCACAGCCGGATTATGCTCTTTGGTGACCTCTGCTCCTGATATAGCAGCCGTGATAATAAGTTTTTCCATAATATCTCCTTTCAAACTTGAACAAGTGTTAAAATCGTGTTTGCAATGCGACGGGCGTCATGCCTGATATAGCCAAGCTTAACATCCGTAAAATTATTTTCAATGATAGCGACACCTGCAGCCAGTAGTTCTTCCCTATCCTGGTGGGTCGGAAGAAGCTGCTTCGCACCGTCTTTGGTATACCGATCAAGATAAATCTCGGAAACAGGATGATTGTTCACCAGCACATACTGTATGACAGCTTCGCCGATATAGGCATTGGCTTTAGTAACATGATCATAAACGGAATAACCATCGGTTTCTCCAGGCTGAGTCATCACGTTGCAAATAAGAGCTTTAATGCCTTGGGCGGATGCGATGGCTTCACCGATGCCCTGAACCAGAAAATTGGCGATGATGCTGCTGTATAAACTGCCCGGTCCCATGATGATGATATCCGCTTGCCTAATCGCTTCTATGGCCCCAGCCTCTGCCTCCGGTTTTTCAGGCATAAGAAAAACCCTCTTAATAGGGCTTTTGGCTTTAATTGAGGCCGGCTGAATTTTCGACTCGCCGCAGATAATCTGCCCATCATAGAGCTCAGCGCAAAGGTGAATATCAGCGCCAGTGACAGGAATCACTCTCCCTTTGACTCTTAGTATATCATGAGTTTTAGCAACGGCATCCTCAAAATTTCCATAGATGCCATTAAGCGCGGCGATGAGAAGATTTCCGAAATTCTGCCCACTCAAAACGCCTTCGGTAAAACGATACTGCAAAACCTGCTGCATATCGCTTTCTTCATCAGCAATAGCAAGAATACAGCTTCGAATATCCCCCGGCGGCAGCATGCCTAAATCTTCCCTTAAAAGGCCTGAACCGCCGCCATCATCGGCGACTGTGACTATGGCGGTCAAATTCTCCGTGATGCACTTGATGCCCCTCAGAATAACAGCCAGACCGGTACCCCCGCCAATAACCACAATTTTAGGGCCAATTCCTGTGTTAATTTTATACTTCAGCTCTGTTCCCTTGCTCATGAATGCCTCATTTTTCTCTATAAATCTCTGTGTACTTTTATGACCCTAATGCCCTTGCTTGCCAGAGTCTGAGCCATGGCATTGACAAGTACGACGGACCTGTGCTGTCCGCCGGTGCATCCAAAGGCAATGGACAAATGGGACTTTCCTTCTTTTGTATATAGTGGTGTGAGATATTCTACCATATCCTGAATCATTTTTAAAAATACCCCAGCCTCAGGAAATTTCAGGACATAGTCTTTGACCTTCTTATTGTTTCCTGTCAAATGCTTCATGCCTGCCAAGTAAAAAGGATTTGGCAAAAATCGCACATCAAAGACCATATCTGCATCAAGAGGCATACCGTTTTTATAGCCAAAGGATGAAATCGTCATAGTGACAGTATCTGAATCCTTGCCCGAAAGCAGCAAACTACCGATCTCCGTCTTAAGATTCGCCGTTCTCATGCTTGATGTATCGATGATATAGTCCGCTAAAGCTCTGATTTCAGAGAGTTTTTCTCTCTCCCTTTTTATGCCGTCAATAACACTGCCTGATCCGGTTAAAGGGTGAGTTCTTCTAGTTTCTTTAAATCTTCTGATCAAAGCTTCGTCTGAAGCCTCAAGAAATAAAATTTTAAACTTGCTTCCAGATTTTTTCAAATCAAATAAGCTATCCTTGAAATCATCGAAAAACTCGCCGCCTCTAATGTCAACTACAAAAGCAGCTCTGTCAACCTTGATGCGATCCTGTATGCTCAGGTTGATGAAATCCTTTATTAGCGCTGGCGGCATATTGTCGATACAGTAATAGCCCATATCTTCCATGCAATCAACAGCCTGACTCTTGCCGGCGCCGGATAGTCCAGTTACAATCAATACCTGCATGTCATACCTCCAAATTCACGATGCGGCTCAAATCCAGTCCAGCTTCGATGGCGTTTTTTAGAGCCGATTCAAACTCACCGACTTTACCCGGTACATGAGCATCACTCCCAATGATAAACTTGACCTCAGTTTTGGCCGCAATCTTGATGCCGGAAACGGATAAAAAGTGATGACTATTATTGATTTCCATAAGGGTTCCCTGATCAGAGCAGGCTTTAGCGACTTCGTCCAAATAAAGGTCCTCTTTGGCCCCTGGATGCGTCAAAACCCTAATCGAGTTCTCGTAGATGGCCTTGACCATCAATTCAGTATTTAAAGATTTCGTCTTTTTTGTGGTTTGTTTCCTGACCTCGCCAAGCAAATTAGCAACATGTACTCCCGCCGAAAAAAGAAGATTTTCCCCAAATACGCCGTAATGATAGCCCGCATTGATATAATCGAACTGTTTGGCTTCTTCCTCTGTCAAATCAAGCCGTCCGGAGAGGTTTATAATATTGGCTTCAGCGCCAAGCAGCAGCAGAATCTCGGGATACAGTTTCTGCAGCCTTAGGATTTCAGCCCTCATGACGGGAATATCAGATCTTTTGATGCCAAAAGTTACATGCCCCGGGCCATGGTCAGAAATGCCCAATGTATCAAGTCCAACAGCGATTCCTGCTTTGACATTGTCTTCCATCGTGCCCTTTCCGTGGGAAAAAACCGTATGGGTATGTAAATCAAACTTCAGTTTCATAAAGTCTCCTATTTAATGGATTTTTTGCACCTTGTCTGGCTATTCGCTACTTTTCATTTGGGCATATTTTCCGGGCTAACCTAAAATTTTGATCTCCTCTTCAAGCATTATACCAGAATGATCGAAAACAGTAAGTTTAACCAGTTTAATCAGGTCCAATAGATCTTTTGCTGTTGCGTTATTGCTATTGATAATAAAACCCGCATGAAGCGGCGATACCTGGGCGCCACCCAGAATCAATCCCTTGAGTCCCGCTTCTTCAATCAACTTGGCCGCAAAGCTTCCCACCGGTCTTTTAAATGTGCTGCCGCCGCATGGGAAAGTGACTGGTTGGCGCTCATTTCTTTTTTTTGCGAGTTCCTGCATGGTTGATTTTATTTTAGTAGCATCCCCTGGCGTAAGACTCAAGGTAGCGGAAGTGATTATTGTACCGTTTTCCTGCATGGCGCTATGTCTATAGGTCAGAATTAAATCGTCATTTGTCAAGTTGACTTGGTTTCCCTCACGAGTGACACCAGTAGCACAAATAACGCTGTCTTTCATTTCCCAGCCATAAGCTCCCGCGTTCATGACAAGGCAGCCGCCGATGCTGCCCGGAATGCCCGATCCGCCTTCCATGCCAGTAAGCCCCGTTTGCGCCGCTATCTGTGCAACCGACGTCAGCAAGGCACCCGCCTGAGCAGTAATTTGATTATCCGACACTTCAACTCTGCTGAATTCTTCCCCAAACTTAATAATCAAACCCTCATATCCAGAATCTCTGACTAAAAGATTGCTGCCGTTTCCCATAACATAATAGGGAAATCCTTGATTCACGCAGCATCTGATGCAGTGCTGAATATCTTCGGCGGATTCGGGAAGAGCCATGAGGCTTGCGTCTCCGCCAGCCTTAAAAGTGGTATGCCTGCTCATCTGAACCTTTTCGAGAATCTGATTTTTTTTGAGTTTTAATGACAAAGCCTCGATTATTGATGGTGTTTCCACGTCTTTCTCCTGTTCATCATTGATATGATGTTGCCGTATTCCTTATTTTGTAATAATCTATAGCTTTATCTTTATGGTACAGATTTATTGTACATCTTTATGGTACAGATTTATTGCACAGATTTATTGCACGGATTTATTGCACAGATTTATTGTTTTTATTACATTTCAATTATACCATTTTTCTCATTGAATACAATCCCTGTGCCAAATGCAGAAAGCCTTCTGAAATAGGCCCTTTCAGATGTTTCAGACTTTATTTATATACAATTTGCATAATTATAAATATATTTGCATATTTATCAAAATTTCTCTTGAAATCCCATTTCTCGTATGCTATACTCTCGTTTATAAGTTAAAACCCATTGAATAAATAAGAGTTTTACCGCGGTGAGGCTTAAAAAATAGGAGGAATTTATAATGGTAAAAGAAAAAGTCATATTAGCCTATTCGGGAGGACTGGATACTTCCGTTATCATGACCTGGCTCAAAGAGCAATACGATTACGATGTCATAGCTGCCTGCGTTGACGTAGGTCAGGAAGATGATTTTGAAGCAGTCAAGAAAAAGGCCATCGACACCGGCGCCTCCAAATGCTACGTCGTTGATGTCAAAGAAGAATTTATTACAGATTTTATCTGGCCGACACTTAAAGCCGGCGCTGTATATGAAGGCGATTACCTTCTCGGTACATCCTTCGCTCGTCCACTGATTGCAAAAGAATTGGTTAAAATTGCCGAAATGGAAGGCGCTTATCTGATTGCTCACGGCTGCACGGGCAAGGGCAACGATCAGGTGCGTTTTGAAGCAACTATCAAAGCCATGAGCCCCTCCATCAAAATCTTAGCGCCTTGGCGCATCTGGGACATGACCTCGAGGGAAGACCTTATTGACTATGCCCACGAGCGCAATATTCCTATTGCCCAGAGCGTAGAAAAAATATATAGCCGCGACCAGAATATCTGGCACATCAGCCACGAAGGCGGCAATCTTGAAGATCCCTGGAACGAGCACCTTGAGGACATCCATGTCATGAGTGTTACGCCGGAAAATGCCAAAGACAGCGTGACCTATGTTGAAATCGGTTTTGACAAGGGCATCCCTGTGTCTGTTGACGGTGAAAAATCTGGTCCTCTTGAACTGCTAAGCAAGTTAAATAAACTTGGGGGAGAGAATGGTATCGGCACCATCGACATCATTGAAAATCGACTTGTAGGCATGAAATCAAGGGGCGTCTATGAGACCCCCGGCGGCACCCTGCTTTATAAAGCCCACAGCGCCATGGAAAAGCTCATCCTAGACAGGGACACCATGGCCTATAAATACATTGTTGCTCAAAAATATGCTCAGCTCGTCTACGATGGTTTATGGTATACTCCTCTTAGAGAGGCTCTCGCAGCATTTGTCGATTCTACCCAGGAGTACGTGACCGGCGTTGTACGTCTTAAGCTTTACAAAGGCAACTGCCTGCCCGTGGCTTCCAAATCCCAATATTCTCTTTACAGTGAAGAGTTCGCAACTTTCAGCAAGGATGAAGTTTACAACCAGAAGGATGCGGAAGGATTTATCAATTTGTTTGCTCTACCGCTAAAAATCAGAGCAATCCTGAAACAAAAAAACAGCGAAGGAAGTGAAGTAAATGAAGCTTTGGGGAGGAAGGTTCTCAAAGGAGGAGAGTTTGTCGGCTGATGCCTTCAACGCATCCATTGAATTCGACCAAAAACTTTATAAACAGGATATAAGAGGCAGTATTGCCCATGCCAAAATGCTTGGTAGGCAAGGCATCATCACAGAAGATGAAACTGCTTTGATTATAAAGAATTTAGACATCATATTGGCTGATATTGAAGCAGGCCATATCGAATTTACCATAGAAAACGAAGACATTCATATGAGCATCGAAAGCCTTCTGACTCAGCGGATTGGGCCAGCGGGCAAAAAGCTTCACACTGCCCGCAGCAGAAATGATCAGGTTGCAGTGGATTTAAGGCTTTATCTCAAAGAGGAAATCGGCGAAATCGTCGAACTAGCAAGAGAACTTTCCCGTTCCCTAATTTCTCTTGCCAAGGTCAACCAGGATACGGTGATGCCGGGCTATACCCACCTTCAAAGAGCTCAGCCCGTGACACTGGCTTTTCATCTTATGGCCTATTATCAGATGTTTAAAAGAGACCTCGGCAGATATCAGGACTGTTATAAAAGGACCGACGTCCTGCCTCTCGGAAGCGGCGCCCTGGCAGGCACCACTTATGACACGGACAGGATTTTTCTGGCTCGGGAACTGGGTTTTGCCGGCATCAGCGAAAACGCCATGGATGCCGTCAGCGATAGGGATTTCGCCATCGAATTTCTCAGCGCCTGTTCAATCACCATGATGCACCTTAGCCGGTTTTGCGAAGAGCTAATTATCTGGAGCTCTTCGGAATTTTCTTTTGTCGAAATGGATGATGCCTACAGCACTGGCAGCAGCATCATGCCCCAAAAGAAAAACCCGGATATGGCAGAGCTGATCCGGGGCAAAACCGGCAGCGTCTACGGCAATCTACTCACCCTTCTCACCATTATGAAGGGCCTGCCCCTTGCCTATAACAAGGACATGCAGGAAGACAAACCTCCGGTTTTCGCCGCAGGAGACACAGTCAAAAAATCCCTGGCCATTTTCACCGACATGTTAAATACCTTGCATGTCAAAAAAGAAAATATGGCCCAAGCCGCCAAAAAAGGCTACATGAATGCTACAGATGCCGCTGACTATCTGGTGGGAAAAGGCCTGGCCTTCAGAGACTGCCATGAGGTTATCGGACGCATGGTGCTTCATTGCATTCACGAGAACAAAGCCATAGAAGACCTGACTTTGGTCGAATTAAAAAACTTCTCCGAAAAATTCGAAGAAGATGTCTATAACAAAATCAGCGTTACGGCCTGCATTGAAGCAAAAAAGTCCCTAGGCGGCGCGTCCTTTGACAGCGTGGCCAAGATGATTGAAAAAGCAGAACAGGAGAATTGACATAAAGCTGCATCTTTACGAGAGGTGCAGCTTTTCTCATTGCCAATGAAAAACCACCGCTGAAGGCTAAACAATGCTATGCTTTTTCAGCTCCTCATAGACCTGTCTGCTCTCTTTCACTTGAACTCCGCACTCCTCAGCCAGGCGGCAAAGTGTTCCGCTTAAGAGCTCCAGTTCCGATTTTCTGCCTGCTTCAACGTCCCTTTTCATAGAACTGGTTCCTTCCGGCAGCATAGCTTTCTTAGGCCAAACTTCACGGCCTGCCTTTACGGTGGCTAAGGGCCGATTTTGCCATAGTTCAGGCTAAAGGCTGATTGCCATTGTTCAGGCAGTGAGTTGCAACAGCACTTCCAGCTTATTGAAAACGCTTCTTAGAAGACTATCATAAAGCGGCATCGTATCCTCTGTTTTCAGATATTTGATGATTGCCATATTGTATTCCTGCTCCGACATCTGTAGCAGAACGGGTGGAAATCCATTTCTGATGAGTTCGTACTGCAGAACCATTCTCGCCATGCTCCCGGAATAATGCTCAAAGGGATATATTTCCATCAGCTTATTATGAAGCTGGGCTGCTTTCATGACCGGATTGCTGTCCAAATTTTCGGTATTCAGCCACTTGATCATCAGCTCCATTTGCTCATCGATATCATTGAAATGCGGCGGGATATAGTCAATTTCTCTTAACACAGGATTGCTGCGCCTGTATTGCAAAACGTCTGGTTTAGCAAGAGCCTGGTAGAGTTTGAAAATATAGGTCACGCTGAGTTCGACTCCCATCTCGCTCATATCCTCGGCCAATTTGAGTGCATCGCAATAGTTTCTCACCTGCAAATGGTCAGCGATGCTGCATTCTACGACAAACTCCCCTTTCATAATCCTTTGTATATTCTCCTTACTCATTGTCATGCCATCGAGTCTGATTGAAGAACTGATCCAGTCCAAGGTGTTTAGTTCAGAAATATAAGCGGCGATCTCCCGCTTGTAAGGCTTTCTATTGTCCAGAATCAGTCTCTTCTTTTTGATTTCTCTAAACATCTCACAGCACCTTCTTTTAAATTATTTGGATCCTAATGCCCGCTCCAATAGCCATGACCTGTGCCGATCGCCATGCCTTCCACGATCGTCATGCCTTCCCCGATCGCCATGCCTACTCCGATCGCCATGCCTACTCCGATCGCCATGCCTTCCCCGATCGTCATGCTCACTTTAAAGCCTTGGCCCTTCTAAATCAGTATTTTCAAGAATACTTCTCTACGGAATAAGCGGCATCTGATCCATCAGCCCCGCCGTCTCTTCAAAGCCAAACATGATGTTCATATTCTGTACTGCCTGCCCAGCAGCGCCTTTCATCAGATTATCAATCGCCGAGGTGATGATAATGCGTCTCGCCCGCAAATCCACCTTTATGCTGATATCGCAGAAATTGGTGTGGCTCACATATCTCGTTTCTAGTGGCTCTCTTCTGATTCTCATGAAAGGAAATCTGCCGTAAAAGCGTTCATAAATGTCGTAAATATCATCATCTGTGCAGAAAGTCACAGCATTGATATAACAAGTGGCTAGAATACCCCTCTTCATGGGCATCAGATGAGGGGTAAAGGTGACATTCAGTTTATCTCCATAGACCTTGGAAATCTCCTGCTCTATTTCAGGAGTATGCCTATGCATGCCTATATTATAAGCCTTTACAGATTCACTGGCTTCGGCAAGCAGCAGGGAGATTTCCTCTTTTCTGCCGGCTCCCGTCACTCCGGATTTGGCATCTATAATCACAGAAAAGGGATCCACCAAATCATCATTTCTCAGAATTGGCGCAAGAGCAAGAATACTGGCTGTACTATAACAGCCAGGGTTGGCAACAATCCGGGCCTCTTTGATTTCATCCCGCCATAGCTCCGGAAGTCCATAGACAGCAAGCGGAAGAAGTTCCTCTGCCCCATGGGAAAGTTTATACCAAAACTCAAAGGACGATTTATCTTTGAGTCTAAAATCTGCGCTAAGGTCAATCAGTCTAATGCCAGAAGACATAGCGGCAGTCGCCACCCGAAACACCTCACCGCTAGGCAATGCGGCAAAGACCAGATCCACTTGATCCATTCGCCCCATAGCCTCATCCATACTAATCAGTTTATCGGAAATGAGCTTTGTATAATGCGGGTATACCTGATCAAAAGAAAGTCCTGCATAGCTATTTGACGATATAAAGTCAATCTCTATGTTGGGATGCCTCATAAGTAAGGAAACCAGCTGCTGCCCAGCATATCCGGTCGCGCCCATAATGCCTATTTTAATTTTATTTGCTGTCATATCCATTTTCCACCCTTCACTGCTCAGCTAATCATTAATTTCCATCTCTGATCTGATTTATAATAACGTTCTCTGATCTGATTTATAATAACTTTCTCTGATTTCATGCACAATTTTCATTTATTATCTGTCGTAAATTTTTGTCATTTTCATTATTTTATGGCATAATTCTTCACTAAAAAGGCCTGCCGTAAGTCGCCATTGCCAGTTGCCCGAAAGCGTAGAGGGCGTGTTCATTCTGGCGCTTCTGCCAAGACCCAGAAAATCCTGAATTGGCGCTATGGCCAGATTAGCCACGCTTTCCCAGGCTCCCCTGATCAGTCCCCAATAATAGCCCTCCTCACAGGTTAGTCCCAAATATTCCCTGGCATAGTTCAAAACATCTGGCTCCGCATCCGAAAACCATTCTACGGATGTGGCATTGTCGTGGGTGCCTGTATAAACCACACAATTTTTTTGATAAGTATGGGGCAAATGCTCACTTTGCTCACCAGGGTCAAAGGCGAACTGTAAAACCTTCATGCCTGGGAAGCCACTGTTTGCAAGCAAAATTTTAACATCCGGCGATAAGATTCCCAAATCCTCCGCAATAATAGGAGGCCTTCCAATTTTATCCTCTATGGCTTTAAAGAAGCTTATTCCCGGCCCCTCTTTCCAAACGCCGAACTTAGCCGTGTCCTGACCCCATGGGATTTCATAATAGGATGCAAATCCCCTGAAATGGTCAATTCTAATCACGTCGAAAAGAGCCAGACTTGCTTTGATTCTTGCCGTCCACCAGCTATAATCGGTCTTTTTATGTTGCGCCCAGTCATAAATCGGGTTGCCCCAAAGCTGTCCATCCTCGGAAAAATAATCCGGCGGGCAGCCGGCCATCACGACTGGATCGCACTGTTCTTTAAGCAAAAAAAGTTCTCTGTTTGCCCAAGCATCTACGCTGTCTAATGCCACGTAGATTGGTATATCTCCAATGATCCGTATGCAAAGTCCCTTGACATATTTTTTTAATGCCTGCCACTGTTTAAAAAATAAAAACTGGCAATAAATCCAAAAATTAATACGATCCTCCAGCTTTTTCTTATATGATTCAAGACTCTCTGCCAATCGATATTTTATACCCTCATCGGGCCAGTCTATCCAGGGCTTCATGTCAAACTCCTGCTTTAATGCCATGAATAAAGCGTAGTCCAGCAGCCAGCCCTTGTGTTTTTCTATAAAATCCTCTACCTGATCTCTATCCCGTTCAAAGCCATTCATAAAGGCGATTTCAAGCATTCTAAAGCGGTTTTGATACACGGCTGCATAATCCACTCTGGCAGCTGATCCCCCCCAATTAATCCTGCTGATTTCCTCTTTTGAGAGCAAATGATCTTCGCACAATAAATCCAAATCTATGAAATAAGGATTGCCCGCGAAAGTAGAAAAAGACTGATACGGAGAGTCCCCGTAGCTGGTTGGCCCAAGCGGCAGAACCTGCCAGTATTTTTGGCCGGCGCTTTTCAGCAAGTCTGCAAAGTCATAAGCCGCTCTGCCAAAGGTGCCAATGCCATAATTCGAAGGGAGTGCGCTGATGGGCATTAAAATTCCACTGCTTCTTTCCATAATGCTTCCTTTTCTGCCGAGCCTTGACCCGACTGGCTTTATGATGGTATTTTAACATTTATAGACCAGTGTCGCAACGACATTTAAAATGCCAATAATAAAGTCAAGGAGCTGGCGAGATATCCCGGATTATGCAAGGATGTCCTAGATACTTTGCACAAATACGACTTGGGTATTCAGCAAATGGCCTGCCCTGAAACCCTGTATTTAGGCGTACAGCGTTGGTGGCATACCAAAAATCTCTATGACAATGTCGGCTTTCGCAATTTCTGTCGTGATTTGGCAAAGCAAGTGGCGGATTATATGGAAAACTACGAGAAGGTAGGTTATGAGACCGTGGCAGTGCTCAGCAGCAATGGCTCACCCACCTGCGGCGTAACTCTGACCAGCTTCGATGAAGATTGGGGTGGACGTCCAAAAGACCTTGATTATAACAAGTCCCTCGCGGTAGGCACCGGTGTCTACATTGAGGAGCTCCAGAGGGAAATCACTGCAAGAGGTCTTAAGATGCCGCCGTTTTACGGTCTAGACTTAGACGATGTCTCAAAGCCTATGGAGCAAATCCTGAAGGAATTCGAGGATTTTATCAAGGGATTGTTCAAGTAAGATTGAGGCAGATACTTCTACTTTATCAAATCTTCAAGATTCATCTTTGAGTAGATGACCCTGTGTATTTCGATTTCTCGTTCGACCATAGTATAAAAAACAAGGTAACTGTTTACCTGTATGACTCTATACTCAATAGTGAATTTATGGATGGACTGATATATCTTGCCCATGTATGGGAACTTTTGCAATTGGGAAATTGAGGCGTCAAAGTCATACGTTAAGTCCTTTGCAGCTTTAGGATTTTTAAGATTATCGGCGATATAAAGGATAATATTTTCTAAATCCTTTGATGCCAGAGGAAGGTATCGAATTTTATTCACCTGATCCATCCTCATGTATCAGGTTTTTTCTTAATTTGGAAAAAACCTCTTCATGAGTATAGCGAAAATCCGTTGACTTCGCTTCGACTTCAGCCTCTTTTAGCTTGATGTAGATTTCATTTACTAACATCTTGCGCTCATAAGCTTCAATGCTCATCACAACAATATCACCGTATCCATTCTTAGTTAAGAAAATAGGTTCACCCGTCTCATGGACAACTTTGGAAATCTCAGCAAAATGATTTCGCAAATCTGAAATAGGTCTAATTTGTGGCATGCCCTCACCTCCAATAATCATATCACAATATTATCATAATCATGATAATATTTCAACAAAAATCGTAAAACTATTGTCAGGCGATTGAGCAGGAAGCCTATTCAATTTTTAACATTAGCATAGCCTATCAAATAGAGAGACAAATAATTTCGAGGAAATATTTGTCTCTCCTTTAATTTAGGCTACTTTGCTAATCTTATCTAATCTTCTTTTGTCTCAGTATCGTCTTCGATCGCGTCCTGCTCCTCTTCGTCAAAATCCTCATCCAGAGGAACCGCCACGATGATATTTCGGGCATCTTCTATGCTGCTTGATGGCACGTAGAGATCAACCGGGCTCGTATTATTCGTCCCCATGATGATTTCCATGGCATTGCCCGCACCGCTATATCTTTTCATGACAGGAATGCCTTCCGAAAGCAGCTTTGACTCCAGGATATCCGCCTCAATAGAATTATTCACAGTCGTTAAAAAAGTACCATCTCGCCAGCTTTCCTTGTCTTTTTTTCTAAACAGGTTTTCAAACATAGTGGTCACATCCTTTCATGGATTAGACTGGATAGACCCTGTCCTCTTCATTCAGAAGATTCGAATCAATTTGATACCGTTTTGCGTTGCGATATTTGAAGAATTCAATAGCAGGCTGGGGAAGCATGGCGTAGGATAAAACGTCTTCATCCTGCTCTATATATTGCGCAATTTCTTTTTTTGTTTTTTCCAGTTCCGGTTCGATCAGGTCAGCAGGTCTTACAGTGACAACAGGCTCATCTCCGATAATTTTTTTGATGATGTCTGCTTTAATTGGCACCGTTGTTTTCCCGTACATGCCTTTGACCAGCATCTTGACTTCATTTGGAATCATCTTATACCGCTCGCCCATCACAACGTTCAGTACAGCTTGAGTTCCCACAATCTGGCTGGTCGGGGTGACAAGAGGCGGAAAGCCCAAGTCTTCTCTGACTCTTGGGACTTCTTTAAGAACCTCTTCAAATTTATCCATAGCATTCTGGGCCTTTAATTGGGACACCAGGTTGGACAGCATGCCGCCCGGTACCTGATAAATTAAAGTGTTGATATCAACGCCCATAACTTTGGGATCCATAAGTCCGGATTCGATGGCCTTTTCGCGCAGCGGTCTGAAATATTCCGTCACCTTGTCCAGCTTCATGAGATCAAGTCCGGTGTCGTATTCGGTGCCCTTGAAGGCCGCAACCATAGGCTCAGTTGGTGGCTGTGACGTACCTTCTGCGAAGGGGGAGATGGCCGTATCGATGATGTCCACGCCGGCTTCTGCTGCTTTAAGATAAGTCATGCTCCCAAGACCGCTGGTGGCATGGGTGTGCAGCTCGATAGGCACTTTGATGGTTTTCTTCATCTCTTTGATCAATGCATAGGTATTGTAGGGGTCAAGAAGTCCCGCCATATCCTTGATACAGATGGAATCCGCTCCCATATTGACCAGCTCTTTGGCTAGATCCACAAAGACCTGATTCGTATGAACTGGGCTTAGTGTGTAAGAGATGGCCGCCTGAGCATGTCCACCATACTTTTTTGTGGCTTCGATAGACTTCCAGAGATTTCTGGTGTCATTCAGCGCATCAAATATTCTGATGATGTCGATACCGTTTGACAGGGATTTATTGACAAACTCTTCTACCAGGTCGTCGGCATAATGCTTGTAGCCCAGCAGGTTTTGTCCTCTCAGCAGCATCTGCAGCTTGGTGTTCTTAATATTTTTTCTAATGACTCTGAGTCTCTCCCAAGGATCTTCATTCAAATATCTCAGGCAGGAATCATAAGTCGCTCCGCCCCACATTTCAAGGGCATGATAGCCTATGCCGTCAAGTGTTTCAAGGATTGGCAGCATGTCCTCAGTCTTCATGCGCGTAGCAATCAGGGACTGATGCGCATCTCTTAGAATCGTTTCCATTATTTTTATCTTTGCCATGTGATACCCCTCAATTTAATAAATTTCGCTTATAACTACTTTTAATAATAAACTCTTTTTACGCTATTCAATTAAGCATTTTTTCACTTATGCTTTAATTAAACCTTCGGTGACTAATACTCTAATTATATCCATAAAATTAAGATTATCAAGGCTTTTTACATGTATACATGAACCGCAAAAAGGACGGCATCGTCCTTTTCAAGTCTTTGTTCATGCTTTATTTGCTTTTATTCAAAGCCAGTGGGCTCGCTTCTAGGACCTATAACTGCCGTTAAATTTTACATATTCAGGGCTGAGGTCGCAGCCCCAGGCTTTGGCTTCAAAGTCACCATCATAAAGATTGATTAAAATGGTGACCACTTCTTGTTTGAGGATTTGGCAAGCCTGTTCCTCATCAAAGATCGCCGGCATGCCGCCGCTGAAAACCGTGATTTCGCCTGCCCAGCTTTTAAATGAAACCTCCGCCTTAGCCGGATCGAATCCACCGCCCGAATAGCCCATGGCACAGAGTACCCTGCCCCAATTGGCATCAGAGCCGTGCATGGCAGCCTTCACCAGATTCGAAGAAATGATCCCTCGTGCGCAAAGTCTTGCATCGGCAAGACTGACGGCGCCTTTCAGGTCGACTTCCACAAGCTTAGTGGCACCTTCGCCATCAGAAGCGATTTTCTTTGCCAAGAAGACATTGATAAAGTCTATTGCTTCCTTTAGCTGGTCATAATCCTGATTTTTGGAGTCAATCAGCGGATTTTCTGCGCAGCCGTTAGCAACTATGGTCGCCGTGTCATTTGTGCTGGTATCCCCATCTATAGAAATCATATTATAACTGCCATCAACGCTGGTTTTATGCATTTCAGTCAAAAGCGCCTTTGTTATAGCCGCATCCGTCACAATATAGCTCAGCATAGTAGCCATATTCGGATGAATCATCCCCGATCCCTTTGCCATTCCGGCAATCGAGACCGTTTTTTCAGATAATACGACTTCAACAAAAATGGATTTTATGATATTGTCCGTGGTCATGATGGCCTCTGCCGCATGATCATCCGCTTCATGGACCAGCTGACTTGCACAGGTTTTTATTCCCGCCTTAACGATATCAATGGGCAGTTGAACCCCGATGATCCCAGTTGAATACACAAGGACTTCCGAAGACTTGATAGCCAAAGCAGAAGCTGTCTCCTCAGCCATGGTCACTGCATTCTGGTATCCTTCTTCGCCTGTACAGGCATTGGCATTACCGCTGTTTATAACCAGAGCCCTAACGTGATCCTGCTTTATTTGCTGCATGTCGATGAGCACCGGCGCAGCTTTTACGATATTGGTCGTAAAGGTTGCGGCAGCCACTGCCGGTTTTTCGCTATAGATGAGACAAAGATCCATTGATCCGGATTTCTTGATTCCTGCCTTTATTCCGATTGCAGAAAATCCCTTCACCCAGGAAATTCCCTTACCTTCTATTATTCTCACTGTTATATCACCTACCACATCTGAATGATCTACTGCTTAAAATTTATCTACTGCTTGCAAATTATCTTTTGCTTCTTCATATCCGTTTGCTTCTAAATATTCACTTCTAAACCGACTACCGTTTGATCATGGTGCCGTTCCCGGCATTGGTAAAAATTTCAATGAGCAGGCTATGGGTCACCCTGCCGTCAATGAGATGCACATCCTTGGTTCCTTCTTCGATCGCCTTAATGCAGCAGTCCATTTTGGGGATCATCCCGCCATCAATTGCGCCCTGTTCGATGAGTTTTCTGACTTCGTCCACTTTTATGGATGAAATAAAGGTAGCTTCATCCTTCACATCTTTATAAAGACCCTTGATGTCAGAAAGGAGAATAAGTTTTTCAGCCTTGATTGAGGAGCTGATGGATTCTGCCACATAGTCCGCATTCACGTTGTACACATTTCCTGCATCATCCTCCGCAACCGGGGATACGACCGGTACATAACCGTCATCAATCAGATTGTTAATCAGCTCCTTGTTGACGCTTGTGATTTCACCCACAAATCCGATGTCCACCTTTTGGTCGCCATCAATGGCGTAAACCTTCTTCGCTTTTAGCAGGCTGCCATCTCTGCCGCTGATTCCTATGGCGCTGAGCCCATGCTTGCAAAGCTCTCCAGTGATTTCCTTGTTGATTTTTCCCGAAAGCACCATTTCTACGATTTCAGCTGTAGCCTTGTCCGTTACTCTAAGGCCATTTTTGAATGCAACGGGAATATTCATTACGGCCAGCATTTCACTGATTTTCTTTCCGCCGCCATGGACAATAACCACGTTGATTCCCACAAGCTTGAGAAGCGCTACATCTTCAATAAACGCCAGCTTACTCTTTTCATTTTCCATGATGCTTCCGCCATATTTGATCACGAAAGTCTTGCCGGCAAACTTTTTAATATAGGGCAAGGCTTCGATTAATACTTCTACTTTATTCACTGTCATCTCTCCTTCTCGCGATATTTTATGATTATACAGTTTAATTAATATTTATGCAATATTAAATTTAATATTTCCGTAAAACTGATTACAGTACTGATTACAGTTCTTCAAAAGCTTTTTGAGCTTTTGCATCATGATAGTTGTAGTAAATCAACCCTAAAATGGTCACAATTCCTCCAACAAGTTGCCATGGCGTCGGAATCTCAGCAAAGATCAGAGCCGCAAGAATTGTTGCGCCTATTGCTTCGCCTGTTTCGATGGTAGAGATATAAAGCGGAGAGACATAGCCCAGGCTCCAGTTGAATACCGCATGGGCACCAATTTGGCAAACCATGGCGATTGCAAACATATAGGCGAAGTCCGATGTCGAATAAGATAAGAACGAGGTCCTTGTTGCCAGCATGCCAATGCCAAAGGTCAACCAGCAAGCCCCGAAAACCAGAAATATATAGACGGCTGCATTGAGTTTTTTTCGCATCCTGCGGCCTGCCAGAAAATAAAGAGCCATGAACAGTGCACCAAAAAGTGCCAGAATATCTCCAATAATGGCTCTTCCTGAAAAGCTGTAGTCCCCGCCTGAAATGATGGCGGCGCCGACTAGGGCCAGCATGACGCCAATAACCGCTTTTCTATTTGTCTTTTCTTTATAAACCAGCGTGGTAATGGCCAGGATGATGATGGGGTGAGTGGCGCAGAGCACCACAGCACTAGCCACGGTGGTATAGGAAAGGGCTGTAAACCAGGTAAAAAAGTGGAGTGCCAGAAATACGCCAGAAAGCGTGCACACAGCCAGATCTTTTCGCGAAACAGCAAAAAGTTCCTTGCGATTCCAAACAAGGACGGCTACAGCAAAAAAAGGCAGGCTGAAACTCAAGCGGTAAAAGCCAATTGCCATTGCCGGCGCATCGATCAGTCTGATAAAAATAGCTGAAAAAGAGGCTGCTAATGCAGCCATGACGACGATTTTTTTTGCCTGTAACTGAAAGACGTTCATTCCTTGTGCTCCCTATTTAACAACTGCAATTGGATCCCCAGGATAGACTGTGCCGCCTTTGATCACAATGGTAAAGATGCCTTCTGTCGGCATAACGCAGGTTCCTGTTTTCTGCTTGATGGCACAGCCGTGATGGCAGGTCTTGCCAATCTGAGACACCTCCTGAATAGTCTCGCCGATGGCGAGTCTGGTACCGATGGGAAGTGTATTCAGAATTATGCCTTCAGTAGTGATATTTTCGGCAAAAGCGCCAGCTTCCAGTGCAAGGCCCATGGCCCGCATTTTATCCACACTTTCATTGGCTAACAAACTGACCTGCTTGATCTCCGAGAGGCCGCAGTGGGCGTCTCCTTTGATTCCCCCAGATATGAATTCAGCCTGAGAGACCGGATGCTTGATAACTCCAGTTTTGTCGCTGATATTGATTGCCAGTACTACTGCCATTTTAATCTTCCTCTCTACTATAGACGCCGGATTTTCCGCCTTCTTTATAGACCAGTCTGATGTCTGAAATCACCATGCCTCGGTCAATCGCCTTGCACATATCATAGATGGTGAGCGCCGCTATGGAAACCGCATGCAAGGATTCCATTTCGATACCTGTTTTTCCGATGGTACTGGCTCTAGCACTGATATGAACCGCTGATTTTTCACTGTCCAGTTCGAAATCCATTTCAATTCCGGTGATAAAAATATTATGGCACATGGGAATAGCCGACGACGTGTTCTTAGCCGCCAGGATTCCCGCGGTCTGGGCAACGGAGAGCACATCCCCCTTGCCGATTCTGCCTTCCCTTATTCTTTCCAAGGTTTCAGGCTTCATGGCGATGCTGGCTTTGGCCACAGCCAGTCTACTGCTGTCTTCCTTGTTCCCAACATCCACCATTTTAGGTCTGCCATTCTCATCCATATGCGTCAGATTTTCATGCGTATCAAAATCCATATCAAACTCCGTTTCTAATCGAGGCGATTGGCTCACCCGCCGATTTTATTCATATCTCTGTCGATGGGCTCTGCGCCCTCGTTGAGATGATGTTTTTCTTCTTTATTAAAAATCGCCTGGCTTATAGCTTCTCTCAGCGCCTCGTCATCTCCTGTTTTGAGAATCGGGCTCAGATCCAGCTCTTCATTGGTGTGTAGACAAGGCTTCAGCTTGCCATCTGCCGTAAGTCTGATTTTATTGCAGCTGCCGCAGAAATGATCGCTCATCGGGCTGATGAAACCGATTCTGCCCACGGCATCCGGATACTTATAATACTGGGCAACCGAGTCCTTAGATGAAACAGGGACAAGCCCGGGCAGCCGATCCTTGATTTCTGAATTTGGCACATACCCGTACCGCCAGTCATTTTCCGCATGACCGATGGGCATAAGCTCAATAAATCTCACATCAAAGGCTTCATTCAGCGTAAGCTGTGCAAAACTCAAAATCTCATCGTCATTAAAGCCTCGCATAATGACCGCATTGAATCTGATCCTCGCAAACCCGGCAGCAACGGCCGCATCAAGGCCATCCATGACTTCATTGATATCTCCGCCCCGGGTGATCTCCCGATATTTTTCCTCATAAAAGGTGTCCATACTGATATTGAGCCTGGACAGTCCAGCTTTTTTTAGGTCAGCCGCATAATCCTTTAAAAGTGCTCCATTGGTCGTCATTGCCAGGTCGTGGACACCTTCGATTTGTGCCAATTTCTCTACAAGCCCCACGATACCTTTTCTCACAAGGGGCTCACCACCGGTCAGTCTGAATTTATGAATGCCAAGGTTCACCGCTGCGCGAACGATGCGCTCAATGGATTCAAAGCTTAAAATCTTGTCGTGTCCTAAATTTTCCACGCCGCTTTCGGGCATGCAGTATTTGCATCTGAAATTGCACCGGTCTGTCACCGATATGCGCATATAGTTGATTTCTCTGTCAAATTGATCCTTCATAGTTCCTCCTATGTGTAGCCTAAATCCCGTAGCCGCCAAGCTCCTTCATAATGTCAATAAGCTCTTCACTCCTCAGCACGTCGATAAATTCTGACACCAGTTCTGTGTCGTAATTAGCCTTGGACACAGCAAAGTCATAGTCTTCAAAGCCAATGGATATAAAGTCGAGGCCCATGGCTTTTGCGGCTGAATACACCCCGATCCCAGCATCAGCGGTTCCGCTCTCGACGGCCGCCGCCACAGCCATATGAGTGGTCATTTCCCTATCATAACCCTTAATAAGCTTATTTTCAAGATTTTCCTTCCTGAGCAAATAGTCTGTCAGAATCCTGGTTCCGGAGCCCTTTTGCCTGTTGACGAAGGCGACATCTTTTCTCGCCAAATCCCCGACAGATAGAATCCCTTTCGGGTTTCCTGGCAGAGTCATGATGCCCTGTTCTCTGCGCACGCCTTTGATTAAGGTGAAATCCTCTCCAAGATATCTGGCAATATAAGAGCGATTATACGCTCCCGTTTCCTCATCCAAAAGATGAATCGGAGCAATATGGGCTTCTCCTCTTTTTAAGGCCATGATGCCCCCCATGCTCCCCACGTGGGCAGAGGATAAATACCTTGTATGCTTTGAAATTAGCTGAGTTTTTTTAGCCATGATATTGCCGATGAGATCCATAATCAGATCATGACTGCCTATGGATACCAGCGTATTTTCGATGACTGACATGTCAGAGGTCAGCTCAACCTTTACCTCTTCTCCGGCGTCAAACCCTTCGCTGTTTTTCGGAATAATCATCAGGCCGTCTGCCTTGACGATGGCCATAGTCACGCCAGCACCGCGGGAAAGTGGCGTTGCTATCAATTCGTCCCCGACCTTGCCCAGCTTAACCCGGACATAGTCCCTATATTTTAAGGACGACACCACGCGTCTTGAAAGAATCGCGGAAACTTTGGGTGCCCGCTCTACCATGATTTTCTGCATTTTTTGGATGACAGGCAGAACGATTTCCTCAAAGACAAGAAAAGCGGAGCCAGGATATCCGGGTACGCCGATGACCGGTTTATTGGAAACAATGCCTAAAATGGTTGGTTTTCCTGGTTTGATGGCGATACCATGAAGCACAACCTCCCCCAGATCGGCAATAATATCTGCGGCATAATCTTTTGTGCCTGCTGAGGATCCCGCGTTGACCACAACAATATGATTTCTCGCTGCTAAATCTATCAAAGCCGCTTTTAATTTATCATAATCGTCAGCAACAGGGCTGATTCTTTCTGCCAAGCCGCCGTGATTCTCCACAATCGCCTTGAAAGTCCAGGAATTCGTATCAAATATTTTACCTTTTTCCAGATTATCATAATGGTCAGAAATCTCATTTCCCGTCGGCATAATGCCGACCCTAACCTTCTCATAGACCTGTATTTCCTTGACGCCGCCGCTTAAAATGGCTCCAATATCCATCGGCTTGATCACATGGTTTTCAGGCAGAATCATCTCTCCAGCCACGATGTCTTCTCCAATGGGCCTGACATGCTGCCAGGGGGATGCGGGATCAATTATGCGCACTTCGCCGGGAGCGATCTCCACAAGATCTTCAATCATGATGACTGCATCATAAGGGTCCATAATAATGTTGCCCGTATTTACATAGGCAAAATCTAGCCCTTCTTTAAGCAGAACAGGCGTCGTTTCACTTGCTGCATAGGTATGTTCCGAAATGACCATGATCCCGTCCATGGCAGATGCGTTGTGATTGGGTGAAGAAATCTTGGCGAATATTGGGCTGCCTGTCATGCGGCCTCTAGCCTCCCAAGCAGGAATCATTTCCTTATTAAGAGAAGGCAATATCACATCCAGCTTAGCCAGATAAACCGACAGGGCTTCTTCTAAATCCGTGTTGGATAAATAAATTTTTCTGCTCATGAGGTTCTCCTTCCCATTATCTGGCTCTATGATTTTAGTTGAATAGAGTAAAATGAATTGGCTCTATGGATTATAGTTGAGCAGAGTGACCAGAACCTGGTTCCCTGCATATACGCCTTCAGTAAGGGAATCAATTCTGACATAGCCATCCGCTTTCATCAATTGAGAAATGGAGCCTGACTTCGCCCGTATTGGGACAGCCGTATAACCCTCTTTGCCCCTGAGAAGTGACACCAGCTGAAACTGGGTGCGACCTTCGCCGGCGTGGATGTTTTCAGATATGGCCGCTAAAATCTGAAATGGTTCTTCTTCGTTGCCAAAGAAGGTTTTTCGGATGAAAGCCTCCACAACGACCTTAAATACGATGATCGCAGACATGGGATGCCCCGGCAGTCCGACGATGGGTTTACCCAGCGCTTCGCCTATAATAGTGGGCTTGCCGGGTTTTATAGCCAGTCCATGGGTGAATACACCGGGTTTTCCAAAGGAGTTGATGATATCTGCGGTAAAATCCTTGTTTCCGGCACTGCTGCCGCCCGAGATGATGACAAGATCACTCTTATTGAGGGCACTTTCTATAGTTGTTCTGAATTTATCAAAGTCGTCATGGACGATCTTAATCTCATTAATCATGGCTCCGGCCGCTTCAGCAAAAGCACTGATGGTATAGGAATTCAGATCTCTGATTTGGCCAGGCCCAGGCACTTCATTGACATCGATAAGCTCATCGCCGGTTGAAATAATAGAAATAGCCGGTTTTTGATACACCAGCACCTTGCTTTTTCCTAAAATAGCCAGAACACCAATATCCCTGACAGATAGACGATGTCCCTTGCCAAAAAACTGTGCGTTCTCATTAAAATCGTCGCCTATATTCATAAAACCCGAATTGGGCGCCGCCGCCCTATTAACAGCGATGGTTCTTTCGTCCAGATGATCCACGTATTCGATCATAACCATAGCATCAGCGCCCTTAGGAATCATGCCTCCTGTCGGTACATAAACAGCCTCGCCAGCGGACACATCAATCCCTGCTGCAGCGCCCATCTCTACGGCTCCGGTGACAGTAAGAAGTACCGGCACACTGTCGCTGACGCAAAAGGTATCCTTAGCCTGAACCGCATAGCCATCTACGACGGCGCGCCTGAACTCTGGCATGGCCATTTCAGCCTTAATTTCTTCGGCACAGTAGCGCCCAAGAGCCTCCCTGATGCCGACATACTCAGTCTTCTTTTCCATTTTTCCAAAATATGTGCCAAATTTAACAGCAACTTCATCGATGGTATCCACATTCAGCAATTTTATCTTTTTCTCCATAAAAACCATTTTCATCTCCCAAAATAAGCGCAAAAAAATTCTTTCCCCAAAAGGAAAAGAATCCTAAACGGTATTTTCCTTTCCAAACGGGAGGCTCATACATTTCTCTATGAACCTGTCGGTCAAGCCGCCATAACAAATCGTCTTAGGCAGGTTAACTCGGAAAATATTATTATACTATTATAGGAAACAGTTTATCAGTTGACCCAATTCGTGTCAATCAAATATGGGATTACTCATGTTTTAAGAGGTGTCCCGCCTCTGAAATTTAAAACATTTATAGAATGCACAATTTGCTATGATACTTAATACTCTTGTTTTGCATAAGTATCTAAGAGCATTAAATCAGTTGATATCATAATCACTCCTTTTATATGTACCAGCAATATTACTGAAGCTTAGCTTTCCAGGGCTCTGAACTTTAACGCTTGCACCAAGTTCTGAAGCCATGGAGACTAAATTGTGTCTTTGGATCACTTCATCTTCAACAATCAATATGTTAAACATAGGCCACCCTCCAAACAATCTATTTCCCCCGAATTTCCTCGCTGTTGACCACGTTGATGCCGTTTGCCGTCAGAATCTCCACGGCTTTTTCCAGCTTGTCCACTTTAAAAGCAATATAAGGGAGTTCATGCAGTCTCATGACAAAGGAATAGATATAATCGATGTTGATGTCGTGCTCACTTAAAATATTGAAGATTTTATTGAGACTGCCAGGGGCGTCCTCCGGCTCAATGGCGATAACCCGGCTCAGTTTGGCGATGAAGCCTTCTTTTTTAAGCACCTCGAGGGCCTTGTCCGGATTATCGACGACCAGCCTGACAATGCCAAACTCATTGGTGTCAAATACAGCGATTGCCCTAATATCCAGATTATTTTTAACCAGTGCACCTGTCAGATTCGCTAGCGTGCCTTTTTTGTTTTCGATAAATACGGATAACTGTTTGATTAACATTTATTTACCCTCCCTTAAATCAATAACTCTTTTAGCCTTTCCTTCTGACCTGGCTAAGGTCCTCGGTTCATGGAGATTGACTTTGGCATCTATGCCAAGAACTGTCCTGAGCTTTCCCCGAATAGTCTGATTCAAATTTTCCAGAAGCGTGAAGGAATCCAGAAAATCTTCATCAATCAGCTCTACGTCTATTTCAATCCGATCCAGATAGCCCTTTTTATAGACTTTGATCTGATAATGCGGTCCAATGCCCTCGATATTGAAAAGCACCTCTTCAATTTGAGATGGGAATACGTTAACCCCGCCGAGTATCAACATGTCATCAGTTCTGCCATGAATCTTGGCCATACGCACCGTAGTCCTGCCGCACTCGCATTTTTCATAATGCAGGGATGTAATATCCTTTGTCCTGTATCTTAAGAGAGGCAGAGCCTCTTTTGTGATTGGCGTAATGATCAGTTCTCCCGATTCTCCAGGGCCGAGCACCTTTCCAGTATCCGGGTTTATGATCTCCGGAATGAAATGATCCTCAAAAATATGCATCCCGTTGAGACATTGGCATTCTCCAGATACGCCCGGTCCAATCAGCTCGCTCATGCCATAATTTTCAGTGGCGAAAAGGCCCCAGGCATCGTTGAGCTCTCTTCTCATGGCTTCCGTAGACCCCTCTCCGCCAAACAAACCCAGTCTAACCTTTAAATCCTTCTTAGGATCAATGCCCATCTCTCTAGCAACCTCAGCCATATGCAGTCCATAGGAAGGCGTGCCGATCAGGGCAGTAGTGCCGAAATCTTTCATAATCATAATCTGTTTTTCCGTATTGCCGCTGGACATGGGTATGACTGCGGCCCCCACATGCTCCAGACCCTGATGAAGGCCAAATGCTCCGGTAAAAAGTCCATAGCCAAAAGAGACCTGAGCAATATCATGAGCCGTCACGCCGGCCATGGTGACCATTCTGGCGATCAGCTCTGTCCAGGTTGTTATGTCGTTTTTGGTATAGCCAACGACAGTGGGTTTTCCTGTTGTTCCTGAGGACGCATGATATCTGACCACGTCCTTTTGAGGCACCGCAAAAAGACCAAAAGGATAATTCGCCCTCAGATCATCTTTAACAGTGAAGGGAAGCTTCGCCAGATCATCTAGCGTCCTGATATCGGATGGCTCTAGCCCTGCTTCCTGAAGTTTGCTTTTGTAATGCGGGACATTGTGATACGCGCTATGCACGGTTTCTGAAAGTCGTTTTTCCTGAATTTTTGTGAATTGATCCCGGGAAAGTGTTTCGTCCTTGCTCCAAATCATTTTTCCTACCTGCCTTCGTTTTTCTTTTCCTACGTATTTTATGATTCTATAAAAAAAAACCCTTGCGGGTTTTTTTTATTCTTCTTCGACTGTCATTTTTTCGAATTCTTCGACTACTCGTTCAAACTCCGCATCATCCTCGATATCTATCAATTCAAATTCTTCATCATTTATCTCTTTGTACCCGTAGATGAAAACATCATCTGATCCATCTGTCGGGATAAGAGCGATATATTCTTTTTCTTCAAAGTCGAATACGCCCATGACTTCACATTCTACTGATTCTCCGTCATCAAACTCAAGTGTTATGATTTCGGCATCTTCATCATCTTCATCTGTCTCACAGCAACAGTCATCGCTGCATCCGCCTGGCGTGCATTTTTCATCTCCCATAGTAATTACCTCCTTTTTCTAAGTATAAAATACTATAACATCTTATAGTTTATTTTTCAAACAAATTATTTTTTCCGCCACCCTTTTGTTCATCCCTGGCACCTGGCATAATTCTTCCATGCTGGCCTCCCTGATTTTTTCAATACTTCCGAAATGAGTGAGCAAGGCGTTCCGGCGCTTTACGCCGATACCCTCAATATCATCAAGACTTGATTTTTGTATGGTTTTCATGCGCAGACCCCGATGATAGCCGATGGCAAACCTGTGAACTTCTTCCTGCACCTTAGCGATAAAGTTAAAGAGTATGGGCTGTTCTTTTAGCACCAGCTCCACCCCTTCATAGACCAGCCCTCTGGTTCTGTGGCGATCATCCTTGACCATTCCGGCAACAGGGATGGAAAGATTCATAGCAGCCAGGACCTGTTTTACAACAGAAACCTGGTTCTCACCGCCGTCAATCAGCAGCAAATCCGGCATAGCAGAAAATCCGCCGTCTCCTGCGAGTCCCCTTTTAAACCTTCTGTAAACAACCTCCTGCAGGCTGCCATAATCGTTGGGGCCCTCGATAGTTTTAATCCTAAACCGGCGATAATCCTTAGGCTTTGATTTTCCCTCTTCAAAAACCACCATGACGCCAACGGAATCAACGCCACTGGTATTTGATATGTCGTAGGCCTCAATCCGTCTGATTGCATTATGTTCAACGCGAATAAAATCGGCTAGGGCTCTTGTGATGGCGCCCACCCTTTCGTTTTGATGGGACACCCGCTCATCAAGGGATTTCGTCAGCTCCACCACATTCTTTTTTGCCATTTCAAGCAAGGCTTTCTTCTCTCCTCTCTGAGGCACCAAAATTTTCACCTGGCTGCCCTTGAGTTCCGAAAGCCAGGCTTCCAGAAGCGCTTTATCCGAAATATCTTCAGCCACAAGAATTTCCCTGGGTACAAAATTCATATCAGAATAGTATTGCTCAATAAAAGCAGTCAGTATTTTTTCAGGCGCTTCATCAAGAATGCTTTGCAGCTGATAATTTTCTCTGCCGCTGAGCTTGCCCTGCCTGACAAAGAAAATAACGCCGTGGGCCATTACGCTGAGCTCCTCCTGGTTGTCTTTGGGAAGCGGCATGATCTCTCTTCGGGTGGTCAGAATGACGTCGATATCAAGTTCGGTGCTCAGAACCACTTTTTGCTTTTCGGAAATAGCATGGACCGCCTGGATATAGTCTCTATATTCTGCCGCCTTCTCGAAATTCATAGCCGCTGCCTCTTCTGCCATATGGGCATTGAGACTTGCCAGAATTTTGCCGTTTCTTCCCTGGAGAAAATCCGTCATTTCTTCGACGATCGCGGAATACGCCTGCTTGTTTACCTCTCCCGTGCAAATCCCCATACATTGACCGATATGATAATTCAAGCAGGGCTTGAACTCTTTGGGAAACCTGAGGGCTGAACATTTTTTGAGGGGATAGATGCGGTTTAAAAGGTCGATGATTTGATTCACTGCGCCAACATCGGTATATGGGCCAAAATATCTGCAGCCGTCGTGATAAACTTTTCTGGTTTTAATCAGTCTCGGATAAGCTTCGTTAAGCGTAATTTTGATATAGGGGAAAGTCTTATCATCCCTAAGGAGGACATTAAATCTTGGCATATATTTCTTAATGAGATTGCATTCCAAAATCAAGGCTTCCATCTCAGAATCCGTGATGATGTAATCGAATAAATCAATATGAGACACCAGGGCTCTTACTTTTGGGCCTAAGGATGAAGAAGATTGGAAATACTGACGCACTCTGTTCTTTAAGGATATGGCTTTACCCACATAGATGACTTCGCCAAACTGATCCCTATAAATATAAACTCCGGGCTTGTCCGGAAGCTTTTTGAGATTTTCTCTGATATCGAACATTAGTCCGTCAACTCCCCGTTTATTCTGTCCGGTTGTTCATCGTTTGTAAAGCCAGCAAGCTCCCCTATAACCCCGATGAAGGTTTCCATCTCCGACTCCGTGCCTATGGTAATTCTTAAAAACTCATCGATGAGCGGTTTATTAAAGTAGCGCACGAGAATCCCCCGATCCCTGAGGCCGTTAAACAGGTCCAGCGCCGCTTTTTTATGATGGCTCACGAACAGGAAATTGGCCTTGGAGGGGATGACGTGAAATCCCATAGCTTCAAGTTTTGCAGCCACAGTCTCCCGGGTTTTTATAATCTTATGCCTGGTTTCCTGAAAATACGCTTCGTCCTCGATGGCGAAGATGGCGCCTGCCATAGCCAGCCTATCAATGGTATAGGAGTTAAAGGAATTTTTTATCCTTGTAAGTCCCTCAATCAAATGTGATTTTCCAAGGGCAAAACCAACCCGAAGGCCAGCTAATGAACGAGATTTTGACAGAGTCATAACCACCAGCAAGTTATCATAAGTATTTATGAGGCTGGCGGCCGATTCTCCGCCAAAATCCACATAGGCTTCGTCCACCAAGACTACGGTTTCGGGATTGGCCAAAATGATTTTTTCCAATTCGCCTAGGGACATATATCTGCCTGTCGGCGCATTGGGATTAGCGATCAGTATGCCGGAAGGATATTTAGTCTCCCCGCTTCTGTTTTCGGGGAAATAATCCGAAGCTTCCAGTACAAAATTTTTTTTTAGGGGCACTTCCTGATAGGCTGTCGCGAACAATCCTGCGAAAACCGGGTAGAAACTATAGGTAATATCCGGAAACAAAACTGTCCCTCCAGAAAAAAAGGCCGGGAAGGCAAAAGCAAGCACTTCGTCTGAGCCATTGCCAATAAAAACTTGATCGGCCTTTAACCCATAATACTTGGCCAAGGATTCTCTGAGGGCTGTGGCTTCAGGATCCGGATATAGTCTCAAATCCTCTGTCTCAAATTCAATAGCCTTACCCACTAATTTTGATGGCGGATAGGGGTTTTCGTTGGTATTCAATTTGATATATTTTTTATCCTTTGGCTGCTCGCCAGGGGTATAGGGTTCAAGTCCCAGGGCCAGTTCTGAAAGATAATTCCTCATATGTTCACCTCTGCACTTTTGATTTCTTCAAGAAGGTCCGTCTTTCTTCTCCTTATTTCTCCTACAGAATCCGACTTCCCTCTGGTTATTTCTCCGCGCAAATCTGTCTGCATCAGTTCTCTGATTTGACTGCTGTCATAACCCTTGCTGAGTAAATAATAGAGTTTTGCCACTGCTGCCTCAACAGTCATGTCGTAGCCGCTGATGGCACCTGCATCGGCAAGGCCTTTGCTGGCTTCGTATTCTCCTATCACCGCTCCGCCTCTTAAACATTGAGTACAGACGACGATGACTGTGCCATTGTCTGCCGCTCTTTTAAAAATTTCCTGAAGTCTGCCATCAGTACTGGGAATATTCCCCGATCCAAAGGCCTCAATCACAAGACCTTTAAGCTTTGTCGTGATGATGTTGTCAAAGATCTCCGGTTGAATCCCGGGGAAAATTTTAAGAACTGCAATCTGCTGCTCTGTGAATTCAAAAAGCTTGAGGGTAGATTCTTCGCATGCAAAAGCCCTAGCTTTGTCTACTATAATATCAACACCGGCTGTCCCCAGGGGCTGATCATTAGGAGATTCAAAGGCCGAAAGCCCGCTGGCGCTGACTTTGGTGCTGCGGTTTCCCCGTAGCAGCGTCGTCCCGAAAAAAAGGCAGACCTCTTTAATGTCATAATTGCCGGCCAGAAGAAGGGCCGTGATCAGATTATCTCTGGCATCATTTCGAATTTCACATAGCGGGATCTGAGACCCTGTAAGGATCACCGGCTTTGCCAATCCCTCAAGCATGAAGGAGAGCGCCGAAGCTGTATAGGCCATGGTATCTGTGCCATGCAGGATAACAAATCCATCATAATCCTCATAATGATCTCTGATATCTCTGGCAATCTTGATCCATTCTCTCACTGAGATGTTTGACGAATCCAGCAGAGGTTCATATTCATTCAAAGTATAGTGAGGCATTTCACTGGATGACAGGGCTTTGATATCCGCCATCTCCTGCTGAAGGAAGCCTTTTTTTGGCGCATAGCCATTCACTGTATTAGTCATGCCAATAGTTCCGCCTGTATAAATCAGATAAACCTTCTTTTTCATTTTAACCTCATTTGGCCGCATTAGACCTAAACAGCGTTCCCCAGCCATAACAGAACACATTAGGACTTAGCCGCGCTTTATCAAATTTCAATTGGGATGAGTTTTATCGGACTAATTATACTATCAATGACAAAATCAGACAAGTGGGGATGCCATTCTTGTCTACACTGTTTGCATTCCACTGTTTGCATTCCACTGTTTGCATTCTTGTCTGCACAGCCTGGCATTTTTGCCTTCTCAGTTTTATATTCTTGCATTTTCTGAATATTGGCGCTTTTTACTCAATTTCGTTATAATATTAACGTTATATTATTGCCAATATACGCCCCAACGAAACCCTGCCTCCCCCTTGATTTTCCAATGAAATCCAACTTTTTCTTCTTTTAATGCATACAATATACGATTTGGTAAACGTTTTCATAAATCCCCTCATTACTTGTATTTTAAGTATTGACATTATTCAGTGATTTTATATATTATATAATCTAGTACGATATCCTTGTTTTTAAGTAGAACTACAAGGAAAATTTTTCGGAAGGAGCTATGTTAATGAGCAGTGTAAATGCGACAACATTTGAAGTCCTAAACAAAGAATTAGCAGCTAAGATTGACACAATTATCACAAACAACGCCAACAATTCAACTAAGCTCGTGGGTATCCTTTTGGAGGTTCAGGCTATTGTCCCTAAACAGTATCTTCCATTAGAGATTGCTGCATATATCAGCCAAAAAATGAACATCCCACTGAGCAGAATTTATGATGTTATTTCCTTTTACGCAGCCCTTTCCGATGTACCAAGAGCTGATTGCGTGATCCAGCTCTGCGACAGCGTTGTCTGCAAGGTCACGGGAAACACGGTTCTAAAAGAATCCTTACAAGAACTGCTTGGCATCAAAGTCAATGAGATTACCGCTGATGGCAAATATGCTCTAGAGCCTACTGCCTGTTTTGGCGCCTGCGACATCGCCCCAGCTATTCGCGTCAACGGAAGAGTCTTCGGGCATCTCACATCTAAAGAAAAAGTCAAGAAGGTTCTTGATAATTATAAATAAAGGAGGATGGTCAATATGTTAAAAACAGTGAGTTTTATCACAGAGAATTTCGGAAAATATGATCCAAAATCAATCGACTCCTATTTGTCAATTGGCGGATTCACAGCCGTTAAAAGAGCCTTGACCATGTCTTCTAATGAAATTATAGATATGGCTAAAGCCGCTTCCATAAAAGGTCGAGGCGGTGCTGCTTATGATACTGGAAGAAAATGGAGCCAGGCGGCTTCTGTCCCTGGTCTGAATAAAGTCGTCATCTGCAATGCAGACGAAGGCGAGCCTTGTACGTTTAAAGACCGTGCCATCATTGAGAACGACCCTTTCAGACTGCTTGAGGGCATGATTATTGCCGGTTATACCGTTGGCGCACAGAATGGTTACATTTACTTGAGAGAAGAATACAGCCACCTAAGGCCCCTTCTCATAAACGCAATTGCTGAGTCCAAAGCTAAGGGTTTTCTGGGTCAGAATATTTTAGGTTCAGGCTTCAGTTTTGAAATCCATCTTTATTCCGGCGCAGGCGCCTATGTCTGCGGCGAAGGATCAACCTTGATCGAGTCCATCGAAGGCAAGAGTGGCCGTCCAAGGATCAAGCCCCCATTCATCAAGGAATGTGGTCTGTTCCAGCTTCCCACTCTGGTCAACAATGTTGAAACCCTAGCCATTGCTGCCGCTGCTCTAACCCATGGCATCGATGATTATATCGCTTTTGGTACTGAAAAATCCCCAGGTTCTAAAATCATCAGCCTTGCCGGCAATGTTAAAAAACCCGGCACATATGAAATTCCTTTTGGTTTAACTATTAGAGAAATTATTTATGACATCGGCGGTGGGATCACAGACGACAATGAACTTAAGTTCTTTCAGCTTGGCGGCGCTTCAGGCAGCATAGGTCCTGCATCAATTGTTGACACACCTTACACTTATGAAGATTTGGGTAAAGTAGGTCTGACTGTGGGCTCCGGCGGCGTTCTCGTTGTTGATGATCGCACAAGAGTTATCGATTTTGTCAAATCAATTCAGGACTTTTTTATTCACGAAAGCTGCGGCAAATGTACACCATGCCGTGAAGGAAACCGTCAAATTCTTAGAATAGTAGACAGATTTGTAGACGGTGCCCAGAATCCTCGTGACCTCGAAACAGCAGAACGTTTTGCCCATATCATGAGCAACTGCGCTTTCTGTGGTCTTGGAGAGACTGCCCAAAGCACTTTACTTTCTGCTATCAAATACTTCCCAGAAGAATTTGAAGTCAAAGGAGGAAAATTAGAATGAAGAATGTTAAAATTATTATAGATAACAAGGATTTGGTCGTTCCAGAAGGCACAACCATTCTTGAAGCAGCAAAAAAAGTGAATATCAATATTCCCCATCTTTGCTACCATCCTGATCAGGCTATTAAAGCAAACTGCAGACTTTGCGTCGTAGAAGTAGCGGGAAGCAAAAAGCTGACTCCTGCATGCTCATCTTTCGTCTTCGAAGGAATGGAAATCAGAACCAACACCAAGAAAGTCAGAGACATGCAGACCGGCGTTCTTGAACTCATATTAGCAAACCATGATCAGAACTGTCTTCAGTGTCTAAGAAACGGAACCTGTGAACTTCAGGATCTTTGCAGAAGATTCAATATTTCAAAAACAAATCTGGAAGACACCGTTGAGGCGCTTCCTCTTGATGATACCAATCCGTCTCTCGTCAGAGATTCGTCAAAATGCGTCAAGTGCAACCGCTGCGTTGAAGCATGCCAAAAGACTCAGGAAGTCCATGTACTGACACATTCCCACAGATCCGTCCACTATAATATCACACCGGCCTATGAAATGCCTCTTGAAGACACGCTTTGCGTATTCTGCGGCCAGTGCGCAGCAGTATGCCCAACGGGAGCCATCGTTGAGAAGGACGAAACTCAAAAAGTATGGGATGCCATTTATGATCCCCGCAAGCATGTTATTGTTCAAGTTGCGCCTGCCGTCCGTGTTGCCCTTGGTGATTCCTTTAATCTGCCAAAAGGTGATATTGTTACAGGCAAAATGGTTGCAGCTCTTAGAAGGCTTGGTATCGAACAGGTCTTCGACACCAACTTCACCGCAGATTTAACCATACTGGAAGAAGCCAACGAGCTGATCAAAAGAATCACCGAAGGCGGAACCCTTCCTCTAATCACTTCCTGTTCCCCAGGATGGGTTAATTTCATCGAAGGCAGATATGATCATCTTCTTGATCATCTGTCCACTTGTAAATCTCCTCAGCAAATGTTTGGCTCCTTATCCAAAACTTATTATGCAGACCTCATCGGTCTTGATCCAAAAGATATATTCACCGTTTCGATCATGCCTTGTACAGCTAAAAAATACGAAGCGCAAAGGCCTGAGTTTGAAAAGGACGGTGTTAGAGATGTGGATGTAGCCTTGACGACAAGAGAACTGGCCAGGATGATTCAGGCCTCAGGTATTGAGTTTACAGATCTTGAAGAAGACCAGTTTGACAATCCTTTCGGCATCGGCACAGGCGCAGGCGCAATATTTGGAGCCTCCGGCGGAGTAACGGAAGCCGCTCTCAGAACGGCTTATGAAGTCATCACCGGCAAGGGTCTTCCAAACCTGAATTTCCTTCAGGTGCGTGGACTCGAAGGTATTAAGGAAGCCACTATTGACCTTGATGGCCTTGAACTTAAAGTGGCTGTGGCACAGGGCCTTTCCAATGCTAAAGTCCTGCTGAAGCAAATTCAAAACGGAACCTCCCCTTATGCCTTCATCGAAATCATGGGTTGCCCAGGCGGCTGCATCGGCGGCGGCGGTCAGCCAATAAAATCCACCCTCGAAGTCAAAGCCAAGAGAATGAAAGCGCTTTATAAAATTGACGCGGATCTGCCTCTGCGCAAATCCCACAAAAATCCTGATATCATCAAGCTTTATGATGAGTATCTGGGGGCACCGCTTGGCGAGAAATCCCACGAGTTGCTGCATACGCATTATCATTCCAGAAACAAGAAATACGATTTCAGCAGCCTCAAAAAATAAACCACTAGTGCAAAACTCTCTGAATTTCTCTTTGAAAACCCAACGTGACGCGGCATTCGCCGCAATTCGCAGTCGCGATGGTTTCCTCAAAGAAATTCAGAGAGTTTTTTTGTTTTTGGTTTAATGCTCTTTCCTCCGCTGAAGTTGTCTTTTCGGAGGGAAAATCGCGTGGCGTTGGGTTTTTGAACAAATGAAACGAGTCTCCTCCGCGTCGCACTAGCTTTTTGAGGGAATATTCGTATGCCTCTGCACATATTCTTTTCATTCTACCGTTTTTCTTTTATTTTAAGCGGCAAATCATGCCCATTCTCCATCATATCAAGAGGCTCCGTTATTTTTGTTGAATATGCTTTCGCAGCTTGCGCCGTTTTACCCGGCGGCGTTTAAAGTGGATGCGAAGGCCAATCAGGAGAAGTCCTAGGACGATTAGTGCGATGGCCAGATATTTCAAATATACAACAGCTCCTAATGCCAGAGTCGGCAAATTCATCCACATGCTCGCTGCCACATCAGTTTCGGCTACCAGATCGGACTCACCCATCAATTGATCCGCTTCGAAAATCTTTATGCTGCCCAGCTTTTGGCCCTTTGTAATTGGCGCCATCAGCTGTTTAGGCAAGCCTATTTCCGTTCTGAGAATATCCGGAGAGATCTCAAGTGGCAGAGTCGCCATGGCGCTTCTATTTGTGATGGCTTTTACCGAAGTGGTCTTTCCACCTTTTATAGTCACTTCTCCCATAGATGTTCCCTGAGAAACCATCTCTACGCTTTTAAAGTTGGAAAATCCGTAGTCTAAAAGCTTCATGTCGTCAAGGAATTGATTGGCCGGGTCGGATTGAAGAACAACAGCAATTAACTCAGTGCCGTTTCTTTTGGCAGAAGCAATCAGGCAGTTTCCAGCTACATTGGTGTATCCGGTTTTGACGCCGGTAATGCCCTCATATTTAATGGGAATCTGCATACCATTCATAAGCACTTTAGAATTGGTGTCCCAAAGGAGCCTGTTGCCATTGTAAAGATATCTTTCCGGCTGCTTATTTGTAGCAGGAAACGTATATTGATAAGTAGTCACTATTTTCCGAAATTCCGGATAGGTCATGGCTTGCCTTGCAATCATAGCCAAATCATAGGCTGTGGTCAGATGAGCCTCATCCGGAAGCCCATTTGGGTTGTTGAAAGTGGTATTCTTGGCACCCAATTCTTTGGCCCTTTGATTCATAAGTTTTGTAAAGTCCGGGATGTTTCCAGAAATCTGAATAGCCAGAGCCACAGCAGCGTCGTTTGCCGATTCAATCAGCATAGCATTTAGTAGCTGCTCAACTGTGACCTCTTCCCCCTCAATCAGATAAATGCGGCTGCCATTTGTGAAAGGTGTCTCTGAATCGATAATCACCTTTTGATCCAGTTTCAAATTCTCTAAAACAAGCAAGGCCGTCATGACTTTTGTTGTGCTTGTTGGAAATTTTTGTTTATCCATCTGTTTATCAAATAAGACCTGGCCTGTAGCAGCATCGATCAATACTGCGGAGTCTGCTGCTATTTGAAGCGGCGGTGAGGTTGCGAAGGCAAAGCTGATTGAGCCCATGGCCAGCACGAGTCCCAATAATAAGGTCAATAATTTTTTCATTTTTATCCTCGTTTTCTGAAAAAATAATCCGTCAATTCATAGCCATTGGCAAAAAATCTGCCTCCTGCTCCTGATTCTTCAGTAAAAGCGTTATCCGGTTTTCCCTGTTTTATTGCGCTATCATAGAGCACAAAAGGTACTGGATTTGAGGTGTGGGTTCTTAAAGCCATCGGCGTTGGATGGTCCGGGAGAATCAGCATGCGATAGGCTTCTTTAGTGCCAGCCAAATAATCCGAAAGAGGCCCGACTATTTTCTCATCAATTTCCTCAATGGATTTTATCTTGCCTTCCAAATCTCCCTGGTGGGAGCATTCATCCGGAGCTTCTATATGAATATAAATAAAATCTGCGCCAGCTTGAAATGCCTCTATTGCTGCTTCTGCCTTGCCTTTGTAGTTTGTATGCAAGGTGCCTGTAGCGCCGGGCACGTCGATAGAAGAGAGACCCGCGCAAAGACCAATGCCCTTAATCAGATCCACCGCAGAAATGACGGCGCCCTTTACCCCATACTTATCATAAAAAGAGCTGAGGCTTGGCTTTCGTCCCTGGCCCCAGATCCATATGGAATTGGCCTGACGGAGTCCCATTTTTTTTCTGTTGATATTAACCGGATGACTTGCGAGAATCTCATAGCTTTCAGTCATCATTTTTTTAATGAGTTCAGTTCCGCTTCCCTTGGGTAGGTGGGGCTCAATAACTTGGGTAAGAACGTCATGGGGCGGAATCAGGTTGAAATCTGTTGATCCCTCATGAACAATCATAGCATGTCGATAGCTTATACCCGGGTAAAACTGAAGCGTCTCAGTCCCAAATGCTTCATTTATTGTTCGAATCAGCCCTTTTGCCTCCTCGCTGGAAATGTCACCTGCGCTATGATCCAGTATGATTTTTTTATCATAGGATTCTTCCTCACTCAGCGTGACTAGATTGCAGCGAAAAGCCACATCCGTATCCGAGAGTTCAAGTCCCATACTGACCGCTTCAAGGGGAGACCTGCCGGTATGGTACACCGCTGGGTCATAACCCATAACTGAAAGGTTAGCGGTATCACTGCCTGGTGATATGCCTTTAGGTATGGTACTGACTAGTCCCACCTCGCCTTGACGGGCAAGTAGGTTTATATTGGGCATATTGGCTACATCGAGGGGGGTCCTGTTCCCCAGGCTCTCAATTTTTTCGTCGGAAGCGCCATCAACCAGAACAATTAAATACTTCATTTTCCGCTCCTTTCTCTTTAAAACGCAAGAGAAAATGTTTGGCAAACCTACAGTATTCTTGACAAACAATCCATCTGAGCAAAGAGATATTGATAATTTTTTCACTTTACCATTCTAACACAAGGTGCTATAATTGTGTACAATAAAAATCAGAAGTGAGGTGAATTTCATGGAACGAATCTATAATTTTTCAGCTGGTCCATCTATGCTTCCTTTGGAGGTCATGGAAGAGGCTGCAAAAGAACTAACGAACTACAAAGGTTGCGGCATGTCAGTGATGGAGCTTTCCCATCGCGGAGAAGAATTCGAAGGAATTATTGCAGATGCCGAGTCAACATTAAGAGAGATTATGGCTATTCCGGCCAATTATAAGGTGCTGTTTCTCCAAGGCGGTGCATCACTGCAGTTTTCCATGATTCCTCTGAATCTTTTCAGAGGCTCAAACAAAGCCGATTATATAATTACAGGCATGTGGGCAAAAAAAGCTGCCGCAGAAGCAAAAAAATTCGGTCACGTTCATATCGTGGCATCTTCAGAAGACAGCATGTTTTCATTTGTTCCAAATGTAGACCCTTCGGAGTTTTCAAAGGACGCTGATTATTTTCACATTACCACCAACAACACCATCTACGGTTCACGCTTCCCTTATATTCCCGACACTGGCAGCGTGCCTCTAGTCGCTGATATGTCCTCAAACATTCTTTCCGAGGTTATAGACGTCTCTAAATTCGGCTTGATTTATGCTGGGGCGCAAAAAAATATCGGTCCTGCAGGGCTTACAGTTGTCATCATCCGGGATGATCTGATTGGTCACGCCAGCTCCGATATACCTACCATGCTGGATTATAAGATTCACGCTGATAATAGCTCCATGTATAACACGCCTCCTACCTTTGCCATCTATATCGCTAAGCTTGTCTTTGAACATATCAAAAGACTTGGTGGCGTTGCCGAAGTACAAAAAAACAATGAGCTTAAGGCGAAAATACTCTATGAGGCCATTGACTGCAGTATGATGTTCAGCTGTCCTGTAGAAGAGCAGGATCGTTCAATCATGAACGTGGTATTTGTTACCGGCAAAGCCGAACTTGACAAAAGCTTTATTGCTGAAGCTGCTGCTCGCGGCCTTGTTAATCTGGGAGGCCACCGCTCAGTCGGCGGCATGCGCGCTAGTATTTACAACGCTATGCCTATCGAAGGCGTTACAGCACTCGTGACCTTTATGAAAGAATTTGAGGAGAAGAATCATGTACACAATAACTGCGCTAAATAAAATAGCCGTAATAGGCACTTCATTATTTTCCGATCAGTATGTCATGAGCGATGATGCGAGCCAGGCCGATGCCATACTTGTGCGTAGTCAGGATATGCAGGAGATGGCTCTTTCTTCAAAACTCCTCGCAATAGGCAGAGCTGGGGCAGGTGTCAATAATATCCCCGTTGAAAAGTGTTCGGGTCTTGGCATCGTCGTGTTCAACACCCCTGGCGCCAATGCCAATGCTGTAAAGGAAATTGCCCTTGCGGGTCTTCTGCTCTCATCAAGAGATATCGTTAGCGGCGTGACTTGGGCTAAATCCCTCACAGAAGATATCCCAAAAACTGTCGAAAGTGGTAAAAGCAAATTTTCCGGCAGCGAAATCAAAGGCAAAACCCTTGGCGTTATTGGTCTAGGGGCTATCGGAGTTATGGTTGCTAACGCTGCTTCAGCTCTAGGCATGAAGGTCATCGGCTACGATCCTTTCATATCAGTCAAAGCGGCCCTTGATCTCTCAAGAAAAATTAATCTATCGGAGACTCTTGATATTCTTCTCGCTTCAAGCGACTATATCACGCTGCACATCCCCTATATGAAAGAAACAAAAAACTTCATCTCAGAAGCCCAGATAAGCCTCATGAAGGATGGCGTTTGTCTGCTTAATTTCTCAAGAGATGCCATCGTCAACGAGCAGGATCTGATTAAGGCTCTTGACAGCGGCAAGGTTCATCGGTACGTGACGGATTTCCCCAACGACCAAATCACAGGCCACGGCAAAGTTATCAGCATTCCTCATCTAGGCGCTTCAACGGAAGAATCCGAAGAAAACTGCGCCGTCATGGCTGTCGAAGAGCTGATAGATTATCTCGAAAACGGCAACATCACTAATTCCGTCAATTATCCCAACTGTTCTATGGGTGTCTGCCGCACGGCGGGAAGAATTTCCGTGCTACATAAAAACATTCCGTCCATGATCGGTCAGATCACCAGCATAATGGCTGATAAATCCATCAATATCGGCGATATGACCAATCGAAGCAAGGGCGAATTCCAATATACCCTGCTCGACGTAGATTCAAAAGTTAGCGCTAAAGATCTGGACGCGCTTAGAAGCATTGATGGCATCATCACAGTGCGTGTCATCAAATAGTTCAGTCTACGACCTCCCGCCAGGCGATATTCAGATGAATACCTATAACCAGTATAAACCCGACGACATAAAACCAAAAAAGCAGAAATACGATGGTAGTAAGGCTCCCATACAAAACTCCCGCGCCTCTGAACCCTACCGCATAGGTGGAATAGATGATGGATGACCCCAGAATCATGAGCGATGAAAATACAGATCCTGGAACGACATGTCTAAATGTGAGTTTTTCTGCGGGCAAAACCAGATAAGTATAGCTGATCATGAGAAAGAAAACCGCCAAGGCAAAGGGCCATCTCAGTATCAGCCAGAAGTTGCGCACTGTAAAAGCGATGCTGAAGGTCTGATTGAAATAAATTGCGACAACCCTAAGAATGGATTCCCCATAAATAAGAATGATCAAGCTAAAAGTAATCATGAAAAGTGTCAGAACTACAGTTTTAGAAGCCCGGATTCTTTCATGGAAATAACTGTAGCTGATTCCGCCGTGTTCATAAGCATAATTGGAGATGCGAATCAGAGAGTACTGCCCCCTCGACGACGCCCAAACTGCCAAAAGCAAAAAAGCCAAATTCATGGAGTTTGAAGGGTGGTAGTTTAGGTAAGGCCTTAATGCCGACGCTACATCAGGAGAGGCATATTGGCCTAAAATGGTGTAAATCCAATTAATAGAAATGGAAAACACACCAAGAAACTCACCTAGGACTATGGTAAGCGGGACCATGGACAGCAGAAAGAAAAAGGCCAATTCAGCCGGTGCTCCAGCATAATAAGGATCCCTCATTTTCCTCATAATATATAAGACCAAATGTAATGCTCTTCTACCCGTCATTTCTTCACCCTGCTATTTCTCCCAATTGCAATCGTAGTTTCTGCAGAGCCAATGCTCTATGGCTGATTTGATTTTTTTCATCGCTGGTTAATTCGGCAAATGTCTTAGTAAAACCTTCCGGCACAAATAGTGGATCATACCCAAATCCGCCGTTTCCATGAGGCTCTCTTATGATATGGCCAAAACATTCTCCACGGGCGACAATTGTCCTTCCCTCAGGGTAAACCATGGTGATGACCGACACGAATTTGGCGCCTCGCTCATCTTCAGGCACGTCCTTTAGCAAATCAAGCAGCTTGGCGTTGTTCATCTGATCCGTAGCGCCTTCCCCGGAAAATCTGGCCGATATGACCCCTGGGGCCCCAGAAAGCGCATCCACCATCAGCCCTGAATCGTCGGCGATAGAAATCCTGCCGCAAAGCTTCATGATTTCCGCGGCCTTTTTATAGGAATTCTCTTCAAAAGTCTCCCCATCCTCTGAAATCTCGACATCCGGCACGCCGGCATCGCCTCTTGACACTATTTCAAAACCGAAAAGCCTGGTAATGCTTTCTATTTCTTGTATTTTATGCTTATTTTGAGTGGCTGCTACAACAATCATATTTCCTCCATTAGTATGAATTTCCGGCAATTGGCCTTTGCGCTTCAATTAAATTAAATCTCCGGCAATTGGCCTTTGCGCTTCAATTAAATTAAATCTCCGACAATTGGCCTTTGCGCTTCAATTAAATTAAATCTCCGGCAATTGGCCTTTACGCTTCGATTAAATTAAATCTCCGATAATTTGCTTCTGTGCCTCCATGAGTTCCTTGCAGCCTTTTTCAGCTAAAGCAAGCATTGCCGAAAGCTCTGATGCCTTAAATGGCGCATCTTCTCCAGTTCCTTGAAGCTCAATATATTCGCCCTGATCCGTCATCACCACATTCATATCAACTTGCGCTCTGGAATCCTCTTCATAGCAAAGGTCCAGCAATATTTCATCCGATACCTTGCCGATACTGATGGCTGACACATAGTTTTTTACAGGTATTTCAGCAATAGTTCCTGCTTCCTTGAGTTTTCTAAAGGCCTCGAGCATGGCAACGAAAGCGCCGGTTATAGATGCTGTTCGCGTTCCCCCATCTGCCTGAATCACATCACAGTCTATCCAGATTGTTCGCTCTCCCATCTTTTCCATATCAACTACAGATCGCAAAGCTCTGCCAATAAGTCTCTGTATTTCCATGGTTCTGCCGTCCACTTTTCCTCGCGTTGAATCCCGCATCTTTCTTGTGCCTGTCGATCTTGGGAGCATGCCATACTCAGCCGTAACCCATCCTTTTCCACTGCCCCTTAGGTGCTGGGCTGTCTTTTCCTCTACCGATGCTGTACAGATGACTTTCGTCAGACCCATTTCGATCAATACCGAGCCTTCCGCATGAATCAAATAATTATTCGTCATTTTGACCGCTCTTATTTGATCCACATTTCTTCCGTCAAATCTTTGCTTGCTCATTATACTTTACTCCTTATTGTTATTCATTCTTCCTTTTCATTTGTCACTCTTGCCTTTTACTTATTTCTTAAAGTTTAATCTGTTCAAAGAATTTTCATATCTTTAATGTTTAGCTCCCGAATTCTCCTATACAAGGTAGACTCACTGATCTTGAGCATTCTGGCAGCTTTGATTTTTCCCTCTAAAGAGTGTCCCGTTTCAGTCAGGCACTCGGTGATCAGCTGTTTTTGATAGTGATCCAATTTTTCCTTAAACCCCAGCTTTTCATCCAACGTATCCGGCATGACTCTTTGAATTTTATCCGGAAGATTTGAAAGAGAAATGGCACTTCCGTTTTCCATGTTCACTGCATATTCTACCACATTTTCTAGCTCTCTGACATTCCCCGGCCAGTTATAACGTAGCAGGGCATGAAGGGCTTCCTGAGAAAAGCTTTTAATATTTTTCTGGAGGAGACCCGTAAATTTTTTCAGTCCATAATCCAGCAAAAGCCTCACATCGCCAGTTCTGGCTCTAAGTGGGGGTATAACTAGCGGAATGACATTCAATCTGAAAAAAAGATCTTCCCGAAATTGCTTTTGATTAATCATCTCCTCCAGGTTCTTATTGGTGGCTGCAATAATTCTCACATCCACATCGATGGGCACGAGCCCGCCAATTCGGTCTATTTGTCTATTTTGTATGGCGTGGAGCAGCTTGACCTGAAGATGTAGGGGTAGATCTCCGATTTCGTCAAGAAAGATTGTCCCTTTATGGGCAATTTCAAACTTCCCAGGCTTTCCGCTCTTGTCAGCCCCAGTGAAGGCTCCTTTTTCGTAGCCAAAAAGCTCGCTCTCAAGGAGCATATCTGGTATGGCGCCGCAGTTGATGGAAACAAAGGCATTGTCCGCGCGGGAGCTGGCATAATGAATGGCTCTTGCAAAGAGTTCCTTTCCTGTTCCGCTCTCACCAGTAATCAGAACCGTTGAGTCGCTGGTCGCCACCTGAAGCGCTCGTCTTTTAGCACTGATAAGCGTTTCGCTTTCCCCTATAATATCATCGAATAAAGTATTCTTGCCAACTCCGGCAATTTTATAAATTCGCTCTCTGGCATCGGAAATATCCTGAAACAGAATCATGGCGCCTTGAATTGGACTGTCCTGCTCGCCTTCAGTCATCTCGTTGATGGGTACAATGGTGGATAGAAAGCGTTTTTCCTTGCCTTTTGCCGGCCTATAGACCACTTCCCTGTCTCTGATTGACAGGCCATTATCCAAAGTCATTTGAATGTCATCATTATCCCACACCTCAGATAATTCTCTTGTTTCGATTTTATTCCTGGGCACGCCCAATAATTCCTCACATTTGGTGTTACAAGAAACAATCCTGTTGTCCTGATCGACAGCGATCAATCCTTCGTGCATAGATTCCACTATGGCCTTTAGTTGATTGCTGTCCTGAGTCTGTGCCAGTTTGCTGGCCAGGAGTTCAGCCATTCTCTTTAAAAACAAGGTTAGGGTCTCGCAGTTTTTAGCAATCTTTTCTCTTTGGGTTTCGTTGAAAGCAACCAGCCCTATAAGCCCGATGACATAGCCTTCAAGTTTTATTGGGCAGCAAATTTCTGCCATTTCACCTTCTTCTGGCTTGTAGTCAGCATCTCCCGAAGGATCTGTACAGCTATAGTTCTCTCCTGATTTGAGCAGTTTGCTATAAATCAGGCCACAGTTCAGGTCTCCACCTTCTTCGTAGTTACCGATCTTTGAGGCATAACGGCCCGTACCACCGATAATTTTCAGTTTGTCATCGATGATTTCCGTCTCAATTTCCAGGGCCGCCGTAATGGCAGAAGCCACCTGCATAACCGTGTCTCGAATGGTCGATAGTCCAAGCATCTCTGATCTCCTGCATAATGGGGAATTTCGACTTTGCTTACCTATAAGATTACTTTTTTGAAATTATAGTTGGCACTTTAGAAATTATAGTTGGCTTTTACTTATCTACATTTTACCTTTTATTTTCATAATTGACAACTGTATTTCAATAATGACAATTTTTGGGCTACCCTAATTTTTTTTAATTGGCCGCGCCTTGTGTCCCATGCATGCTAAATGCTGATATTTCAACGAAATTTATTATTATCATCTATGCTGAGATTTTGGCATTACAATTGCGTATGTATATAGTGCTGGGTATATGAATATCTTGCTGGGTATATGAATATCTTGCTTGGTATATGAATATCTTGCTGGATAAAGAACTTCTATTCCAATCCCAGATTAGAAACAAGACCATAAGCAAATTTTAAATAGTAACGGAGGATACGTCATGATCAACAGAGAAAAACTCAAAGAGCAATATGCCAATGAAATGAAAATATTCGAGGAAAAGCATCCAAAGTCAAAGGAAATTTTCGAACGTGCCAAGGGAAGCTTGCTTCAGGGCGTTCCTATGAACTGGATGGTGAAATGGGCCGGCAGCTATCCTGTTTGTGTTGCCAATGCCAAAGGGGCACATTTTCAAGATGTCGATGGCAATGACTATCTTGATTTATGTCTTGGCGATACAGGCTCTATGATTGGGCATGCACCAGAAGCTGCCGTAAAAGCCATCACTGAGTACGTTAAACAAGGCGTCACATTCATGCTGCCAACAGAAGATGCGGCTTGGAATGGCGAAGAGCTTCAGAGAAGATTCGGCATGAAATACTGGCAGTTTGCTACAAGTGCTACAGATGCCAACAGATTCGTACTCAGACTGGCAAGGCAGGTTACAAAAAGGCCCCTCATCGTTGCCTACAACTGGTGTTATCATGGAACCGTGGATGAAACCGTTGCTGTCATGGATGAACATACAGGAAAGACCATCGCAAAACCTGGTAATCTGGGTCCTCAAGTTGATCCCGGCTTAACCACCAGAATTATCGAATGGAATGACATTCCCGCCCTTGAAGAAGCCCTTAAAGACGGTCTGGTGGCTGCAGTGCTGGCAGAACCCGTTATGACCAATTGCGGCATCGTTCACCCTGAACCAGGTTATCATGATGCTCTAAGGACTCTGACCAAAAAATATGGCACTCTGCTGATTATTGACGAAACTCACACCATTTGCACCGGCGTAGGCGGATGCACGAAAGCTTATAACCTTCAGCCTGATATGGTCGTCGTCGGCAAAACCATCGCAGCCGGCATCCCTGCTGCTGCCTATGGCTTCACTGAAGAATTAGGCCAAAGAGTCGTTGCTGAGATTCCTAAAGAAGTCTGCGATATCGGCGGCATCGGCGGCACACTGGCAGCAAATGCTTTGACCATGCACGCTATGAAAGCTACCCTATCAGAAGTCCTTACCGAAGACTTTTATGCCAGAAATATTCCTCTTGCAACCAGATTCAATGAAGGCATTCAAAGTGTCATAAGCGAATTCAACCTGCCATGGAATACCACCCAGCTAGGCTGCAGGACCGAATACTGGTTTAGAAAAGAGCCAGCTAAAAATGGCGGTGAGGCCGAAGCTGCTGTCGATTTCGAACTTGATCAATACATGCATCTTGCTTCTCTAAATAGAGGCGTTCTGATGACTCCATTCCATAACATGGCTCTCATCACCGCAGCCACTACGGAAGCAGATATTGATAGACATACAGAGATTTTCAGAGAAATCGTGAAGAATATTTTAGACTAATTCAGACCATCTGCAGAAATCGCGAAGAATATTTTAGACTAATTCAAACCATCTGCTGGTTTTGGGTTGTTTATGAGACGGGCGCTACTACTGTCTCTTCTCATAAGCAATCCTTTTTTCTTTTAAAGGAGTATACATGCATCAATTTATGAATTTTAAGGATCAGGTATGTCTGATCACCGGTGCTGGAAGCGCTGCTGGCATTGGTTTCGCCACTGCCGAAATACTAGGCAGCCTAGGTGCCAAAGTTGCATTAGTGGCTACCACAAAACGGATTTATGAAAGAGCCTCTGAACTTCAAATAAAAGGTATATCTGCAAAAGGCTACATTGCCGATCTAATGAATAGAGATCAGGTATCTAAGGTCGTGTCTGATGTGCTGGCCAATTTTGGCAAAATTGATGTTCTGATTAATAATGCGGGCATGGCTCAGGTTGGGCAGGAAGAGGATTTTACGGCTTTTGCAGACCTCAGCGATGAGTCGTGGGACATCTCAATAGACAGAAACCTAACCCTCTGTTTCAATGTCACAAGAAAAGTGCTGCCTCATATGATCAGCAGCAATTATGGCCGCATAGTGAATGTGTCTTCTGTCACCGGGCCGGTTGTCAGCAATCCTGGGGAAGCTGCCTACAGCGCGGCCAAAGCGGCGGTCATCGGTATGAGCCGCTCCATCGCTATTGAAGTCGCCAAAAATAATATTATGATCAACAATGTGCTTCCTGGCTGGATTGCAACCGCTTCTCAGACAGAATCCGAAGCCGCCGGCGGTCTTAACACGCCTGTTGGCAGAGGCGGATCATCAAGGGAAGTGGCGAATATGATTGTATTTTTGGCATCAGAAGAAGCCTCTTATATCACAGGCCAGGCTTTCATTGTAGATGGTGGGAATACCATACAGGAATACAAAGGACCATCAGAATATTATTATTAGGAGGTCGTTATGGAGATGTCATGTTTTTCATTGAAAGATAAGGTCGCCATCGTCACTCGTGGCGGATTAAAGGCTGGACCAAGCAATCAAATGGTTGAAAACATCCTTAAAAGCCTAGCTTAATATTTTATAAAGTTCGTCGCTATCTGGAGGAAGAATGTTGATTCTGTGTTGGTTTGAGATCAGAATCCGTTCTTTCTCTTTTATTTTTCCAATTTCGGAAACCGGGATTTGCGCAGCTGTTATTGCAGCGATCAAGTTTTCCTTGTTTTCGGCTGGGGAGATTATGAGCATGCAGCCACTGGAAATAAGCCTGAGATGGTCAATCTTAAAGTGTTCGCATATTTTTCTCGTTACAGCTAGCACTGGTATTGCCTCTTCATATAGTTCGACGCCGCTTCCCGCAATTTCACACATTTCCCAAACGGCGCCGAGTACGCCGCCTTCTGTGATATCGTGCATGGCCAGAACGCCGATCTCTCCGGCGATCTTGCCTTCGGAAACCACGCTGATCTGATTCAGCAGCCCTTTGGCTTCGCTAAGCTCCGCCGGATTCAGCACGTCCAGTAGCGTGTTTTCATAGTCCGATGCAATGATTCCCGTACCTTCAAGTCCGGCATATTTTGTCATGAGGATGCTATCTCCCGGCTTTATAGACCTTGGCTGACCCCCTCCAGTTTTTTTTCTTCTCCCAATTGCCGTGGATACAATGACCGGTTTGACCACGGCACTCGTAATCTCAGTATGTCCTCCGATTATTTCGATATTGAGCTCTGCGGCTGCTTGTCCCGCCTGCTTCATAAGATCTTCAATCTGCTTCTCAGTCGTGTTTTCTGGCAGCATAACCGCCAGCATGATTCCGAGAGGCTCGATGCCACAGGTTGCTATGTCATTACAGGAAATATGCACCGCCAGCCGACCAATTTCGTTCATAGCGGCGGTTATTGGGTCTGTGGACATGATGCAGTCATAATTCCCAAAATCAATAATAGCGCAGTCTTTCCCGATGCCAGGCCGCTCCAAGACTTCAGGCCTTTTATGGGTAATATTTTTAAAGACCAGATCTTCCAAAAGTTTGCTGTCCAGTTTTCCAATCTTCATAAACTTTCTCTCCCTTTTTCGGTGTGGCTATGCTCATGATTTGAGTCTTGTTCATGGGTGTGCGTCGATTCCTCATGGGTGTGCGTCGATTCCTCATGGTCGTGCTTGTGGTGAAGGTCCGGTGTATGAGCATGGCTGTGGGCTAAAGGTTCATGGATATGCTCATGACTATGTTCCTTGATAACTTCCGCCTCATGCTTATGATTATGATGCCCCTCATTATGAGCATGCCGATGCTCGTGTACCGTGAACTCATGGGGATGCTTGTGCTTATGCTTTTCAACAGCTGCAAGATAGGCACCAATAACCATAATCACTAAAGCTACAAAAAAGGAAATGGCGTAGTCCTGCTTAAACATCAAGACCGATAAGCCAACACCAATAAAGGGTGCCGCAGCATAATAAGCGCTTGTTCTTGCCGCGCCCAGCTCCCTTTGTGCGCGAACATAAAGGTAAATACCCAGTCCATAGGCAAAGAACCCTAGGATTAAAGCTATGATGATGTAGACAAGATCAAAAGAAAACTCTTTAAGTGCAAGGGCAATAATCAAGGAGCCTAGACCGGATCCAAAACCCTTAATGATGACAATTTGCATGGGGTCTTTTATGGAAAGCATGCGCGTGCAGTTGTTCTCAAGCCCCCAGCAGACGCTGGCCAGCAGCACCAATAGGGAGCCCGTGGAAAAGGAAAAGCTGCCGAGGTCCTTAACTGACAACACGATACTGGATAGAGTGATCAGACCGATTGCCATCCAAAGACGAGGCCCGATATTTTCTCTAAAGATCAGCATAGCGATGATGGCCGTCGCTACGATTTCAAAGTTGCCCAGCAAGGCGACGTTTGAGGCGGCCGACATGCGAAGGCCGACCATCAAAAAAATAGGCGCTGCAATATCAAGGAAAATCATGCCCACGACAAATTTACTTTCGTGCCTTGTGATCCTTGCTTCATTGACTTCACCCTTTCCTGCGCCTCTTATGATATAAATCACCAGCATGCCTAAGGCCGCTCCCAAATATAAAAGTGCAGCCATAAGAACAGGGGGTATTTTGTCCAGCAGTAATTTCGACACAGGCGTACTCATTCCAAATAGGGCTGCCGCCAAGATTGCCTGAAAAACTGCAGTATTTCGTTTTGACATGATTTTCTCTCCTAGTTAGGCCTTTGGTCCGATTCCGCTATTTAGCCACATCACAAGCTGGTCCTCTGTGATTATCTCAACGCCCAGTTCTTTTGCTTTTTTATTTTTAGACGAGCTGGATAAGCTATCATTATTAATCAAGTAATTCGTCTTAAACGTTACGGAATCTGTTGTTTTTCCGCCTCTATCCTCTATTGCCGTCTTCAGGGCATCTCTATTTTCAAATTGCTCCACTGCGCCAGTAATGACAAAAATAATACCTTCAAATATCTGGTCGACGGCCTTTGTTTTGGCCTCTTCAAATTCAACTTCTTCAAGGATATCCTTGATAATAGCCTGATTTTTTTCGTTTCCGAAAAACTTGACATAGGCCTCAGCCATAACTTCGCCTACCCCATTGATGTCGAGGAGCTGGCGGCTTGAAGCTTGCTGAATCTTTAGCCAGTCGTAGCTAAAATATTTACAGATTGTTTTAGCGTTGGTCAGTCCAATAGTCGGTATGCCTAAACTATACAGCAGTCTGACCACAGTGATTTTTCTGGCATTATTGACGGAAGCCACTAAATTATTAAAGGATTTTTCGCCGAACCCTTCCATCACGATAATGTCTTCTTTATGCTGCTCTACCTTGAAAATATCTGCAGGTTCTTTGATCAATCCTTTGTCAACCAGCTTTTCGATGGTTGCCTCTGACAAGCCATCGATCCCTATAGCATTTCTGCTGACAAAATGAGTGAGGGATTGAATATGTTTGGCCAAGCAGTCCTCATTTCTACAGTATAGAAACTTCACATCGCTTTCCTGACTGATTTCAGTCTTCTCGGAGCAAACCGGACAAACTATAGGAATAGGAATGCCGCCGCTTCTGGTCATATTCTCTGCAATTTGCGGAATAATCATATTTGCTTTATAGACACCGATGGTATCGCCGATGCCAAGGGCCAGTTCTTCCATGATGCTGATATTATGGACACTTGCTCTGCTTACTGTAGTCCCTTCTAGTTCAACAGGCTCAAAGATGGCAATTGGGTTAATCAGTCCAGTCCGCGAGGCGCTCCACTCGATTGCAAGCAGCGTCGTCTCTTTGATTTCGTCGCGCCATTTGAAGGCGATGGCATCCTTGAAAAATTTGGCAGTGCGGCCTAGCGAATCCCCATAAGCAAGATTGTCATAGGTCAAAACCAGACCATCGGAAGGAAAGTCATTTTGATCAATGTGTTCAGAAAACCAGGCAACTGTTTCTTCGATGTTTGATGAATCGACAATTTTATAATCCACTACGTCAAATCCCATCCCAGCAAGCCATTCCATTTGGCGAGCCTTTGAGTTATTGAAATTCACGCCTTCAGCTTTGACCAGCGAGAAAGCCATAAAGCGAACATTTCTCTCGGAAGTAACCTTGCTCGCAAGCTGCCTCACGGAGCCGCTAACAAGATTTCTCGGGTTTTTATATTTGGCGGCCGTATCCGCTATGCCACTGTTAATCTTCTCAAAATCCGAATAGCGAATAATCGCTTCGCCCCTTAAAATCAGTTCCTCTTTAAATGAAATGGCTAACGGCACATTAGCAAAGACTTTGGCATTATTGGTCACGACTTCGCCAATAATACCGTTTCCCCTCGTTACTGCTTTTGCTAATTTTCCTTCTGAATAGGTAAGTACCAGGGTTATTCCATCCAGCTTCCACGAAAGAAGGCCTGTTTCATTCCCTAGCCACTCTTTAAGTGCTGCCTTATCCTTGGTTTTATCAAGAGACAGCATGGGCTTCTCATGGGCTTCCTTGGGCAGATCCGTGGCAAGTTCAAAGCCAACATGAATGGTGGGGCTATTGGAAAGTATAACACCGGTCCTAGCCTCCAATTCAAGAAGTTCATCATAGAGTTTATCATATTCAATGTTTGGCATGATCTCGCGATTTTCAAGATAATAGGCCATGGCTGCCTCGCGCAGAATTTTAACCTTTTCTTTCATCAATTGAAGAGTGTCTTCCATATCAGCATTTCTCCATATATTCAAATGAAATCACAAATTTTACAATCTGTCATTGCTCGTGCATCTCGATTTAATACACTTTAAATCTTCTCAAGGGGCGCAATATCCAGGGCTAATTGTTTTATGCCAACTGAGTCAAAGGCTATCGTGGCCGTTTTGTTACCGTTCTTGTCTTGAACTGAGATGACAAGTCCTTCGCCAAATTTAGCATGCTTAACCCGAACGCCGTCGCTGATATCACCGCTGTCTCTAGTCACTTTGGCTGCTGCCTGAGCTTCTTTGATGTATCTTAATTGTTCGAAAGGCTTGAATACCGTCGAACTTCCTCTCGCCTCAGCTTCTGAAGGACTGGGACCCCGGGTTCTTTTGATGCCGGAGGATTCCAACAAATCTTTATTGATTTCCTTGATAAATTGAGATTCTCTGGTATAATCCGTTCGGCCATAGAGCGTCCTTTGTTCTGCACTGGTGAGAATTAGCCTTTCTTTAGCTCTGGTCATGCCAACATAGCAGAGTCTTCTCTCCTCTTCAATGCCATCAGGTTTATCAAAGCTCCGCCAGCCGGGAAAAAGTCCGTCTTCCATGCCAGGCATAAATACCACTGGAAATTCAAGACCTTTCGCACTGTGGAGAGTCATTAGAGTCACCGCATTTTCATCCGCATCATGATTATCAATATCTGACATCAGAGCTACACGCTCAAGGAATTCGGTCAGTGTCAGCAGTGGATTTTCATGCTCATAATCATAAATAACCGACTTGAATTCAAGAAGATTTTCAATTCTTCCCTCGGCTTCAATGGTGTTCTGCTCGGAAAGTCCTTTCAAATATCCGGTTCTGACCAGTAGGCCATCGTAAATATCTGAGACTTTCATATTTTCCTTCTCTGCGCTGAATTCCCGAATCGCCTTCACCATTTCCCTGATGCCTGCGGTCGCTTTTGCCGGAAGGCTTTCCACGATTTCATCGTCGACCAGTACGTCAAAAATGCTGACGTTTCTAACCGTAGCCAAGGTTGACAATTTTTCTAAAGTTTTCTCTCCGATACCTCTCTTTGGCTCATTGATTACCCTATTTAAGCTCACATTATCCCAGGTGTTTTGAACAAGCCTCATATAAGACACAATGTCCTTCACTTCTTTTCGGTCGTAATATCTGGTGCCTCCCAGCACGCGATAGGGGATATCCCTGGCAATCAGACTGTCCTCAAAGGTTCTGGACTGGGCGTTTGTTCTATACAAAATGGCAAAATCCGAGTATTTGAGACTTTTAGTCTTTAGTCTTTCGATTTCTCCAGAAATATAACGAGCCTCATCCTTTTCATCTGAAGCGCGGTAATAATTGATTTTTTCTCCCTTTTCCTTATCCGTCCAAAGCTTCTTTTGCTTTCTGCCTCTATTATTGGCAATCACCGAATGGGCCGCATCAAGAATATTGCCGTGGGATCTATAATTTTGTTCCAGTTTGACTACCTTGGCCTGCTTGAAATCTTTTTCGAAATCCAGAATATTTTTAATATCGGCTCCCCGCCACTGATAAATACACTGATCATCATCTCCCACAACGCATAAATTCTGGTGCTTTTCGGCCAGTAGCCTCACAAAACGGTACTGCAGAAAATTGGTGTCTTGATATTCATCTACCATGAGGTACTGAAATTTTTCCTGATAAAAAGCCAGCACCTCTGGATATCTTTCAAAAATCTGGACTGTTCTTAAAATAAGATCGTCAAAATCCATGGCGTTGTTTTTTTTAAGGATCTGCTCATAGGCCGCGTATAAACTGCCTGCTATTTTTTCCCTAAAATCATAACCGTATTTCTCACCATAACGCTCCGGGCTTATGGCCTTTTCTTTGGCATCGCTGATTCTGCTTAAAACATACTGAACCGAAAAGCTTTTCTCATCAACATTCTGCTCTTTAATGCAGGCCCTAACCACAGTCTTCTGGTCCGTGGGATCATAGACAGTAAAGTCGTTGCTATATCCAAGAAGGTTTGCGTTAAGGCGCAGGATGCGAAGGCAAGCCGCATGGAAAGTTAGAATCCACATATTTATGTTTCCACCAATCAGTTCCTGCACTCTCTCACGCATCTCGCCTGCTGCCTTATTTGTAAAAGTCACCGCCAGAATTTTCTGGGGTGATATTTTTTGTTCTCTTATTAAATAGGCAATCCGATGGGTCATGGTGCTCGTTTTTCCGCTACCAGCCCCAGCCAAAATCAATAAAGGGCCTTCAGTATATAAGGCTGCGTCCCTTTGTTCATTGTTTAATTTATTCAAGTAATCCATTATATGCTCCATTCATGCCAGCTTTTGATCGTTCTAATCTATGGCTCATTATACAACAAATTCGAGGCTGCTTCAAGCAAACTGGGAGGTCGTTTTCGACAATTATCGAGAAAACATGAATACGCACAAAAATTAATGCGTTCTTAGATTTAATTGTTATTTACTGGCAAAAACGATATAATTTGAATATATTTGCGGGAGGTGCGAAACCATGACAATAAGCTACAACAAGCTTTGGAAGTTACTTATTGATAAGAAAATGAAAAAGAAAGATCTGCAGCAACTATCGGGGGTCAGTTCGGCTACTATCAGTAAGCTTGGCAGGGATGAAAATGTAAATACGGAAATACTACAAAAAATATGTACAGCATTAAACTGCGATATTTGTGATGTCATGGAGTTTGTACCAAATACAGATAAAGAGGAGAATTGAAAAATGAATGATAACAGAAAAGAACAGGAACGTGCTGAATTGCATCGTACTATTTGGAATATTGCCAATGATCTTAGAGTTAGTACAACTTAATACATGATAGAACACGCTAGACAAAAAACCGCCTCGAAACGCTATTCAAGGCGGTTTTTATCCGTATTCAGTTTACCTTTCACCCTCAGTTCACAATTTGTCTTTATGACCCCTTGTAATTAGCGAAGAGAGCCTTTTGAATGTTAGTTAGGATGTAGGCGGTTCTATTTGGGTATTACTGAATTATAATCTAGAATTTTTGCACCCGGTGGCAGAGTTAAGTCAACTTTTTCTGTAGTCTCTTTCATATCAGAAGACATGGTCATAGCCATATTCATAATCCCTTCCATGCCTATAGAAATGGTCATATCCGTAGTTAGTGGCGTTCCCTTTATATCAAAGGCAACACTCGTCCCCGTTGCTGAATAGTTCCCTGTCATAGTATAGGATGTCATCTTTTCATTTGCAACAGAAATGACCAATTTGCCGGAAAAATTGGCTTGGTCCATCATCTTTGTGGCCTCAGCAACATCGCTTAGGCTCATTGCAGTTCCTTCAGTGATGGCTGTCTTTGCAATGGCGGCAGCCACTGATGCCGGAGTCAGGTTTAAAGTATAGGTGGTTGTTCCCCCAGAAGTCGATGCCACGAAAGCTTGGTCCCCCATTAGGTTTTTAAACAGAGCGTAGCCCGCTTTAACAGAGGCATAGGTATTGGCGTCAGCAGTTTGGGCCATTAGTCCATACTGGGTGAGAAGCGTTCCGATGCTGGATTTTTCTTCGCTGAGGGACATCATACTTTTGATGTCGATCCCCATATCCTGATAGGTTTTGAAGATATCCATTTTCATCCAGGTATTTGGTTCAGCTGTTGGATCCAGAAGGCTAAACATAGGCGCATTCATATACATGACGCCATCTGTGCCGTTCATCTTCATTTTGATGGTCATGTCTTTGAACATATCAAGAGTCGTTTTGGCCGAAGCCTGCTGATCAGCCGGAAGCTGGGCAATAGCTTTTTCTGCGTCGACTGCGATCTTCATCACCATGTCAGCGTTTGTTTTAAGCTGAATGGCATCAATCGAACCACTCATGCCAAACTCCATTGGCTTAGCTGCTGGATCTGTTGCAAGAGCAGGCGTGCTGAACTGTGCACTAAAATTGCCCGTCGTATGATAGGTCTTTTCCAAATCGATTTCTGACGTAATCAGCCTATTTAGAATTGTAAAATCCTTATCCGCATTGGCAAAAAGCTTTTCATAATCTGAAATGACTACCACTTTAGAGACGTTATCCCAGCCAACACCGTAGCCAAGGCTCTCAGCCATAAATCTGGCAGATACGTAAGTCCTGTTTGAATATCTGTCCAGATATGGGACTACATCCATCTTTTTAACAGAAGTAATTCCGTTTTCTTTTATGGCAATGTCACTCCCACCAATGACGAAGGAAAACTCGGTAGTCCCCTTCTTCGCCAAAACGGTTTGCGTGGCGTTGTCAAAGGTAACGATGGTCCCCATGTCTTCAAGAATTTGTCTAAATGGCACCATAGTTCTGCCGTTGATTATTTTGGGCGCCGCATCCTTAAAGGCAATATAATTGCCATCGTACATGACCTTAATGCCAGACGCGGGAGTAGAAGCCGCCGCTGCGCCAAAGGACGTCAGCGTTCCGCTGAACACCAAAGCAACAACAAGGGCTGTAATTAGTAAAATGTTTCCTCTTCGTTTCATCATTTTCTCTCTCCTTATACATAAAATTCGTTCATATTTAAAAAAAGCTTATAGATTAAAATCGTTCATGTTAAATAAACTTATTGATTAAATGGGCTCATACTGAAAAGAACTATTTGTGGGTTATTGTTATCTATTCTACAATCAAATGTTACACCAAGTCTCAGACATTTTCAATCAATTTATGATCCGCGTGTGATTTATGATCCGCGATGATAAAATCAGTCTACAAATATGCTGCCTCCGATAAACTCTCTAAGCACCGAATTGTTGACAATAATAGAATCATCCTCAATGGAATCAAAATGCCTAATAAACCTGAGCATCCTGACCGCCTCGCTGAATTCCGGCTCTTCCTGCGTAATAGATGACAGCAACGGGTAAGCATATTTTTTCAGCACTGCCAGCTCATAGATATGGGCCGTATTCATAAGCACATCCGCCTCTTGGCTATAGGGAAAAATGTTTTTATCCTCACCTATTCTCACTAATGGCCAGGCTGAGATGGTTCTTTGCGCCGAATATCCACGGAAATTATGATCCCGTACAATACGGCGAAGCATTCTGGCATCCGTCGTCGGAATTCTGTTGTGCTCATCAATATTAATTTGCGTGAAGGGTCCAACATAAATTTTAAATTTTTCTTCATCAGGAATAGACTCTGTCAGCCTTTTATTCAGGCCATGAATCCCTTCAATGACAATTGGCTGGTCTTTTTGTGCAGTAATGATTCTTTTGCCAAATACCTTGACGCCCAGCTTAAAGTCGTAGACGGGCAAATCCACCTCTTCACCTTTTAAAAGAGCGTTCATATGGCTATTAAAAAGATCCAGATCAATGCCAGTAATGTCCTCGAAATTCATGTTTCCATTCGCATCGAGAGGTGTATTGACCCGGTCGACAAAATAATCGTCGGTTCCCAGATAAATCGGATGCATCCCATTAACCCGAAGCTGAATGCATAATCTGTTGGCAAAGGTCGTCTTGCCTGAGGAGGATGCCCCGGAAATAAGGATAATTCTTTTGCCTTTTTTGGCAATTCGATCGGCAATCTGGGCGACTTTCTTTTCGTGAAGCGCTTCAGAAATTTGAATGATCTGCTTATATTCTCCACTGGCAATTTTTCCGTTCAGATCCGACACCACAGAAATACCCATTAAATCCCCCCACTCAGACGCCTCCTTAAAGGCGTCATAAAGCTTTTTGTCATCCCGGTATTCTGGCATCCTATCCGGTGATTTTGTATCCGGAAATCTCAAAATGACTCCATCTCCATATTTTCTAAGTTCAAACAACTTGACATATCCCGTAGAAGGCACCACTGGTCCCACATAAGAGGATCTGGTTTCGCCGCAGGAATACATGGTCGTAGCTAGGCCTCCATTTTCCGATGTGCCTTCTCTGGCGTGCACCTCTAATATAAAAGGAATGTCCTGTATCACCAGCTCTTTCATTCGCTTTTCTATGGCGGAAACCAGCTTTTGAGGTACCTTTTGGTAGTCCATTAATTCCATGTAAAGCCCTTGATTCAAAGAGTTCTCAACATGCACGCTGCAGTTTTGTAGGATTTCAGAAACCGCCTTAATGAATATGAGCGTTGCACTTCTTTGGTAAACATAGTTAGTGGCATTATCCCGCATGTCCAAAAGCTGAATTTCTGAAAATCCATGTATTTTTCGATTAAGATCCTCCATCTTATTATTGACCTTAGCCGCCAAAATCGTGTAGGGCAAGTCTGCCTGATAATTTTGGACAATATCTTTAAGGCTGGTGTCTTTATCCACTTCAAGTTTAACGGTGCTAACCCCTGTATTTAGGTGAATCATGATCTTTTCTGTGCCGCTGTCATTCATAGATAAACCTCCTTGTTTTTGCTGTCTCTTTATGATTATAGCACAATTTTTTTATTGACAAAATATAATGCGAAGGATATATTCTTTAAATAAAGACATCTCAAAACTGTTAAGAATCAAGCTGTCTATAGACTGCAAAGAGTCGGTGCCACGGGTTTCCCGTCTCCATTGAGATTGGGATTTTTTTATATAATTTAATAATATTTAATCATGAAAGGGTGATGATGATGATATGGAATGAACCACAGGAATGCATGAGCAGAGACAATATGCACAGTTTGCAGAGCCGTCGTCTGCAGGATATGGTCAGCAGAGTTTATCACAACGTAGCTTTTTATCGAAAAAAAATGCAGGAATTAGGCCTTGAACCTGGCGACATTAAGCTTATCGATGATTTGCCAAAACTTCCTTTTACGACTAAGACGGATCTTCGAGACAACTATCCTTTTGGTCTCTTTGCTGTACCAAAAAGTGAAATCGTCCGGGTACACGCATCTTCAGGCACCACTGGCAAGCCAACAGTTGTTGGCTATACCAGAAGAGATGTGGATATGTTCTCTGAAGTCGTTGCCAGATCCCTATGTTCAGCCGGCGCAAGCCGCCATGATATCATACAGATTGCCTATGGCTACGGACTCTTTACCGGTGGCCTCGGTCTGCATTATGGTTCAGAGAAAATCGGCGCCACAGTCGTGCCCATAAGCGGCGGCAATACAGCTAAGCAGCTTCAGCTTCTTCAGGATTTCGGCAGCACTGTGCTAGCCTGCACGCCTTCCTATGCCTTATACCTGGCAGAATCCATGAAGGAAGCCGGCATTGATCCACAAGAGCTTCCCTTGAGGCTTGGGATTTTCGGCGCCGAGCCCTGGACGGAAGAAATGCGAAAAGCCATCGAAGAAGCCCTATCCATAAAGGCCATCGATATCTTCGGTCTTTCCGAAATTATCGGGCCGGGCGTCTCCTGTGAATGCGAAAACCAAAACGGCCTCCATATTGCGGAGGATCATTTTGTTCCTGAAATTATAGATCCAAGCAGTCTTGACCCTATTACTAAGGAAAATACTGGTGAACTGGTCTTCACAACGGTCACCAAAGAGGCTCTTCCCCTGCTCCGCTACCGCACCAGAGATTTGACCAGCCTGAATTATGAAGCCTGCTCCTGCGGCAGAACCACGGTTCGCATGCACAAATGCACTGGCAGGTCGGATGACATGCTAATCATCAGAGGCGTCAACGTTTTCCCGTCTCAAGTCGAAAGCGTACTTCTTGAATTAAGAGAAACCATGCCTCATTATCTGCTGATCGTGGATCGGGTCGGCGCTCTTGATACGCTTGAGGTTCAAGTAGAGGTAGACGATCAGTATTTCTCCGACGAAATGACCAAGCTTGAAGCTTTGAGCAGAAAAATCAAACATGCTGTCGAAAGCGTCCTTGGGGTCAGCGTCAAGATTAAGCTGGTCGAGCACAAAACCATCCAAAGAAGCGAAGGCAAGGCTCAGCGCATTATAGATAAAAGGAAGCTATAAGATTAAGAATCATAAATGCAGATAAAAGAATGTTATAGGACTTTAAGACTTATAATTGAAGATGTAGAAATGAACTAAAGGAGGAATACAACGATGATTATTAAACAATTATCTGTTTTTTTAGAAAACGAATCTGGAAGACTGACCGAATTGACTAAAATACTCCATGAAAATAACATCAATATCTCCGCTTTAAGTATTGCAGAGACTGAGCAGTACGGCATTATGCGCATGATCGTAGATAAGCCAGACCAGGCGATTGCTGCTTTAAAAAAAGAAGATTTTTCGGTTCATACAACGGATGTCATTTGCATCGTCACACCGGACAGCCCAGGTTCCTTAAATGCTGCTTTAACTTACTTATCAGAAGCAAGCATCAATGTGGCTTATATGTATGGCTACTCCAGCTGCGGCAAGGCGCCTATCATCATGAAGGTCAGCGACCCGGCAAAAGCTGTGGCTATTTTGACTGAAAAAAACGTATCTTTGATACCTGCGAGCGAGTTTTATAAATAATCTTTACAGACCCTGCATAAATTTGAGACCCTCGCTCTTGCTACTCACGCGGCGCTGCGCTGATCTTTTGAAAAAGCTCTTCTCTGTCAAAACTACGATCGACAAGAGGAATACGGGGGCTTTTTCTTTTGGGATCAAGGAGATTGACACCATCAGACTTGATTTTAAATTCAATTCCTGATGCATATAAAATAGTGGGTGAAAGGTCGAGAAAGGATGCTACTTCTTTATCTTCCATGCGAATTTGATGATCCGGCGTTACTATGAACAGGGGCACGAATTCAAAGTACTGGTCTCCTTCCATAAAAGAAGCCTGTTTATATTCATCTGTATTGATATCCGGCGTATGATCGCCCACAATAATGATATAGGTGTTGGGAAAGTTTTTATTGATATTATCGACGAAACTTCTTATGGACTGGTCAGCATAGGAAACGGAGTTGAAGTAATCACCTGTTTTTTTATCAATTACATCATCATAAGCATCATTCTCATAATAATTTTCCGCATTTGTAAAAGGCTTATGGCTTGTCATAGTTATTGTATATGTCAAAAAAGGTTTTCTGACGTTTTTGAGCATATTTGACTCATATTTAAAAACAGCGTAATCCGGTGCGCCCCAGCCGATATCCTTAAGACCCATGGCTTTAAGGTCAAAAAACCGTGCAAAGCCCATTTTGGGGAAAGCCACATCCCGGTTAAAGAACTCTCCCACATTATTGTGAAAGGCATAAGGTCTATAACCATCCTTTAAGAGCGGCCTTACAAGCGAATTGGGATAAGTATAATTTGGCAGCTTAATCGCCGGGTAATCCGCCAAAGGTTGGATGCTGTTGAGTATTGAAAATTCTACGTCAGAGGTTCCACCGCCCATATGATAGCTCAAAGTATAGGGATAAAAAACACTTTTTTCAGAAAGCGCATGAAGGTATGGCGCTATGTATCTTCCGTTGTGGGTTTGATTGATGGCATTTGAATCCAAGGATTCAATCTGAATAATGACAAAATTCGGCCTAACTTTGTTGATTTCTTTGCCAGATTGTTCCTGTCCGTATTTAAGGCTTTTAATCAATAAATTGAAATCCTTATGCTCATAAATTTTAGAGACATTATTAGCGACCGTGCCGTAGCTCTCCACAATTTTAGACTCTCCGAAGAAGCCTTCAAGGTCCTGCAGAATCGACGCGACGTGGCGATACCTTTCCGTCTCAATTTGATATACAATCCCAGCGGATAAAACCATCACTAAAATGACAATGAGGTGCAGTTTGAGAATCAACACTCTGATTTTTTTGTAATTTATAGTGAAAAAAACAACTATGGGAAGATCGATAAAGGCCACGAGTAAGTCTATGCTTAAAGGAGCAGAGAAATGGGACACAGCGGTCATTCCTTCGTTAAAGATAGCTGGGACCTCCGTGATATTAAAATACGTTCTAAAATACATATAGTATGAAATGTTAACAAGAATAAAAATTGTCTGCAGGATATAAAGCGAAACAAACACTTTTCTGGTCCTGAAAACGAACAACAAAGGTGATACCATCAGCGTCACCAGTAAAGTGTAAATAAACTTGTCCCTGAAAATTTCAATTGACTGCCTGGGTAGGATCACGTAATTAAATGCAGTAATCTTTAGGGTGACTAGGATAATATAGAGTAGCACTGCGCCTAATAGAAGAACTTCGGGCTTGCTTCTTGAGACTTCAGTGAGGTTTTGGATTTGCTTTTGAATATATCTTTTGGGCATAAAATAATCCTTAATCTTTTCAAAACGCGATACGGTAGGGTGTTTAGCAAATAAAACCCGCTTGGGCTTGATGCAATTATACCACAAACTCACTTAGATAGGGACCCCTGTGTTTTCACTGGGATTATCGGGAGACGTACTTCTGCTTTTTGCTTTTTGGCTTATCCGGTATTGTCATCTTGATCAACCCTTGTTCTAAAAGAGGCGCAACAAGGGTTTTCATCGTATAATAGTAACTTGCGAGCTGACAAACATAAAAACAACTTTTCTTTTCATTTTGTTTCTTCCTTTCAAATTTTATAGTTCATTCGGTTTTTCATTCTTTCTTTTTTTTTCTAGCCGCTTTTACGCTTTTGGGGAATGACGGCTGGTTTTCCGCACTCGCTCTCTGCATATTGGCGTAAGGCAATTTCAACAAATTGGTTTAATGAAATGTTAAGTATGGCTGATTCCAAAGCTATTTTTCTATGAAGTTCTGGATCAATCCTGATATTAAATTGCCCTTTAAAAGACTTGTCTGGTTGTTTAGAGTGCCTTGCACACACCTCTAAGTAATCATCAACCGCCTCTTGAAAAGATGAAACCAGTTCATCGACACTTTCCCCTTCAAAAGTTATTAAGTCATTAATTCCTACTACCGTTCCAAAAAAAACATGATCCTCCTGACTATATGAAATCTTTCCCATATATCCTTTGTGCTCCATATAGTTTTTCATTTTATATCTCTCCATTTCCGTAACTACTTTTCAGTTACACTTTAGCATAAAACGAAAAGCTCAGTCAATTCAAATTTCAAGATTGTATGCCCCTTCTGTTTTAATTTATGTTCCTCGTGCTGGTATGACATTTGCCCAAAACCTGATGACAAATCACTCCAATCCAATGTATACTAGTCATGTTAAGCTAAACCAAAATCTTTGGTTTATTAATAATCCAGATCAATTTAAGATAGGTGAGAGGAGATTATAATGAAAACAACAGATTTAAAGAGAAATGCTTTACTGCTGCTGCTTGTTTCTATGGTTATCATAGGCGGCTGTGCTAATGGAGGAGGCGCGGCGGTTCCACCAGAAAATAGTCAGCCAGGCGTCTTTGCCAGCGAGTATTTAACCCAGCTTACTGCCGCAGGTCCTAGAACTGCAGGCACCGCCACCGAAATTGCGGCTGCGGACTGGATTAAAACGACCCTTGAAGGTATGGGCTATACTGTAACGCGCGAATCCTTTGATTACGATGCAGATGGTGTTGCCAGCAAATCAGAAAATATCATCGCAGTGAAAAAGGGGTTATCGGATAAGACAGTGATTCTTGGCGCACATTATGATTCTATGGACGCAGGAAAAGGCGTGGATGATAATGCATCCGGAGTTTCTGTTATGCTTGAAGCCGCCAAAGCTCTGAAAGACGTTGAAACCCCTCAGACTATTGAGTTCATCTTCTTTGGTGCAGAGGAAGCAGGGCTATATGGATCTGCTTATCACGTCAGCAAAATGACGCCTGAAGTTATTGCAAATACTGTCTTGATGGTGAATTACGATAGCCTGGTAGCTGGTGATACAGCTTATGTTTATGGCGATGCGGGCGCAAACGGAAAATTCCGCGATAGAACTCTAGCCATCGCTTCTGAAAAAGGTCTCAATCTGATCACCCAGCCTGGTGAAAATCCTGAATTCCCAGCAGGAACAACCGGCGACTGGAGTGACCATGCTTCATTTAAAGCAGCTGGAGTTCCCTACATCTACTTTGAATCCACCAATTGGACCTTGGGTGCAAAAGACGGCTATACCCAAGTGGATACCAAATTGGGCGTCAATGGCGAAATCTGGCATACAGAGTTTGACACCATGGACTATATCAAAACAAATTTCCCCGGCAGAATCGAAGACCGGCTTAAAACATTTTCAACAGTTACCGAAGCGCTTCTTGTTGAGGATCTATCTAAGCTGTAGTTTGATAAAAAGATAAAAGATAAATGATAAATGATGAATGATAAATGATGAAATCATGAAATGATGAAATGATGAAATGATGAAATGATGAAATGACGAAAGCATAAAGAGCAAAAAATTGCATCCTAGTCTGCATAAATGTCAGACTGGGATGCATTTCATTTATCTTCTAATTTAGGAATTCCAAAATTTATCGCAAAATTTATGAGGTCTGAAGCTTAGCAATTCAGGAATTCACGATTTCTTTTACCCTGCCCACAATCCCGCCCTCAAGCATTACCTTGATGCCATGGGGATGGTTTGGCGAATTTGTTAAGATTTTTAATATGATGCCTTCTGTTAATTTCCCGCTGATCTGGTCCTGCTTTTGCACGACGCGAGCACGGGCGCCTATTTTTACTTCCTGCCGTTTTGTTCCGGTTGTCGTCATTTCTTTAACCTCCTATTGTTAAACCTTATTATAATTATATCCGATCGAGGCTAAAAAAGCTTGGACTTTCGGAGTATTCCCGATGATCACAGTAAAATTTTCCGGCCTACTAGACCTTGAAAATGACAAAAACACTTTGTTTCTCTATGAGGATCTGTTGCCTCCTGCGGATGTGACCTTGAATCAGGTTTTTGAAGAAATCCTCAAATCCTATCCCAAAACCAGCGAGAAGAAGCTGAAGCAGGCCATCCTATTTTTAAACAAATATCAGCTTATTGCAAAGAATCGTCTGTCCGCGAAACTCAAAAGTGGCGACGAGCTGACTTTTCTAAGTCCCGCCAGTGGCGGCTGAACTGATGCCTAAAAGGTCATTGTAGATTGACCTTATATAATACACCCAGTCCATCCTGCTCATGACTGCCTTTTATCATTTACCTTCGAAAAATGCTTCGCAGGTAAGCTAGCTGCGAAGCATAATTTCTTTAAAACCCTATGCGCTATGTGTTATGTGCTATGCGCTATGTGCTATGCGCTTTGCGCTTTGCGCTATGTGCTATGTGCTTTGCGCTATGTGCTTTGCGCTATGCGCTATGTGCTATGTGCTTTGCGCTATGTTCTATGTGCTATGCGCTATGTTCTAAACTGCTACAACTCTAGATTGACCATATAATCAAGCAGTATCTTAGCCTCCTCTTCAGTCAGTGTAATCCCCCTGCCCATTTTCTCGTGCTCCGGGTCCCATTCGCGGATATCGTACTTCGGTGCCCGATCATTCCATTTCACCATATTCAGCTCTTTTTTCCAGCCTTTTGGCGATTCAGAAATGATTCCGATACGTTCAACAATCTCAAATGTGACTTCACGATCCTTCTCACTGTCTTTTTTAGATGATGTTGCTTCACTTTCCTTTTTTACCGTCATGCTTAACCTCCTTTCTACCTCATCAAAATACCCCTTTTGAAAAGCTATTTTGTGTTTTAATTATATGCCTAATTTCCATAATATGTAAATATAAAATTATCGACACTTTCTGCCACCATGATCCAACGCTTCCCTCAAAATTTTATGCACAACTACTTAAAATCCTAAGCCAAGCACATGTATCCAACAGACATGTATCCAACAGACATGTATCCGTACTTGCCCGGTTGATTTATTTAGTGTAAACTGTCATAGGTGCGTGGCACATTAATGAGGCCAGCAAATTTATTTCTTAAACCACAGGAGAATCAGATGAGCGTTTTAATCGTAGAAAATGTTACCCATGGCTTTGGTGCCAGAAGGATACTCGAGGATGCTTCCTTTCGTCTGCTCAAGGGTGAGCACGTAGGACTTATAGGGGCCAACGGAGAAGGCAAGACGACTTTTTTAAATATTATTACTGGCAGGCTCGCGCCGGATGCAGGCCACATCGAGTGGGCAAAGCGGGTCACCGTCGGCTATCTTGACCAGCATTCCGTTCTAAAAAAGGGCATGACCATTAGAGAAGCCTTAAGGGAAGCCTTTCAGGACAGGTACAATCTCGAAACTGAAATGATGGCCCTTTATGAGCAAATGGCTACCGCCGGCCCAGAGGATATCGACGCACTTATGGAAGATGCCGGCGAAATCCAGCATATGCTTGAGCATAGTGGTTTTTATACCCTGGATGCTAAAATCGACGAGGTGGCAGGCGGACTTGGTCTTGGCAGTATTGGTCTTGAAAAAGACGTGGCCGATCTCAGCGGAGGTCAGAGGACAAAAGTCCTTCTAGTTAAGCTCCTTTTAGAAGATCCAACCATCCTGATTCTTGATGAACCCACGAATTTTCTCGATTACGAACATATCGAGTGGCTTAAAAAATATCTTCAAGAGTATGAAAACAGCTTTATCCTGGTCTCCCATGATATGACTTTTCTCAATGATGTGGTCAATGTCATCTATCACGTCAGCGATGGCGAATTGACCCGTTACACCGGCAATTACGACAAGTTTATGCACATGCATAAAGTCAAGAAGGGCCAGGAAGAGAAAGCTTATGAAAAGCAGGTTGCGGAGCGGGAGAGGCTTGAGGACTTCATCGCACGGAATAAAGCCAGAGTCGCAACAAGAGGCATGGCCAATAGCCGCCAGAAGCAGCTGGATAAAATGGAAATTCTGGATAAACCAAGAGAGAAGCCCAAACCAACCTTTGGATTTAAAGAAGCGAGAACGCCAAGCAGGCATATTGTTGAAGCAAAAAATTTGGTGATCGGCTATGATGAAGCCTTGACTCGGCCTGTTAACTTTATTTTCGAGAGAGGCACCAAAGTCGCCATTACTGGAACCAATGGCCTAGGTAAAACCACTTTACTGAAAACCATCCTTGGCAAACTGCCGCCAATTTCCGGCAAAGCAGAGCTGGGGGACTTCCTATTCCCCGGCTACTATGAGCAGGAGGCGGGACGCGATAGCAGAAAAACTGCCCTCGAAGAAGTCTGGAGCGAATTTCCTTCTATGACCAATGGCGAAGTGCGTTCCGCCCTCGCCAAGTGCGGGCTTACCAACGAACATATTACCAGTCAGATGATGGTGCTTAGCGGCGGCGAAAACGCCAAGGTCAGGCTATGCAAAATGATGCTCCGGGAAGCCAATTGGCTGATCCTCGACGAACCCACCAATCACCTGGACGTGGAAGCCAAGGAAGAATTGAAAAGGGCCCTGATGCAATTCAAGGGCTCCATTCTGCTGGTGTGTCATGAACCAGAATTTTATGAAGGCTGGGTCACTGACGTCTGGAACGTTGAGGATTGGACTTTAAAAATTGTTTAACCTATTATTTCCTGCCACCAGTCGGCTATAGCCTGCTATTCAATTTTCATTAATAGCGGGCTGAAGTTCTTATTCGATTTCCATCAATAGCTGGCCGGACTTAACGCGCTGGCCTTCCGTTATATGAACCTTCTCAACAATCCCGCTGATGGGAGCACCTATGATGGTCTCCATTTTCATGGCTTCCACGACCATTAAAGGCTGGTTCTCAGCTACCTGCTCCCCAGGCTTCACGAACACTTTCGACACAATGCCCGGTATGGCTGCGCCGACATCCCCAAGGATGTCTGGATCAGCCATTTTTTCCTCTTCGACTCTATTTCTTTCTCCCCAGGCCTTATCAAATATCTTTGTTTCTCTTCTATTGCCATTGACTTCAAATACCAATGTTGTGTAGCCCTCAGTATCGATTTTTTCTATGGCAACCAATTTTATGATCATGATTTTGCCTTCTTCGAGCTCGATTTCCGCTGTTTCCCCCTCTTTGAGGCCATAAAAGAAGATGTGGCTTTCCAGGTTGGACAAATCTCCATAATCATAAATCTGCCTGAGATAATCTTTGTAGACCTTTGGATAAAGAGCATAACTCAAGACATTTCTAATATTGGTTTCGTCATGGAGATAATCGGACAATGTATCCTTTATGGCGTTGAAATCCGCTGGTTTTAATATTTCTCCCGGTCTGACGGTGATAGCCTCTTCACCCTTGAGAACATTTTTTTGCAGTTCTATCGGAAAACCTCCAACAGGCTGCCCCATCATCCCCTTGAAGTAGCTGATGACAGAGTCTGGATAGTCAAGACCCCTTCCCTTCACAACAATGTTTTCTTGAGTCAAGCCATTTTGCACCATAAATATGGCCAGATCGCCCACCATTTTAGACGAGGGGGTTACTTTGATTATATCCCCAAGAAGGTCATTGACCTCTTTATACATGGCTTTGACCTCTTCAAACAGGTGGCCTATGCCAAAACTGTCAACTTGGGCATAAAGATTTGAATATTGTCCACCTGGTATTTCATATTTATAAATTTCGGTGGTAACGCTTTTAAGGCCGGATTCAAAGGGTTCATAAACCTGGCGGACGTCTTTCCAATAATCAGAAATCTTTTGAATCCCATCAAGATCGATTCCGGTCTCTCTATCCGTATTTTCAAGAGCGGCGACAATGGAGTTCAGCCCCGGTTGGCTGGTTAGCCCAGAAACCGAGTTGAATGCTGCATCGGCGATATCGACGCCGCCTTCCGCCGCCATGATGATGGTAGCTATGCCGTTGCCGCTGGTATCATGGGTATGAAGATGAATAGGCATGGATACAAATTGTTTCAGCGTTTCTACCAATTTTTTTGCCGCATAGGGTTTTAAAAGTCCAGCCATATCTTTGATTGCCAGAATATGAGCGCCCATTTTTTCTATTTCTATAGCTGTATTGACATAATACTGCAAATTATATTTTTCCCGTTTATCATCTAGGATGTCTCCTGTATAGCAGATGGCCACTTCAGCGATTTTGCCCGTCTTAAGGGTTTCATCCAAAGCCACTTCCATCCCTTTTAGCCAGTTCAGCGAGTCGAAGATGCGAAAAATATCTATTCCCTGCAAGGCAGATTCCTTTATAAAAGCTCTGATCACATTGTCCGGATAATTGGTATAGCCAACCGCGTTGGCTCCTCTGACAAGCATTTGGAAAAGCTGGTTTGGCATCTTTTCCCGCAGAATCTGAAGCCTTCTCCATGGGGATTCATGCAGGTAACGGTAGCTCACGTCGAAAGTGGCTCCCCCCCACATCTCCAAAGAAAACAAATCCTTGGCAAGAACTGAAGTCGCCTCGGAAATCTTAACCATGTCCTTCGTTCTGAATCTGGTTGCAGCCAGAGACTGATGAGCGTCTCTAAAAGTCGTATCTGTCAGCAGCAGTTTGTTTTGTGCCTTAACCCAGTTCACCAGTCCTTCGGGTCCCATTGAATCCAGAATCTGCTTTGTTCCAGTCAGAAGCTCGGGTTTTTCGAATTTCGGAATAATTGGTGTGTCGAAATCCTTCTTCATATCTTTTACTTCATTGATCATCTTCTCGCCGATAAAGCGCAGGACTTTTGTTTCTTTATCCTTTCGCGGCCTGATATCAAAGAGTTCCGGCGTATCGTCAATAAACGTTGTACGGCATGCTCCGCTCAAAAATGTTGGATGGTTGAGCACATTGATGACAAAGCCATCATTAATTTTAACACCCTTGACCGTAATCTCCTTTATGGCCCTTGAGGCTTTGCGCGCTGCATCCTCAAAACTGCGAGACCAGGAAGTAACTTTTACCAACAGTGAATCGTAATAAGGCGTTATGGTGGCACCAGTATAGCCATTTCCTCCGTCGAGACGAATCCCAAAACCCGATCCGGTCCTATAGACATCAATTTTCCCTGTATCCGGAGCGAAATTATTTCCCGGATCCTCTGTTGTAATGCGGCACTGTATGGCATAGCCTCTCTGCTCGATTTTAGACTGATTCCCAATGCCAATTTCCCTGGAATCAAGCGCGTACCCCGCACCCACCAGAATCTGAGTCTGGACGATGTCTATCCCTGTGATCATTTCGGTTACAGTATGCTCCACCTGAATTCTTGGATTCATTTCAATGAAATAGTGCTGCCCCGAAGCGTCCACAAGGAATTCTACAGTTCCCGCACTTTCATAATGCACAGCTCCGGCTATTTTTAAAGCGTCATCGCAGATTGCTGTTCTTTGGGCTTCAGTAAGGGTCAGCGCCGGAGCAAACTCAACCACCTTCTGATGACGCCTTTGAATGGAGCAATCCCTCTCAAAAAGATGTACGATATTGCCATATTGGTCGCCTAAAATTTGCACTTCAATATGTTTTGGACTCTCTATATATTTTTCCATAAACATGTCATCATTGCCAAAGGCGTTAAGCGCTTCTCCCTTTGCGCTGGCATAAGCGCTTTTGAATTCTTTTTCTTCTCTGACGATGCGCATTCCCCTGCCGCCGCCGCCAGCTGAGGCCTTAAGCATCATAGGAAAGCCATGCTCCCTGGCAAAATCCAGGGCCGCGTCCACATCTTTAATGGGTTTATCGTAACCCGGTATAATGGGCACGCCTGCCGCTTTCGCAATGATTTTGGAACTGATTTTGTCCCCCAGCATCTCCATCATCCTGCTTTTAGGTCCGATAAAAATGATGTCATTTTCTTCGCACTGCCTGACGAACTCCGGGTTCTCCGACAAAAATCCATAGCCCGGATGAATGGCGTCAACACCCTTTTTCTTGGCAAGAGAGATGATTTCTTCAATATTCAGATAGGCACCAACGGGGCCTTTGGTCTCTCCGATGAGATAAGATTCATCAGCCTTGGTCCTAAAAAGTGTATATTTATCCTCTTTTGAATAAATTGCTACAGTCCGAATGCCTAGTTCCTGGCAGGCTCTTATAATTCTTATCGCGATTTCGCCTCTGTTTGCTATGAGTATTTTTTTAATTTTATTGGACATATCATTCCCCTCCGAAAACCTGATTATTCATTTTTTGTATATTGTATGCATTTTGTTTTTCCTATTATAATCTGAAAGAGCTTAAAAGGGAAGTTCTTTTTTATAGCCTTTCAGGTTTCCATTTCTCCCAAGTCCAATCATAATTTCAGGGTCAATTTCATTGCCATGAAAATCTGATCCTAAGGTTGTCATTAGGCCATATCGATCAGCTAGTCCAAGATAGTCCTTGGTCATTTCAGAGCTATGGTTACTGTAGTAGCACTCCAGTCCCTTTAATCCATATTCCGTCAGTTCTTTAATCTTTTGGTCAAGATTTTCCGGTGAAAGATTGAGTGTGCAGGGATGGGCCAGCACGGGTATGCCCCCGGCCGCCAAAATAATGCCAATGCCTTCTTCGGGGCTAAACTTAACCCGCTTTATTTTCCCCACAGTCCCGGATTTAAAGAAATTCTCGCTGGAAAACGCCTCTTTGACGTCTCGAATAAAACCTCTCTCCTTTAATGCCAGGGCCATCTGAGGTTTTCCAACATAATCCATAATCGCATACTTCTTGATATCGGCTTCAGAAATATCTATGCCCATTTCACCAAAAGCAGCCATTAGCCGTTCATTTCGATCCGTCCTATTGCTGATCATGGTTTCTACGGCGGCTTTGAAGCCTTCATCAGCAAGGTTTAACCTATATCCAAGCACGTGCATATTGCCGCCTTGATTGGTTACGCTGATTTCAATTCCTGGGATTACGGTCACTCCGTACTTTCTACCAGCAGCCATCGCCTCCGGTATGCCAGAAATACCATCATGATCCGTGATGGCAATGGTATCAACGCCAATTTCCCTGGCAAGCCTGACTACAGTCTCTGGCGAATTTGTTCCATCGGAATAATAAGTGTGAACATGAAGGTCAATCATCCGCGCTCCGCCTTTGTTTCCTTATAAATAAGACCAATTTGAATCAGCATAAAAGCTGGAATGGCATAGAGTATAGCATGAATGCTGAAATTAACTGATATATAGACGCCGATTAATGGTGCCACCATAAACGCTCCGTTTCCAACTGCGCCAAGCAAGCCGAAAAGCATCCCCCTCTTGGCTGGTGAGGTATGCTCCGAAGCCGAAGATGTGAGGATAGGTTCGACGCCGCCAACCACGAAGGAAAACAGGCCAAACATGATGATGAAAACAATCAGGGAATGAGAGAGCGCCAGCAGGATGGCAAGGGGAAATGACAGGATGCTCAGAATCATGACAATTCTATTTTTATCGTACTTGTCTCCAAGCCTGGCAAGGGTAACAGCAGCCAGTGCTCCCGCAACGCCAATAATTCCGTTGATTATGCCCGTATAAGCGGCTGCTCCGGAAATGCTGTTAAGGCTTTGTTGAACGAACAGAGGAATGAAAGGCGTAAAAATAATTCTGGACATTCTATTTAAAAACAGCAAAAGCAAAAGCATAATAATAAGCGGTGTCAGTAGTTTTGCTCCTTTAATAAAGTTCGCATTGTTCCCTTTGTTCCCTTTGTTCCCTTTGCTCGCTTTGCTCCCTTTGTGTACTTCGCTTTCTTTGTCCCCAGCTCCGACCTTTTGGTCCATCGAGGGTGTTGTCTTGTCCTCAATCTCCATATCGGCACTGAGACGTGGAATGCTCTGGCCCGAAGACATCATGGTTTCATCGTCCATAGTTTCAACTTCTTTGACTTTTCTGCGTTCTTCCTTAATAGGGTTATTGCCTATTCTGGGTCCATAGGTTGATTTATCCTCTTTGACCAGGAAGCCTACGAGCAGCATGCTGACAATCATAAGGCCGCCGCCGGACAAAAAGCAGAATCTATAACCCAGATTTTCCGCCATGATTCCGCCCATAACAGGCCCAATGCTGTAACCGATAAAATTAGAGGATGTCATAAATCCTAATGCTGAGGACATTTTATTCTCTGGCGTGTTTGCCGAAACAAAAGCCATCGATGCGGTAATGGTGCCGGTAAATATGCCTTGAAGCGCGCGAAGAATCAGGAGCTGGCCGATGTTTGTGACAAGGCCCATAGCACCTATGATGAAAATAGCGGCAAACATGGCTCTCATAAGCATGAGCTTCCTGCCATAACGATCCGCCATAAGCCCCCAAATCGGAGCGGAGATCACCATAGTTGCGGCAGGGATAGTAGATGAAAGTCCGGTATAAAAGCTTATTTGAGCCGGATCTACAATGCCCAGTTCCTGTATATAAAAGGGCAGGAAGGGAAGACCAAAGCCGAAGCTCATGAGCGCGATGACCTGAGTCACCCACAAGGTATATAGATTAATTTTCCAACGTTCCATATCGTCCTTTACTTTCGATGTCTGATATAATTTATACCAGCATTTTCTCCTTAACCTGTTTCGTAACGGCTTCGCCCCTAAGAATAGTCACTAGAGCAAAAGCAAAATCCAGTGCTGTGCCCGGGCCCTTCGATGTAACAAACTTTTCGGATATCACAACCTTGTCATTCACAACCTCAGCGCCGACCAGATTTTTTTCACTTCCGGGATAGCCTGTGGCCTTATGCCCAGCAAGCAATCCTGCTTTGCCCAGAACTTCAGCCGGAGCTGCACAAATTGCAGCTACCCATTTTCCTCCTTTTGAAAACGCTTTGATTCCTTCCATAAGGGCAGGCGTCTTTGACAGATTCGAAGCCCCCGGCATACCACCAGGGAGCACGATCATATCAAAGCTGCTGAACTTAATCTCTGAAATCAATTGATCCGCTGTCATTTGAATTCCTCGGGCTCCAGTAACTTGTATTTTTGAACTGACTGATATAAGAAGAACTTCAATCCCAGCTCTTCTTAAAACCGTAATAACTGAAACCGCTTCAAGTTCTTCAAAGCCATCCGCTAAAAAAACGCCTACCACTGTGCTCACCTCTTTCTTTGTTTCGCGTAAAGACCAGCCCCAATCAGGCCGGCATCCTGCCCGAATTTTCCATAGATAATCTCACTAATTGGGATTTCTTTGAAAAATTTGACATTTTCCGCTTCCTTTTTAATCTTTTCAAGAAAAAAATCTCCTGCTTCAGACATACCGCCACCAAGAACGATTAGATCAGGATCAATCACCGTAACAATATTCATAATGCCAATAGCCAAATATTTCACTACCCGGTCCACGGCCTTATTCGCCAATGGATCTCCGGCTTTAGCCGCATCAAAAATCATGGTGCCATTGATCCGGCCATTTTGATTTCTGGAATTGCCCCTCGGCAAACTGCTGATGCCGCTTCCTGAAAGCAGTCTTCTGGTATATTTCACGAGAGCTGTTGCAGAGGAAAACGTCTCAAGACATCCGTTTCTACCGCAGCTGCAATTATAAAAATTCTGTCCAACAATCATATGTCCAATTTCTGAAGCAATATTATTGGCACCATGCTGTATGCGCTGTTCACAAATGACCGCACCACCAATTCCCGTACCCAGCGTCAACATTACGCCAGTTTTAATCCCACGCAAAACCCCGGCTTCCATCTCAGCGATGCCCGCTATGGTAGCGTCATTTCCTGCAAATACCGGCAGGTCTAGTCCGTTTGACAGAATTGCTTCAATTGAAATATCTTTCCAGCCCAGATTTACGCAATTGACAATCACGCCTTTTGAGGCATCAACAATTCCAGGGACGCCAATTCCCGCAGCATAAACAGTGCCCTCTGCCTGACTCCCAACCAATTTGTTTCCTAAAGTGATGATATCCTCGATGATTGCTGACGGCAGTCTACTGCGCCTAGTCGGTATGCGCTCGTGTTCAATAATTTTACCGTTTTCATCGATGATACCCACGGCTATTTTAGTTCCGCCTAAATCAATTCCAAGATACATATTTTTTCTCCTCAATAGACGAACATTCTTCTCTCTTCTGTGAATTTCCAGATGAGTCTTCCTATAACAAATAGAATAACTGTCGCTAAAATTAGGTCAAATAGCATAAAGGTATGAAAAAAGCTCTCCGAAAGAAGCATACCGATCACGCTTTCGGAATCAAATCCGTTACCAAAAATGAGTCTTTGCAGAGTTCCGCCAAAAAAAACCAATCATTGGCGCGATTAGAGTCCACAACCAAAAAAACAAGTAAAATGCAAATCCATACTTCGAGGCCGTCCTCACGCGCTCCTTCTCTCCTCTTCTTCTTAGCCAATAAATCAGAAAACATCCCGTAAAAAATGCCAGTGCTGAGGCTATAAGGGCAAGGTCAAGGGTCTCCTTAATATGATACATGCCAATTTGATCCCGCATGGTAAAAATCTGCTGTTCCCTGCCTTGGTATTCCGAGACCAACTGAAGTTCCTTGGTTTTGCCCATAAGATAACCTGAAAATAGATTAGCCAGCTCCGTTGGTTTTGCGGTCAGTTCGATGCCTTCAGTGACTCGCGACTTTGTGAATTCATAAGCATAAATATCAGGCAGTCTTGATAAAATATTCGTCGACAAAGCGATTGCGGTAAATGGTATTATGATTATAAGTAAGCCAGCTAAAATCCGGTTTATTAATTTCAAATAGCGGTCCCTCCCTTGCATTCTATACACTTCTATTATAATATAAAATAAAACGATTAGCGAGGGTTTATGTCACAAGAACGTTACCTTAAAAACATGAATTTATTAAGCGCCGAAGAAAATCAGCGCTTGAAGACTTTTAAAGTCTGCGTGGTCGGCTGCGGTGGTCTTGGCGGATATGTAATCGAGCTACTGGGCAGGATGGGCATTGGCAGCATAACCGCTGTAGATGGTGACGTTTTCGAGCTGTCAAACCTTAATCGGCAGCTGCTGAGCGATGAGCCGTCAATTGGAAAAAGCAAGGCTGAGGCTGCCGTGGACCGAATGGCGAAAGTCAATTCAGAAATCAAAGTTATTGCCAAAACCTGCTTTCTCACTGAACAAAATGGAGCCGAGATTATTTCTGGCCATGATTTGGTTTTTGATGCCCTTGACAATATGAGCTCACGGCGTATACTCGAGTCCCTATGTTCGCGCTGCAACATCCCCTTAATTCATGGGGCCATAGGCGGCTGGTACGCTCAGGTTTGTACCATTATGCCCGGCGATTTCATTTTTCATAAAATCTATCCCGAAAATATGGAAAAAGGTATCGAGGCCGAGTTGGGAAATCCCTCATTTACTCCGGCTATGACGGCTTCAATTCAGGTCAGTGAAGGGATTAAGGTACTTTTTGGTAAGGGTGATATCCTACAAAATAAATTATTGACCATTAATCTGCTTAACCACGAATACGAAATATTTATGTTGTAAGGAGCGTGAAATGATGTACAAAGTCGGAATTATTACGGCAAGTGATAAAGGATTTTCCGGTCAGCGCGAGGATTTAAGCGGACCCGCTATAGAAGAAATCCTTCTGGGGTTTCCTGGTTTTTCCATTGAAAGATACACTATGGTTCCTGATGATCAGTATGTGCTGGCCAACGAGATGATTAACATGGCCGACCGTGAAGGAATCGACCTAGTTCTGACTACCGGTGGTACCGGATTTTCGAAGAGGGACGTGACCCCTGAAGCCACTCTGGAAGTGATCGAAAGAAAGGCTCCAGGTATCCCTGAAGCCATGCGTTATATGAGCCTTCAAATTACGCCGAGAGCCATGCTCTCCAGGGCAGAAGCCGGTATTCGCGGTAACACTCTGATTGTCAACCTTCCTGGAAGCCCAAAAGCCATCAAGGAAATTCTGGCCTATATCCTGCCTTCCCTGGAACATGGGCTTGATATTCTGCAAGGCCGCGCGACGGAATGTGCAAGACCTGACGACGATAGCGGCAAAACCCCTGTTATTTTGTAAAAAATCCTTCTTCACTTTTCGGCAGCCTTGTCTTTTGAACTTTCAGCGATATTCAGTATGAGTATCGCTGTTATTATTATGGCGCCGCCCAGAACCGCCGAAGGCGCCAAAACATCTCTCATGATCAGCATGCCACCGAAATAAGCAATGACCGGCTCTATGGTGTTGATAATTGAAGCCGTACTAGAGCCAATGAACTTGACAGATTTATACCACCAAAGAGTGCCAAAGAAGGTGCAAAACATGGCCAGAATCAAGATATAAAAACCCTGCTCTAAAGTCTCGGGATAGGGCTTGGCACCGGAAAACCAGCAGCGCACTACATAAAGTACCGCAGGGATCATGAGTACATAAGCCACAATAACGATGGCGTCAAGCCTTCGCGCTTTTTCTCCCCCGAGGACTGTGGTATAAACGGCGTAAAGCACCCCTGCCGTGAGGCCAAAGGCGATCCCCAAAAGACTAAGTCCGCCTGTGCCAGATGGATTCCAAACAACAATAATCAGTCCCCCGAGTGAAAGAGCGACGCAAAAGAATCGAATCCAATTGGGTCTCTCCCTCCCTACAATAATTTCCATAGTTACAACCAGACTGACATACAAAAACACCAATATGGAAGCTATTGCACCCGGAAGCAGCAAATAGCTTTGGTTGATAAAGAAGATGAAAGCGACATAAATACAGCCAATGAGCATCAAAAGTGCAAATTGACTTTTCGTCACTTTATAATCGATTTTCTTTATTAAAATGTACGCCCAGGTTATAGCCAGCGCAGTAGGATACCGATAAGCCAGCATGGTCTCTACGCTGAGACCTGACTTAAATGACATTTGAGAGATTGCCGGCATCAAGCCAAAACATAGACTCGTCAGGAGCACGTACATAATCCCCGTAAGCCTTCTTTTTCTAGTATTCTCCATTACTATCTCTCTTCTCTATAGTAAGGCACGCCAAGATCCTGAGGCGGCCTGTCCTCTTTTTTGTTGTTTCTGGTGCTCAGTATCAGTACCACTACAGTTGCCACGTAAGGCAGCATGTCGATCAGATACTGGGACACCTGAATGCCCTGACTTTGAAGTCTAAAGCCCAGAATATCAAGGCCGCCGAACAGAAAAGCGCCCAGCATGGCTTTTGTCGGATTCCAGGACGCAAAAATCACCAGGGCCACAGCAATCCAACCTCTGCCGGAGGTAACCCCTTCCTGCCAGACCGGAATCGTCACCAGGGATAGATAAGCGCCGCCAAGACCGCATAATGCTCCACCAATGATAATATGTACATATTTATAAAGGGTGACATTGATTCCGGAGGCGTCCGCTGCCGCAGCGTTCTCTCCTACCGCTCTGAGATTTAGACCTCGCCGTGTTTTATAAAGGTATAGGCTGGCAATCAGTATGACAAGATAGCCAAAATAAACGAAAACATCATGTTTGAATAAAATAGGTCCTAAATAAGGGATATCAGATAAGAATGGGATTTCAAACGCATGAAAAAAGCTCTTGATCGCCGGCGGTGTGACTTTGCCCACAAAGTTTTTGCCCATAAAGCTGGCAAACCCAGTTCCAAATATGGTCAAAGCAAGACCAGTCACTACTTGATTGGCTCTAAGGCTTACGGTCAGAACAGCGAAAATCAGAGCGCCGGCTGCTCCAGCCAGTAGCGCGCCGATCATGGCCATAATAGGATTTCCTGTCCAAATACCTACGGAAAATCCCATAATAGCGCCCATAAGCATCATGCCCTCGACACCAAGATTCAAATTCCCTGATTTTTCTGTGATGAGTTCTCCTAGGGTCGCAAATAGCAAAGGCGTCCCTGCGATAATCGCCGCGAAAAGAAACGCTGTCCACATGCTAAGCCACCTCCTTAGATTTGAGTCCTATTGTATAGCGAATGAAAAATTCACTGCCCAGGACAAAAAACAGAATCATGCCCTGGATCATATCTGCTACGGAAGACGGCACCTGCATTGCGATTTGAATATAGGATCCTCCTTGAAGCAAGACAGCAAAAGCGAGTGATGTCATCAGCACAAAAGGCGCCTTTAGATTTGATAGCCAAGTCGTGATAATGGCTGTAAATCCATAGCCTCCAGACAAGGAGACTGTTAAGGTCTTCTCTATGGCCGAAGCCTGAATCATGCCCGTCAGTCCGCATAAGCCTCCAGAGATGAGCATGGCGGTGATAACAATCATTTTGATATTCATGCCCGCATATTTTGCCGTATCTATGCTTTCTCCGACCACGGTAATTTCGTAGCCCTTTTTCGTATAATTCATAAAAATAGCGATAATAATGGTCAGCACAATAGCTATAATCCACCCAATATGTATGCCAAAAACGCTGGGCAAAATGGCGTTGACTTCAAAATTTGCAACTTTGGGAAAGCCCTGGGAATTCGGGTCTTTCCACGGCCCATACTGCAGGTATGTCACCCACTTGAGGGCGATATAATTCATCATTAAGGTGAAAATGGTTTCATTGGTGCCAAACTTTACCTTAAAAAAGGCAGGGATAAAAGCCCAAATTCCGCCAGTGATCATGGCCGCCAGCATCATCAGAATCAGGACAACAGGTCTTGAAAAATTATCGGAATAATTCAAGGCAATATAGGTTGCCGCAAAGGCTCCCATAATGATTTGCCCTTCGCCCCCAATATTCCAAAACTTCATTTTAAAGGCAACTAGGATCCCAAGTGAGGTTATGATCAGCGGAATTGCCTTAATAATGGTTTCCTTGATCCGCATTTCAGTACCAAGAGCGCCAATAACCATATTGCCAAAAACTTCTATGGGATTAAAGCCCAGAATAAAAATAAATACTCCCGAAAAAACCAGCGACAATAAAATAGCTATAAATCTGATGAGAATAGACTGTCTTTTGCTGACATCCTCTCTTTTAATAATCCTCAGCATGATAAAGCCTCCCTGCTTTGAAAGCCGCCTGCCATCATAAGGCCCAATTCCTCTTTTGTTACAGACCTGGCCTCTACAATTCCGGTGACATTGCCGTCAAACAGCACCATAATACGGTCGCAAAGCTCTAAAAGCACATCCAGGTCTTCACCAATGAATAGAACGCCCACGCCTAGGCGCTTTTGTTCGTTCAGCAGTTCATAGATTTTATAAGATGCCCCAATATCAAGGCCTCTAACCGGATAGGCTGTAATAAGAACTCTTGGATTGGAATCAATTTCTCTGCCAAGGAGAACCTTTTGTATATTTCCACCAGATAATTTTCGCACAGGTGAATAAATTCCCGGCGTCTGAATATCCAGTCTTTTAACGATTTTATGGGCTTTTTCAACGATATGTTTACGCTTTAAGAAAATGCCCGGCTGATTCTGATAATCTTTTAGAATTAAATTATGAACAATATCCATGGAGGCCACAAGGCCCATGCCCAAACGATCTTCAGGTATGAATCCCATTCTGATGCCCAGTCTGATGATATCTCTGGGATTCTTGCCCACGATATTATCGCCGTCAAAGAAAATGCGACCCTTCTCCGCATGGATCAGCCCAGCAATAGTTTCGCATAGTTCCTTCTGTCCACTACCGGCAACGCCAGCGACACCAAGAATTTCTCCCCCATAGAGTTCAAATGAAACCTCATTTAAAGCATGCCTTTTCTCGCTGTCAAAAACGTGGAGGTTATCCACGGAAAGAAGCATCTTCTTTTCGGCTATGTTTTCCCTGGCAATTGCCAGGTCCACGCTTTTTCCAACCATCATCTCTATAAGATCTGAGACCTCTGTCTTTGCCGTTTCAACGGTAGCAATGGTCTTTCCCTTACGCAGGACCGTAATGCGATCGCTGATTTCCATAACCTCATTGAGCTTATGGGTAATGATGATGATTGCGCAGCCCTGATCTCTCATATTGCGAAGTATGCCAAAAAGGCGCTTGATCTCTTGAGGCGTGAGCACTGCAGTAGGCTCATCCATAATAAGAATCTTAGCTCCCCTGTATAATACCTTTATGATTTCCAGCGTCTGCTTTTCTCCTACAGACATCTCATAGACTTTTTTATCCGGATTAATATCCAGTCCATAGGTGTCTGATATATGTTTAATCTCTTTCGAGAGTTCTTTCCCCTTAACAAAAAACCCGCCGCCCTGTCCGAGAATGATGTTCTCTTTAGCCGTGAGGATATCGATGAGCTTGAAATGCTGGTGAATCATCCCGATCCCCAGCTTGATTGGCTGTTTTGGCGACGAAAAATGAACTTCTGTGCCTTTGATAAAAATAGAACCGCTGTCAGGGCTATAAATCCCTGACAGCATGTTCATAAGTGTACTTTTACCAGCACCGTTTTCCCCGAGAAGTGCATGCACTTCACCGCTTCTAACTTCTAAATCCACATTCTCGTTTGCCTTTATTGCACCAAAAGCCTTTGAAATATGTCGCATTTCTATTGCTGCATGTTGCTGCATTGCAAACCTCCTGTCAATTTATGTGACCTTTTAGTATTTTTGTGGCCACGTTTATTTAAGTGATCCTTGAACGCCTTTTACAAGATAATCCATTTTCCAAATTTCTTCGCGGGTTAATGACTTGCCTGCAGGAACAACTTCTTTGCCAGTCTGGTCAAAGATTGGACCTGTGAATATTGGGAATGTTCCAGCTACGATTTTCGCCTGAATTTCATCAACTTTAGCCTGAGCGCCTTCTGGAGCAACAGCCGTCAATGGTAGAAGACCGATGTATCCATCTGCCATTGTACCATAATAGGATTCAGGTTTCCATGTGCCATCGATAACTTTTTGAATTTGTGCTACATAGTAAATGCCATGGTTCCAAACTGGAGCTGTCATGAAAGCATTAGGTGCAGCTGCGCTTGAATCCGAATTGTATCCGATAGCCCATACGCCTCTTTCTTCAGCGGCGATTTGTGGTCCAGTTGTATCAACATGCTGTGCCAGCACGTCGCAGCCCTGATCAAGAAGCGCGGTTGCCGCATCTTTCTCTTTGGCTGGATCAAACCATGAATTGGTCCAAACAACACTGACAGTAGCATCCTTATTAACGGACTGAGCGCCAAGGGTAAATGCGTTGATTCCGATGAGTAATTCCGTATAAGGGAACGCTGCAACATAGCCAATTTTGTTGGTTTTTGTCTTCATTCCAGCAACGATACCGGACAAATATCTGGCTTCTTCCATAGCGCCAAAATAGTTGCCAAAATTGGTTTCATTCATTTTAAAGCCTGAGAAATGCATAAAGATGACATCAGGATATTGGGTAGCTAAGGCTTCAGTAGCATCCATAAATCCAAAACTTGTGGTGAAGATGACTTTTGCGCCTTGATCGATCATGTTTTTAGCCGCATTGGTAACATCCTGCATGGTTTCTGGAACGCTTTCCTGATAAATGGTTTTTACTGCGCCCTTGAAATAATCTTCAAGGTAGATTCTTCCTTGGTCATGTGCATACGTGAAACCGCCATCACCGATTGGGCCAACATAGATGAAGCCGACAGTCAATGGTTCTGCGGCTTTTGCCGGTTCTTTAGCGCCGCCGCAGGCAGTGAAAGTACCAAGAACGAGAACAAGGATAAGTAAAACTGCTAAGATCTTTTTCATGTGTTTTTTCCTCCTCTTTTATTGGGTTTAATAAAAATTTATATTATGATCCTTTATGGATTTAATAACCGCAAGTGATTCGATTCGGATTCCTTGATTTCTAAGGGCTTGTCCTCCACCCTGAAAGGCTTTCTCAATGACGATCCCGCAGCCGGCAAGAGTTGCCCCGGACTGAGCTACAATGTCAACAAGTCCTTTAAGTGCACAGCCCTTAGCAAGAAAATCATCGATAATTAAAATATGATCTTGTTCGCCGAGAAATTTCTTTGATACCCGGGCGATATAGTCTTTATTCTTGGTAAAAGAATGGATATCTGCTTCATAGAAGCCATCCACCATAGTATTTGGCTCGGCTTTTTTGGCAAACACAACTGGAACTTTGAAATACTGGGCCGCTATACTGGCTATGGCAATCCCTGATGCTTCGATGGTCAATATTTTTGTCACCTTGACATCAGAAAATAGGGTGAAGAACTCCTGTCCAATCGCATTAAGAAGCCCAATGTCAAGCTGATGATTGAGAAAAGAATCTACTTTTAAAATCTCAGTTCCGATCCCCATACCGTCCTTTAAAATGCGCTCTTTCAGAATTTCCATTTGTCCTCCATATATACTGTATCGTGTTCCTTATTATAATATCAGCCCCTACATTTAGTAAAGTGATAATGGCAAAATATCTTTATAAAGTGATGCATTAAAAAAACAAAGTTCGCTTATAAGCGAACTTTGTTTGACTATATTTTGTTTATAATTCAGATATATGCGTACTTTATTGCTATCAGACCGTTTCGGCTATTTCTGATATTTTTCAGCCAATCTTCTTCCAACGTAGATGCCGCTTGCTGATGCTTGGGATAATGAATGGGTCACGCCGGATCCGTCTCCCAAGGCGTAAAGCCCCTTGATTTTCGTCTCCAGATTGCTATCAACCTCCACTTTTGAGTTGTAGAATTTAACCTCGACGCCATAAAGCAAGGTATCTTCATTGGCAGTTCCCGGGGCGATTTTATCCAAAGCATAAATCATCTCTATGATATTATCCAGTTGCCTTTTAGGTATCACTAGACTAAGATCACCTGGGGTCGCTTGCAGTGTGGGTCTTGTGAAGCATTTCTCCATTCTTCTTGCGCTGCTTCTTCTGCCCTTTACCAAATCACCAAATCTTTGGAGCAATACCCCCCCGCCCAGCATATTGCTGAGACGAGCAATTGATTCTCCGTATTCATTGCTGTCCCTAAAAGGCTCCGTGAATTTATTGGAAACAAGCAAGGCAAAATTGGTATTCTCTGTATGCAGCGCCGGATCCGAATAGCTGTGGCCATTAACAGTAACTATCCCATTGGTGTTTTCAGCAACCACTTCGCCATAAGGGTTCATACAGAAGGTTCTGACCATGTCATTATATTTATCCGTCTTGTAAACAATTTTGCTTTCATAGACTTCGTCTGTAATATGTTTGAATATTTCAGCCTGAAGCTCGACTCTGACCCCGATATCCACTCTATTTCTTTCAAGTTCTATATGGTATTTTTCACAAATGGTGGAAATCCATTTGGACCCAGACCTCCCAGTAGCTAGGACCAGGTCGTTGCATTCAAACTGGTCATTATTCTTGCACGTGATGCGAAATCCCTCTTCAAGGACTTCAACATCACTGACTTCAGTACCAAACAAGGTTTCTATCCGATCCTTTGAGTAGTCAAAAATTCTGGATAAAATCAACAAGTTCCTGTCCGTCCCCAGATGCCTAACTTTGGCGTCCAGAAGATGCAGATTGTTTCGCAGCGCGATGGTTTTAATCTCTGAATTGCTCGTTGTATAAAGCCTGGCATCAGCTCCGCCCATACTGCAAAGCACCTCGTCCACATATTCCATAAGCGCCATGGCTTCATCCGTTCCCACATAAGCATGAAGATCTCCACCGAATTTTGTTGTAATGTTATATTTTCCGTCCGAAAGGGTACCCGCACCGCCATAGCCGTTCATGATATGGCAGGGATTGCACTTGATGCAATTATCGACTTTATTGGCACTAATTGGACATATTCTTTTCTCCAGGGCGGAGCCTTTGTCTATCATCAATACGGTAGCCGTATTATCCATCTTTGTCATCTCGTAGGACATGAATACACCGCTGGCTCCTGCGCCTACTATTATAATATCGTATTTTTTCATAAATCTGTTCCTCGCTTTATTTTTTCCGAAAATCTATATTTGAATTAAAGGCATTATACAGTAGTGCATTTCATTTCTTGTAGATCAGCAATTTCCCCAAGGCAGGTGTTTTGACCGTTATGGCTTTCTCTGGGCACATCTCCTGACAGCAATAGCATCTGATGCATTTGTCATATCTATAGAGAGGTGGATTTTGTCGCTTATCATCCTTGAAATACATGGCCTTCCCCTCTACCGGGCAAGCATCTACGCAAACGCCGCACTTTATGCATTTCTCAGCCATGATTACCGGTTTTTTAAGCAGCAAAGAACGCACAACAGACAAATTCTGCCACTTGCCAGCTCTAGCCGCCTCCCTTGAAACATCAAAATCCGCTTTAATCAGGTCACTAACCTCCGCGCCTAAAATCTCTAAGTCCTCATCACGATACTTCCCAAGTCCAAATTCTTCACCGTATTTAATCGTCGGCACCAGCGAGGGATCTAGGTTGATCAGCTTGCAAAAAACTGCGTCCAGCGCTACGGGATCCGTGGAAATCAATAGCACATTCATATTAACCTGCGTTCCCGAAAAAGGCCCATTGCCTTCCATAGCCACTATGCCATCCATAATATGAAGCTTAGGCGCAAGGTATCTGCTCAGGTCAACCAGCATTTTGCCAAAAGACTCCGGATCCGGAAATTTTGCATGACACATGCCTTTGTTCAGCCCATATACGCAGCCCAGCAGGTTTTTAACACCGCCAGTGATACGTCCCAGTTGATGGGTTTTCATCTTGCAGACATTGATGATGGCATCCGCCTCGAGGGCCCCCTCGCTGATTTCAAACTGTTTGACAAATCTGCCCTCCGGAAAATTCACCGTCTTTCCTTTGTTGAATTCACCATACTTGAGTCCATATTTTTCGCCGACCTGCTTAATCCCGCAGCCCTCTGCAATCTTCTCCGGATTTGTAGGATTCCCTGGGGAATCTCCATAAAACATATTATCATATCCCTGCTCTTTAAACAGTCTGATTACTGCATCAAAAACGGAAGGATGGGTTGTGACAGCCTTATCTGGCGCTGCCTTGTTCAGCAGGTTTGGTTTAAAGAGTATCCTGTCACTTTTAGGCACTATGCACTCAAGTCCACCAATTAAAGCAATGCCTTCTTTTACAGCTTTATAAACCTGCTCCTCATCATAGGAATCACAGCGAATCACTGCTACTTTGCTTGTCATATTTGCACCTTCTATCTTACTAATTCTGTTCATCATGTTATATGAACAACCCTATACTAAAATCCTTAGTGAATCTCACTAACAAGTAATTTTACCACGATAATCATTTACTTTCCAGCGTTTTATATTCATATTCCGCTCTCTAAAAAGTGATGACTCCTTCCATGACAATGACGGCGGAGCCTCCCACCCTAACCATAGTGACGACGCCATCTTCATGGCTGATCTCGGAGGCGATTTGGCTTGGTCTGCCCATTCCTATTCCCTGCTCAATTTTAATCATTATTGGATTATTAGTCAATGGCAAGGCTTTATTGAGCACCAGATATGCGCCAAGTGCACCGTTTGCAGTCCCAGTTGCAGCCTCTTCGTCGATTTGCACTGAAGGTGCAAAATCCCTTACGCTAAGGTCGTTTTCAGGGTTTTCTGTCTCAAAGGTAAATGCATGAAAACTAATAAAGTCATGCTTTTTTTGAAACTTTGCCATTTCCTCAAAGTTTGGCGATGCCGCTTTGAGGGTGGATAGGTTCTTAATCGGAACCATTAGATCGGGAAGGCCCGTCGATATGATTTGCAAGGGAAGCCTATTACCCTTAGGGACAAATTTATTTGGTCCCATAAGCTCAAGGTCCGACTCAACAAGTCCCATAAGCTCAGCAACAGTCTTTCGGTCTAAAGTCGTCTCCAAAACAACTGGCAGCCTCTGCCCCATTACTATAGATTCAATAGCATTCTGCTCATCGCAATAAATATGTACAGGCAGAACGCCAGCCTTCGTTTCCTGATTTATTATCGTTTCACCATGGCAGGTGGCAATTCTTCCTTGATACACCAGAACATGACATGCTGCTATTGTCGCATGTCCGCAAAGGTCAACTTCTTCTGCGGGCGTGAAGAAGCGTATGTAAAAATCCGCGTTTGGATTCTCGCTTTCACTGATAAATGCGGTCTCCGAGCAATTCATCTCTCTTGCTATATTTCGCATTTCCTGATCCGTTAATCCACCAGCGTAAGGAACGACTCCTGCCGGATTTCCACCGAAAGCATTCTTGGTAAAGGCATCGGCCTGAAACACCTTAATTTTTTTCATTTTAACCCATCTCCTTAGAATTTTTAATCGCCTTGCGCGCTTTGCTTTATAAATTTTCAAATAGCCTCGCGCTCTTTGACAATGAACATTCATTGTACTCTTTCTTCAATTATATAGGGCTTAAAGTAAATAAGAAATAGGAAATAGGAAATAGGAAATAAGAAATAAATAGAAAATAGAAAATAACAAATAGAAAATAACAAATAGAAAATAGCAAATTGAAAATAACAAATAGCGCATAGCTATTGCCGGCGCCAATAAAGAATACTTTTAAGTTGGCAAAGACACCATACTCAGTCTAAATTCTATGTCGAAGGATCACCACTCTTCTTTAGTCCAAGTGCTGATATTCCAACCAGCCCAGCTACCCAAAACAAGGACATCGCCAAACATAATGCAGCGTTTTGAAATTCCAACAAAAGCATCGCAATCACGATCAACAGCTCTATTGCATATAGTATTTTTGCCTTTTTCCCATATACTTTAATTTCGTATTTGCTCAAAGGTTTATTCTCGTCTTCCATTGGCGCAAATCTAAGAATGATAATTCCTGCCACCATACCCGTTGATAAAATGGTTATTGTGCTTGTCTGCAAATATTTCATTGCCAGAAGGGATATGATAACCATTGATATGGAGAGAAAAAAGCATGTACGTTGAGTTTGTGCGTGATACCCACCAGAATACATGCGCAGTGGTATATAAGCGGTCATAAATAGCAAGCTCTGCCAAACCATGCTCATCATTAGGCCAATGATGACAGTTGCAAATATATTTATAAGAATCACCATGCCTTGCCTTAGGCCATATTCGTAGATCGCCTTGTCTGATGATTCTATAATCCTATTCGCTATCATGCTATCAATAAGTCTGTCCATGCCTTTTTCTCCCCTTTAAACTTTTAAAGATTCCTTTTTTTCTTATTGTTTTTGGGCGTTATCGTATAAACTTTCCTTGTTTGCTCTAAACTTTAGTAGTCAACTAAATTTGTGATTTAGAAAAGAACTGACATCCCCTCAGATCATAGAGGAGCGGCTTCGTCCGCAAAAGTTCAAACTCCTGTGCTACTGCAGAAAGGTCACTATCAGCTTCTTTTATGTGTAGCATTACTCCACGCCAAGGGGTCCTTGCATTTTTGATTTCCAACATATTCCTCCTAACATCAGCCGACATTGTTAGTCCCATTTGTGGGTATTGATAAGTCTAGTTCGAAAGCTATGATTACCAGAATATAAACGTTGATTAACCTTTTATTTTCAATTTTTCAAAGCCAACTGGAAGCATCGGCTGATGCATCACAAAAAAGCAGGTGCTATTGACATTGGATGATGTAACTATAAGAGCTAGGCTAGCCAGGAAACCAACTGATTTCAAAACAATAGTTTTCATTTTTACTCCTCCTTTCCCCAATATAATATTTTCTTCATGTTACACCCCTACAAAGCTGTACGCCGGTTGTTGAAGAAAACCCTATATATTTACGAGGAAATTTACACCTTGATAACTAAATATAGAGTAATAGCGAAACAGAAAAGATATTGCCCTCATCCGAGGCATCCATAGATCCTTTATATTTAATCAGGGCGTTTCTGACGTTGGAAAGCCCTATACCGTGCTGGCATGCGTTTTTTTTAGTTGTCATTAACGAGTCATTGTCTTTTAAGATATTGCCCACAAATGGGTTAGCAATAACTATAGCGAGCCTTCCTCTGTCATATTTAATTTTAATGTCAATATAGGATTTCTCACCCGCTTCGCCAGCAGCTTTTATGGCGTTGTCCAGGAGATTTCCTAAAATTATGGCGGCATCGAAGGCCGGAAAGTCAACACTATTTGGAATGCTCAAATCCAGAAGAACTTTGATGCCCTTTTGCTCTGCTTCTTGTATCTTAAAGTTCAATATGCTATCAATCTCTAAGTTTTGAGAGCTGGCATATTGTTTCATGTAAGTCAAGTTGTTCCCCATTTTGGAAAGATAGGCTAAAATGTTACCATTGTCATCTTTGAGTGCATATGACCTTAGTACCATAATATGGTTACGCAAGTCATGAACGATTGAATTGGTGTTTTTTAAGGATATTCTCATAATTTTGAATTGCTCATCATAATATTTGTGTTGCTGCGCTATCAGCAAATTGGTTAATTTATCTGACATCGTCGCTCCAATAGCATCATACATGAAGAATACCGAGAAATTTAGAAAAGACATGAAAGCAACGGAAGTAATCAGCTGCCAAGTTGATAGATTTCCCACTTGGAAAAGCAAAAGCAAAAGATAAAGTGATATAATTGGAATCAAAAATGTGCAAAGCCAATATAATGGTGAAATAGCATCGCCTTTTTTGATATTTTTGAAATTACTCATAGCAATGACGACAGCATAACTCAGAATTTTTGCGCAAGCTAGTCCCCATACTGAAGAATAATTGTTTTGCGCTGCTATTGGAAAATTGGTATATCCCGACAATAAGGCTACCAGCATCTCGACACACATCAAGATCAGGTAGATTAAGAGAACTGCTGAAATTCTTTTTTTAATACTACTACTATAGTTTAGTGTTAAAAGATAAAAAGCAACGGTGTTGCAAAGAAGCATAACTATGGGAATATTAATAATCAGATACACAAGCGTGATACAAAAGTAATATCCGATGTAGGACAGCATTTCTTTATTGGAATTGGTTCCTTTTCGATTGAAGAAAACCGTCATAAATTTAAATACCGTGTATGTGGAAAATACGTTGGTTAATATGTAGACTATTTCATATACACCTAATTGCACGCCTAGATTCCTTCCCGGATAAGCTCTGTTTGCAGCCGTCTTATTTCTTTTCTCCGAGATTGGCTTACCGGTAGTCTCATGGTGTTTGACATGACCACCTCTTCGTATCTAAAGCAAACCACATGAGCATAGTTTATCAAATAGGACTTATGTATATGCATGAAATAGTGAGCTGCCAGCTCTGCATGAATATCCTCCATCTTTCCATAAAACTTGTCTTTTCGATCATGCGTCACGATACGAATCTCACGGTCATCGCTTTCAAAGTATAGAATATCCTTTAATTGAGTTTTATAATTTTCATGGCCCTTCTTATAACTGAATACACCCTTAAAGCGTTCCGATAACTTCATGGCCAGTTGGATATCCTTAATAATTTTCTCAGCGCACAGAGGTTTTGTCAAAAAATGCATCGGCCTGACATCAAACAGGCTTTTATAATAGTGATCTTTACCTGAAATATATATGATTTGAGTTGTTTGATTATCAAATTCCTCTCGTATTTTAATACCGATATCAATCCCGTTTAGGGAATTCATTTCTATATCGAGGAAAATCAAATCGAAATAGCAGCCATCTTTGATATGCTTGTATAATTCTTCTCCAGATAAAAAAACCTCAGCTGATATGGAGTCGTGTATTTGCTCCGCGAAATTCAGTACGACATTTTCGATCATCGCGCACACTTCGTGCTCATCATCACAAATAGCTACACAATATTTGTTCATATTATTGAGTTGTTCTCCTTATGCTAATTTCATCATTTCAAAATTATACGCAATGTATTCATATTCCACATCTCTAAAAAGAGATGAATCCTTCAAAGGCAATGACAGCAGTACCTGTTGCAGCTTCTTCATCAATCTTTACAGAAGGTGCAAAATCTCTTACACTAAGCTCGTTTTCCGGATTTTCCGTTTCAAAAGTGAAGGCATGAAGAATCGTATGCAAAAATCTGCGTTTGGGTTCTCGCTTTCACTTATAAATGCGGTCTCTGAGCAATTCATCTCTCTGGCTACACCTGGTACACCTTAATTTTTTTCATTCGAGCCACCTCCTTAGATTACTTTATGCCGATGAGCTTTTCGAGCAAGCTCGATAGATCTTGCCTTGACGCCGTTCTTGGATTTTTTTCTGTGCAGATATCGCTCATAGCAGCGTCAATAATCTCTTCTTTGATTTTTAGAACCTCTGATGCCTCAACACCAAGCTCCTTTAGCGTTGCCGGAATTTTAAGTTCACCCTGCAGTTTAACTATAGCATCAACTAAGCTATTTACACCAATGTTGACCGTTAAAGCATGCAAATCCAATATTTTTGCCAGCCTCTGATATTTTTTGGCTGTCACTTCGTATCCTGCCCTGTAGTCATCTTTCTGAATGTCAGCATTATACTGCACCACAAGGGGCAGAATCATAGCGTTGCTTTTTCCATGTGAGATGTGCAGCTTTCCGCCGATGGCGTGGGCCAGGCTGTGGGTTATGCCAAGGCCTGCCGAATTGAAAGCCATGCCGGCCATACAGGATGCATTATGCATTTTTTCCCTGGCCAATCTATTTTCTCCATCTGCATAAGCTTCCGGCAAAAACTTAAAAACTAAAGTAATCGCTTTTTCTGCCAAAGCATCGGAGAAATCCGAAGCGTCTTTTGAGACATAGGCTTCAATAGCGTGGGTGAGCACATCCATGCCTGTATCTGCTGTTATGGCCCTCGGCGCGCTGATGACCAGCTCCGGATCCAGTATGGCCACCATGGGCAGCAGTGATCTATTGGATATGGCGTACTTCAATCCATCCTGCGCATTCGTAATGACAGAAAACTGGGTCACTTCTGAACCTGTGCCGCTGGTAGTAGGAATCGCAAAGCATTCCTCGATATCGCTCTTTTTATCAGCCGCCTGCATGGAAAACTCTCTAATGGCCTTTGCCGCATCAATGGATGACCCGCCTCCTAATGCAATGATAACCTTAGCATTTGAGGCCTTTAGGGCCAGGATGCCGGCCGCAATGATTTCGATAGTCGGATCCGGCATCACCTCAGAGAAGACCGTGACCTCACAATCCTTCAGTTTTTCTGTTATCTTGGTCACCATTCCGGATGAGCGCATGAAGTCGTCACACACAATCAGCACTCTTTTATTTTCGATCTGTTTTAAACGGTCGAGTGCGTTTTCACCAAAAAACACATTGGTACTTATGCTGAATTCTCTCATATTCCCTCCCTCTTTTAAATGAACTCATCAATAATTGACAACATCCAGATCCCGTTTTGGCGCCAGCTGTTCTTCATCACACAAATCGCATCTAATATTCCTCTATTTTACATCCATTTTATGCCGATTGCTACCATCTTCTCTCGTCTTTGCATAATTCTTTATCATAACAAAACTGCGACTTCCCAAAATCGGCCGTAAGTGCTCAACGCCGGGGCGCATGGTAAAGAAATGCCCCAGGAATTATGTCCTTTGTGGCCACTCCCTGGGGCTTATCTATTGAGTACATATTTTAAGTTGCTCTAGTTTATCGTCTTCGGAATCCTTTTTCATATAGCACTGCTTTGGCAGGGTCTTGGCCCAGGGCAAGCAGCTTTCCAATATGAAAGGATCTTTGTTCTTTCTTCTCTTAGGCAGCTCCTCAAAAAGATATTTCAAATACTCATATACGTTGAGTCCGTTTTCCTGAGCAGTGATCACCATGCTGTAACAAACGGCACTGGCCTTTGCTCCGGCGACTGTATCTACTGAAATGAAGTTGTTTCTCCCAATAACGAATTTTCTGATATTTCCCTCGATCCTGTTATTCGAGAGT